>DATDKW010000264.1:0-33964 GCA_036519715.1 Mycobacteriales bacterium
CCGCCGGGCGGGACGGCGACGACGTCGGTCGTGGACATCTCCTACCTCGGCTACGACCAGGCCCACGTCGCCGAGCTGGACACCCCGGCCGGCCGGCGGGCGCTGCTGCGGGCGCCGCTGCTGCCGTTCGACGGGATGAACGAGCACGGCCTCGCGGTCGGCATGGCGGCCGAGGAGGCCGCGGTGGCCACCCGGCGGCCCGGCCGGGCCCTGGTCGGCAGCGTCCGGATCATGCGGCTGGTACTGGAGCAGGCCCGTACGGTCCGCCAGGCGATCGCGGTGCTCGACGCGTACGACCTGGATTTCGACGGCGGCCCGCCGCTGCACTACTTCGTCGCCGACGCGACCGGCGCCTCCGCGATCGTGGAGTTCGTCGGCGGCCGGTTCACGGTGATCCCGCGCGGCGACCAGCCGTGGCAGGTCATGGTCAACTTCCAGCAGGCCACCTCGACCGAAGCCTCCCGGCAGGCCGACCGCCGCTGGCGTACCGCGACCACCCGGCTCGCCGCGGCCCGGGGCCGGCTCGACCCGCGGCAGGTGCTCGGTCTGCTCGCCGACGTGCGGCAGGGACACACCCAGTGGTCGGTGGCATACGACCTGAAGGGCCGGCGGGCGTTCGTCGTGGTCGACCAGGACTACCGGACGGTGCGCCAGTTCCAGGTCGGCTGACCCGGTCGGTGGACCGATGCGGTGGCGGCCGGTGGGCCCACTCCCGCAACGGCAAAGGCGGCGGGCGGGTCAGGACTGGCGTATCTCACGGCGGGACATCACCCGGAACGCGGCCGCGAACCTGTCGGGCTCGAGCTCGGGCACGTCGTCGTCGAACTCCGGGTCGAGCACGGCTTCGCGCTTGAGCCGGCCGGTGATACAGCGGCGGGAGTTGGCGGCGTCCTGCTGCCAGGCCGGGGAGCCCTCGCCCGGTTCCAGTGAGCGCAGCAGGACTCCGATCGGCGCCTCCTCGGCCGGGCCGTTCCGCGCCCGCAGGTGCCCGCGGAACCACTCGGCCGGCACTCGCTCGATGGCGCCGTCCTCAGCCTGCACGCGCAGGGCGGCGTAGGTGCTCGCGAGCTGGACATAATCCACGGCCGTGCGGGGCCTCGCGTAGTCCCGGCGCCGGCTCGGACGCGGCACCCAGTAGGCCCGGAGGAGTTCGTACTGGCCCCAGCCTGGCGGCCGGAAGCTCCGCGGAACCCGGTTGTGCCGGATCAGGCAACCGAGCATGACCGCTGTCGCCTCTGTCCACTCCGGACTGCACAACACCGGAAAGAGGTCGCCCAGGGTGACCCGCTCGAAGGATCCACCGAAGTGCTTGTCGGCCAGCAGGTCGACCGCCTGTTGCGTGCTGCCGCCCAGGACACCGTCCTCCGCTCGCACCGGATGTCGGTTGTTGGCCTTGGCCAGCACCATGAAGGTCCACGGGTTGCGCAACCGGCGGGTCCGCACCGCCGTTGCGACCGCGCCGGCGCCGACCGCCACCACGATCGGCGTAAATGCGTCCATAAAGCTTCCTCTGCCAGGACACGCTTTCAGCAATGGTCTCAGTCGTCTCCTCCCAACACATCCCTGAGATTGGAATGAGCGCGTACGGACCTAGTGAAACAGTCGTGCCGGTGCGCGGACCACGGTCGAACAGTGGTCAGGGCGCGGCGGGGGCGAGGTAGTCGTGCACCTGCCGGATGGCGACGGAGCCTTCACCGACCGCGGCGGCGACGCGTTTGACCGATCCGTGCCGGACGTCGCCGAGGGCGAAGACTCCGGGCATGCTCGTCTCGAACGGCGACGGTGGCCGGTGGTGATCGGGAGCCGAGATGTGCGTTCCGGTTCGGATGTAGCCCGTGCAATCTCCGGCATCCGCAGGTCGGCCAGCAGCAGGGCGACCCGTTCCCCGCTGTCCCGGGCGGCTTCCAGCTCCCGCAGGGCAGCCGTCGGCGACCGCTCGCACACGACCCGGTAGTCCGCGCCGTACCGCTTGCTCAGCTCCGCGCCGACCAGCTCCGCGGCGCCCGGCTCGTCCGCCACCGCCACCAGCACCGGCTTCGCCATCCCCACCACCCCAGTGTCAGAACCCGGCCACTCAGCCTCGGGCCAGTGTCCGGCCGTCGGGCAGCGCTCGGCCGCTCAGGAGTGCCACCAGCGAGCCGCTGTCGGCGCGAACGAGCCGGCCGTCTCCCCAGCTCCAGTCGGCGTCGGCGGCCTCGAGCCGGACACCGGTCAGGTCGACCCCGAACACGGTGCCGCCGGCGGCGGTGAGCTGGTCGAGGACGGCGGTCCTGGCCGCTGCCGGTGCGACCGCGGGCCGGTCGAGCGCGACCGTCACGTCCAGGGAGTGAATGACGGCATGGCTGAGTGCACCGGGGGCACCGCCGCCCGGCGGCACCCACGCGTGCAGCCGGGGCGATCGGAGCTGGTCCAGGAGGTCGGCGACGGGCAGCGCAGCGTCCCGCATGGCCACGGAGTCGGACAGCACGGTGAAGTCGCCGCCGGCCGCCGCCATCTCGGCCCCGAACTGCTCGGGAGTCAGCCGCACCGGCATGGTCACGTGCGCGACCACATGGCGCACCAGCCACTTTTCGCAGAGCGACGGGGCGTCCCAGGTGTGGGCGGCCGCGGCGGTGAGAAGGTCGGCCAGCCCCTGGTAGGTCGGAGCTACCCAGGTCTGCGGGTCGGTCACGATCGGTCTCCCTTGGTGAGGTGAGCGAGGTGCTCCTCGAGCTTGTCGAGGGAGCTGACGAAGCCGGCGCGGGCCTCGGGCACGCGCATCGCCTCGGGCACGTTCCGCTGCTGGATGACGACTGCCGTGCTGCCGTCGCCGAGGTCGTCGAGCGTGCTGATGGTGTGCATCCCGGTCGCCGACTCGACCCAGGCGAGCCGTTCGGGCGGGACGACCTCGGTGAAGGTGGCGACCATCCGGTGACTGCCGTGCTCGCCGAGCATCAGGGTCTCGAACCGGCCACCGGGGTGGAGTTCGACGACGATGCCGTCGATCGGCGTGGCCATGCCGCTCGGGCCCCAGAACTGCGCGAGCTCGGCGGGCTCGGTCAGGCACCGCCACACCAGCTCGCGCGGCGCGCGGAGGACCCGCCGGTAGACGAGTTCGTCGTCGTTCACCGCTCGCGCTCCTGCACGCGGGCGAGGTGCGTCTCCAGCCGGTCGATGCGGTCGGACCACGTGCGCCGGCTCCCCTCAATCCACGACAGCGCGGCCTCGAGCGCCGCGGGTTCGAGCCGACAGGGCCGGGTCTGCCGGTGCCGTCCCTGGCTGATCAGGCCGGACCGCTCGAGGACCCGGATGTGCTGGGAGACGGCCTGCATGCTCATGGCGTACGGCTCCGCCAGATCCTTGACCGTCGCGTCCCCCACGCTGAGCCGGGCCACGATGTCTCGCCTGGTGCGGTCGCTGAGCGCGGTGAACAGGGCATCGAGCTGCTGATCCTCGACGGCGGTGCGCATTCGCTTACTCAAGCATCTGCTTTATCAAGCGTCAACTGGAGGATCCTGCCGACCGCGTCCGTAGGGCTGTACGAGGCGCATGGCCTCGGATGTCACCCGGTCTGGCAGCTACCCAATTCCGGGCCTTGTGCCAGTGGCGACCACCCGGTCGACCAGGTCGGCGGTCTCCAGGCGCCGCCTTGCTTCGTCCTGCAGATCGGCCAGCGCGGTGTCGCCGGCCGGGTCGCCGGCGTCCAGCGCGGTCCGGTAGACCCGGGTGAAAACGTCGTGCCACTCGGGCCGGGCCTCGACCCGGATGTCGGTAAAGCCGGCCTGGTCGAGGATGGACCCCCAGGTGCGGTGGCGGAGGCGGGGCGGGAGCCGCGAGTCCTGCGGGCTGCGGGGTTGCCAATTGGTGAGGACCAGGCGGCCGCCCGGGCGGAGAATCCTGGCGGCCTCCGCGGCCGCCGCCGCCGGGTCGGCGGGAAAGTGCATCGCGTCGACGCAGACCGCGGCGTCCGCGCTGGCGTCAGGTAGGCCCGTCCCGGTGAGGTCCCCGACGACGAAGCGGGCTCGGTCGCCGAGCCCGAACAGGTCGGCGCGGGCGGTCGCGTGCTCGACCGCGACGGAGGAGAAGTCGACGCCGATCAGCGACGCGCCGGCTGCTCGGGCGAGCCACAGGCCGGGGCCGCCGCGTCCGCAGGCCAGATCGACCAGTAGTTGGCCGGGCGTGAGCGCGAGCGCCAGGGACAGGTGATCGAGCAGCTCAGCCGAGAGGAAGGAGAAGGGTTCGATCTCGACCGGCAGGTCCGGCTCAGCCGCTCGCCACACCCGCCGGAGCCCGTCGGACGCCGCACTCGCGGCGAACCCCTCGTCGAAGTCGGACGGTCTCGGGGGAACGGGATCCGTCGGCGATTGCCGCCGGTCGACGTCTTCAGGCATGGACGGGCCCTCCCTTCGGGTGCAAGTGTGCCACTGCGGTCCCGTCATGGTTCCCCCGTTGTCGGCCGAGCGGGGCAGGTAGGGGGAGTCCCGGTGGACTCGTGGGTCGGCGTGGCGAAGATTGTCGGCGTGGCACTCGACTGGACGCGCGGCGGTCCCGAACTGCTGATCGCCCTCGACCGCGGCTCCGGGCGGTCGCTCGGCTTCCAGTTGCAGGGGTGGTTCCGGGACGCCATCCGGTCGGGACGGCTGGAGCGTGGTGAGCGGCTGCCGGCATCGCGGGCGCTCGCCGCGCAACTCGGCGTCTCCCGCGGCGTGGTCGTCGACACGTACGAGCAGCTCGAATCGGAGGGCTACCTGCAGTCGACCCAGGGTGCCGGCACCGTCGTGGCGGCCGCCGCCGGGGACGACGCCCCGGCCCCGGCCGCGCGCCCGGCCCGGCCGCGGTGGGACGTCGACTTCGAGTACGGCGTGCCGGACGTGCGCAGCTTCCCCGTCCGCGACTGGGTCTGGGCCATGGGGGAGGCCGCCCGGCGCGCGACCGCCGAGGACCTCACGGACGAGTACGGCGGCGGCTCGGCGGAGCTCTGCGAGCTGCTGGCCGGCTACCTGCGCCGGGTGCGCGGAGCGGCGGTCCGGGCCGACTCCGTCGTGGTCTGCGCGGGCTTCCGGTACGGGCTCAACCTCGTGCTGCGCGCGATGGGACCGGCCGGCGTCACCACCGTGGCGCTGGAGGACCCCGGCCCGGTCGACCACGACGCGATCGTCCGGCGCAGCGGCATGCAGGTCGTGCACGTACCGGTCGACGAGGAGGGCCTGGACGTCGCGGCACTGGCCCGCACCCCGGCCCGGGCCGTCGTGGTCACGCCGGCGCACCAGGCGCCGACCGGCGTCGTGCTGGCCCCGCCGCGACGCCAGCAGCTCGCCGCGTGGGCACACGACCGGGACGGCTTCGTGATCGAGGACGACTACGACGCGGAGTTCCGGTACGACCGCCAGCCGGTCGGTGCCGTGCAGGGTCTCGCTCCGGACCGGGTCGTGGCGATGGGCTCGACGAGCAAGACGCTCTCGCCGACGCTGCGGATGGGCTGGATCGTGTGCCCGCCGCGGCTGCGCGACGCCGTCCTGGCGGAGAAGCAGCTGCTCGGCCGCGGCGCTCCGGGGCTCGACCAGCTCGCGCTGGCCGCGATGATCGAGTCCGGTCGTTACGACCGGCACCTGCGGCAGATGCGGGCGCTCTACAAGCGGCGCCGCGAGGTCCTCGTCGCGGCCGTCGCCCGGCACGCCCCCGGCGTGGCCGTCACCGGGCTGGCCGCGGGCTGCCACGCCGTCCTGCGGCTGCCCGCGCCGGTGACCGAGCAGGAGGCGGTCGAGGCCTGCGCCCGGGAGTCCGTCGCCGTCTACGGCATGAGCCGCTTCCGCAGCGACGGCAGCGCCGATCCCGCCCAGCTCGTCCTCGGCTTCGGCAACGTGCGCGAGCGTGCCATCGCCGACGCGGTCGCCCGGGTCGGCGGAGCGCTCAGCGGAATGGTCCGGTAACGCCGGCCCGCAGTGGACCTGGTCGACGGACCACGGCGGCTCCAGGGTGGTCCTCAGCACCCGACTCCCGGAGGACGACATGAACCCGACGACCATCGCCTACCTGCGCCGCCTCGACCTGCCCGCGGAGCCGCCGTCGGCCGCGGCGCTGGCCCGGCTGCACCGGGCGCACGTCGAGCGCGTCCCGTACGAGACCTTCTGGATCCACCTCGCCGAGGACTGGGGGATCGACCCGGCCGCCTCGGCGCGCCGCGTCGCCCGGACCACGCGCGGCGGGTACTGCTACCAGCTCAACGGCGCCTTCGCGACGCTGCTGGCCGACCTCGGCTACCGGGTGAGCGCGGCGGTCGCCGGCGTGCACGACGCCGCCGGCCCGCAGGCGTCGACGCTGCGCAACCACGCCGCACTGCTCGTGGACGGCTGCCCGACCGAGGGCAACCCCGGCGGCCGGTGGTACGTCGACGCCGGTCTCGGCGACGCGCTGCACGACCCGCTGCCGCTGGTGACCGGCGTCTACGCGCAAGGCCCGATGCGCTTCGCGCTGAGCGAGGTGGCGGCGGGCGGAGTCGGGGACTGGCATTTCACGCACGACCGCGGTGGCTCCTTCGGCGGTGTCAGCATCGTCGACCAGCCCGTGCCGATGAGCGTGTTCGCCGACCGGCACCGCTACCACCGGACCTCGGCCGAGTCGAGCTTCGCGAAGACCCCGACGGCGCAGCGGCGGCACCCGACCGGCACTGCGCTGGTCCGCGGCGCCGTGTTCACCCGCACCGACGGTGCGGCCAGCACCACGCGCACCTGCGAGCAGCTCGGTGACTGGCTCGACGTGCTCGACGGCGAGTTCGGGCTGCGTCTCGACGCCCCGCCCGCCGAGCTGCGCGCCCTGTGGACCCGGGTCCGTCGCGCGCACGACACCTGGACCGCCGCCCGCGACAGCGCCTGAGGGGAGACGGACATGGCCCGCGTGTCGCCGCGGCGCCGCGGGACGCGGCCGGCTCCTCCGCGGGGGATGACGCGGGGAACCGGTAGCGGAACGAGACTCGCCACCCCGAGTCCCTGCCGTCGCGGGGCTCGCCGTCCCGTCCCTGGGAGGCCGCGATGACCACCGTGCTGCAGGTGCTGCTGTCCGCGGTGGTCTCCGCCGTCGTCGTGTCGGCGGCGGCCCGCTGGCGCCAGCGCCGTCAGCTGGGCCGGGCCGGCGCGACCTTCCGGTGCCGGATCTGGTCGCTGGCAGGCTTCCGCCCGGGTCGGCACCGGTCGGGTCTGCGCCGAGCCCGGGCAGTGTGGGTGCACGACGTCCTGATCGTGCACCAGGGCTGGCTGATCCCGCGGCTGTTGGTCGTGCCGGTGCGGCTCCCGGAGGACTCGATGCGCTTTGCCGCGCCGGGGGAGGCCATCGGCTTCGGGAAGATACCGCTGGTCATGGAGCTGCGTCTCGATGACGGCGCGCTGGTGGCCGTCGCGGCGGCCAACCGGGACCGGACCCTGCTCGCTGGTCCTTTCCTGGCCGCGGCCATCGCCACCCTGACGCCGCGCCGCGAGTGAGGAGCTTGGCCGGCCGTTCATCCGGCGCTGATGACGCGCCGCCGGCCCGCCGGCGGCGGGGTCAGGTCGCGGACAAGGCGGCCGGAGCTGGCCGCCGAGCTGGCCCGGGCGCTGGATCAGCTCGGCCTCGACGACCGGCAGTGGGGCGCCGCACTGGACGGGATCGACATAGCACGGTGGTGGCGGCGCTGCGCGGCGCTCTGGACGACAGCGGGGCCGATGCCACCGCTCGCGCGAGTACAGACAGGTAGGCGCTCAGCGACCGAGAGCAGTAGCGTCCTCGTCGAGCGCGTGGCGCCGTCGCCGGGCCGTCCCCAGCAGCACCTTCGCAAACAGACCGATGAGCACGAGGTCCGCCAGCATCTGGAGTGTGACGATCACCCGGGCGCCCTCGCTGTTCGCGACGACGTCGCCGAAACCAACCGTGGTGAAGACCGTGACCGTGAAGTACAGGGCATCGATGCGGGTGAGGGGCTGGCTGAAGTTGCCGGCGTCGATCTGTCCGGTCACGTAGTAGCTCCCGGCGAACAGCAGGAGGAACAGCGGCAGGCTGACCGCGGCCGCCTGCACGGCACGGAGGTTCGGGTAGGGCGAGCGGCTCACCGCGAGGATCTGCGCGCCGATCACCCCGAACAGCACCAGTAGCCACACGACGAGCTGTACGGCGACGGTGGCCTCGAGCCGGTGGCCCATGGGCGCCAGGGCGTACGCGACGAGCAGCACCGTCCACACCAGACCAGTCCGGAGCAGCGAAGCCACCACGTGCCGTCGCCGGGTCCGCCGTCCGGGCGGAAGGCCCGCGGAGGGCGGTCGAACGGCACCGGTGGCCATCCTTCGTCCGGCCGGCCTCACGACGTCGTCGCGGTCGTATCGGCCCTGTACGCAGCGAGTGCCTCCTCCAGGGTGTCGAACACGTGGACGCGCTCGATCTCGTCCAGGACGCCGTAGGACGCCAGCGTCCCGAGCAGGCGGGCGTCCGCGCCGACCAACCCGAAGTGGGCGTCCTGCTGCTGGACGTAGCGGATCAGCCCGGCGAGGGCGACTCCCGCCGAGTAGTCGACGTCGCTGATCGACGAGCAGTCCAGCAATAGCCAGCGGACCTTGTCCGGCGCCGCCTGCATCACGGCCTCGACGTCGTCGGTGAAGCGGCTGGCGTTGGCGTAGAAGAGCTCGGCGTCGTACCGGAAGACGACCAGGCCGGGCTCGCTCTGTGCCCCCGGCGCGGCCGGCGTGAAGGTCCGGTTGCCCTGGTCGTCCATGCCGACCACGAAGTCCGCCGGACCGTACGCCCGCCGGATGATCTCGAGGATCGACAGGACGATCGCGAGCACGATGCCCTGCTCCACTCCGACTCCGAACACCACCACCGCGGTGATGCAGGCGATGACGAACTCGCTGCGCCGCTCGACCCCGATTCGCTTCAGCCCGGCGATGTCGACCAGGCCCAGGCCGATCAGAAACACGATGCCGGCCAGCACCGCCTTGGGCATGTTGGTCAGCGCACCGGTGAAGAACAGGACCACCAGGAGTACGACGGCGGACATCGTCAGGTTGGCCACCTGGGTCCGGCCCTTCTGCTCGTCCAGGATCTCCGTCTTGGTCGGGCTGCCGTTGACGACGAACGTCCCGGACAAGCCCGCGGCGAAGTTGGCGCCGCTCAGCGCGAGGATGTCCCGGTTGACGTCGACCTGCTGGCCGTGTTTCAGGGCGAAGCTGCGGGAGGTCGCGGCGCTCTGCGCGACGATGAGGACGAAGCAGGAGAACGCGATCCCGACCACCTTGGGAGCGTCGCTCCAGGTGATGCCGTCCGGCAGGCCGATCGGCGGGAACCCGCCCTGAACCTCGCCGACCACGGCAACGCCGTGCGCGGCCGCGTCCAGCACCGAGGCCAGGATGATCGACAGGATGACGGCGACGATCGCTCCCGGGATCCTCGGCGCGAACCGCTTGCAGCCGACGATGATCACCACGGTGCCGAGCGCGAACGCGGCCGTCGTCAGGCTGACGTGCGGAATCTCCGTGATCGTGTGCCACTGCTGCTCGAACCAGTTCCCCGTGCCCTTCCCGACGCCCAGCATGTCGGGGATCTGACCGGACAGCACCTGGATCCCCACCCCGGTCAAAAAGCCGATCAGGACCGAGGCGCTGAGGAAGTCGCCGATGAACCCCAGCCGCAGCAGCCGAGCGATGAGCAGGAGGACCCCACAGACCAGTGCCACCAGGCTGGTCCACGCCAGCCACTCCGCCGTGTTGGGGGTGAGGCCGGCGATGCCCACACCGGCGAGCCCGGCGGCCAGGATCGCCGCCGTCGCCGAGTCCGCGCCCACCACCAGCAGGCGCGAGGAGCCGATCAGCGCGAAGAGGACAGTCGGGAAGATGACGGTGTAGAGGCCAGTCACCACCGGCGTCTGCGCGATGGACGTGTAGCCCATCGTCTCCGGGATGGCCACCGCGGCCAAGGTCGCCCCTGCGACGAGGTCGACGGCCAGCCAGGACCGCTGATAGCCGCGCAGTGCCCTCGGGAGGAGGTTCATGCTGCTCCTTGGTTCAGCGCGGCCGCCGCCCGCCACTTCCCGGCGTGGACGACCCCGCGGTTGTCGCGATCTCCGGTCTAGCGGCGGCGTGAGACCCGCCTGGCGGTGCGCCTGCTCGTACGCCGCGCGACCCTGCGTCCTCCGAACATTGCTGCCTCCCAGGTTGTCCTGTCGGTGGGTGGTCCGGTCAGCCGGCGGCGCCGGCGGTCTCCATCCGGTGCAGGTCGGTGGCCTCGTCGGCGGAGAGCAGGCCGATCCCGACGAGATCGAGCGGGCTGATGAACCCGTCACTGAGGCGGAAGCCGCCGGCCCGGGCGATCGCGTCCCGCAGCGGAATCGCCCAGTGGTGTTCCAGCAGCAGGAGGGCGGCGGCGGAGTCGGCGGGGATGTCCTCCAGCACGTCCCAGGCGTCCTCGTCGGTGAAGACATGCACGCCGTCGGCGGCGGCGTCGGCTCCGGCCGCCGCCGCGGCCGCCATGCCCTTGTCGCCCTCGACGCCGAGGCCGATCAGGGCGCCGATCGTGCTGCCCAGCTCGACCGCCTCGTCGGTCGAAAGGTTGGACAGGTGCTCGACCTCGATGTCGCCCTGGGCGTCCTTGTACACGGCCAGCGCGTCGATCACCCGTACGGTGTCGCTCTCCTTCAGCCGTTCCAGCTCGGCGATGATCTCGCCGTGGAAGTCGGGGTGGGTGAAGCCCAGCGCGATGAGCTGGACAGGTCCGATTGCCATCGGCTTCCCCTTCATTGGATCGGGACCGGCGCCGGGATCCGTCGCATGGCCAGGGGCGGATCGCCCGCTGCGTTGCCAGCATCCGGCGACGGGCGAGGTGCCGCCTCATCCCGGCGAGATGACGGGCGGCTCGACAGGCACCGCAGGATGTGGCCCGAGCAGCCGCGGCAGGAGTTCCCGCGACGTGGCCGCCTCCGCCGCGGGTTCGCCGTCGACAGTGAGGGTGACGGCGACCGGGTCGTGCAGCCGGCGCAGCTTGTGGGCCTCCTCGGCGGTCAGCTCCCGGGAACCGACCCCGGAGACCCAGAGCAACGACTCCGCCCACGCCGCCGGGCTCGCGCGGAAGACGAGGACGTCGTGCGCCCACACGGCGTGTCCCCGCCGCCAGCGGCCGTGCGGCACCAGCCGCAGCCGGATCGGGATGTCGTCCGGCCGCTTACTCAGGCCGCGGTTGCGCAGGACCAGCACCAGGACCGCCGCCGCGCACAGCCACAGCGGTACGCCCAGCACGAACAGGAGTGCCACGATCACGGCTGCACCTCCACGGCGGTCGGTTCGCGCTCGGGCGCGCTGCTCGTCCCCGCCGCGCCCAGCGTGCGGAGGACCGACCGGCGACCACGTCATCCGGCCGGGATGAGGCCCGCGCCGGCAGCTGTCGCGATGCTCCACGGGACCGGCAGGGTTCGTCTGCCGCCGCCTGTGGTGTGCGGCCGCTAGCGGGATTCGGTGATAGGCATGGCGAGGCAAGCATCCGCGGGCCGTCTCGACGAGCCGGGACCACCGGCGGCGGCGACGCAGGACATGGTCCGGATCCCCGGCGCTACCTTCCGTATGGGCTCGGACCGCCACTACCCCGAGGAGGCCCCGGCCCACCGGGCCGAGGTCGACGGCTTCTGGATCGACGCGCGTCCGGTGACCAACCGGGAGTTCGCTCGGTTCGTCCGCGCCACCGGACACGTGACGCTGGCCGAGCAGGCAGCCGACCCGGCGGCCTATCCGGACGCCGATCCGGCGCTGCTGCTCCCCGCCTCCTCCGTGTTCGTCCAGCCGAGCTCCCCGGTCGACCTGCGCGATCCGTACCGGTGGTGGCTCTATGTCCCCGGGGCCCAGTGGCGGCACCCGCAGGGCCCCGGCACGTCGATCCGGAGCCGGCCCGACCACCCGGTGGTGCATGTCGCATGGTCCGACGTGCAGGCGTACGCGGCCTGGGCCGGCAAGGAGCTGCCCACCGAGGCGGAGTGGGAAATGGCCGCCCGCGGCGGCCTGGACGGTGCCGAGTACGCGTGGGGCGACGAGCTCACCCCGGGCGGCCGGTGGATGGCCAACACCTGGCAGGGCGACTTCCCGACCGACAACGAGTGCGCGGACGGCTACCGCGGCACGTCGCCGGTCGGCCGCTTCCCCGCCAACGGCTTCGGTCTGTACGACATGATCGGCAACGTGTGGGAATGGACCGCCGACTGGTATGCCGACCACGCCGCCACCGCACACGCCTGTTGCACGAGGACCAACCCGCGCGGCGGCGACCGGGACGGGAGCACCGGCCCGGGGGACCGGGTGCCCCGCAAGGTGATGAAGGGCGGCTCCCACCTCTGCGCCCCGAACTACTGCCGCCGCTACCGACCTGCGGCCCGGATGCCGCAGCCGGTCGACACCTCCACCAGCCACCTCGGCTTCCGTCTCGTCCTCCGCGGCCAACACGCCACGGCGTGACGACGACCGGCGGCCTCGCGGTCACCCTGCTGGTCATGGTCGCGGTCAACATCTGGGTGCATGTGGGGCCCCGTCCGGCCCAGCTCGTGACCGGGCCGGTGGCCGCGGCCGCCGTACTGCTGGTGGCGAGGGGCTCCGGGCTGTCCTGGACCCAGCTGGGCCTGGGCCGGCAGACGCTGGCCGCCGGTGCCCGGTACGCCGCGGTCGCCGCCGGCGCGGTCGGCGTCGCGTACGGCATCGGGGTGCTGGTGCCGGCCACCCGCACGGCGTTCCGGGACACCCGCTACCAGCTGCCGGCCTCCTCCGCGCTGCGGATCGCCGTCGTCGCCGTGCCGCTGGGTACCGTCGTGTTCGAGGAGGTGGCGTTCCGAGGCGTGCTGTGGGGCCTGGTGGACCAGGACCTGGGTGCGCGCTGGGCGACCGCCGTCTCGTCGGTCCTCTTCGGACTGTGGCACGTGCTCCCGGCCCTCGACCTGGCCCGGACCAGCACCGCCCTGCGGGCCCGGGGCCCTCGGCGGCTGCTCCCGACCGTGCTGGGTACGGTCGCCTTCACGACCGGCGCCGGCGTGGTGTTCGGCGGCTTGCGCGAGCTCAGCGGCAGCCTGCTGGCGCCGGCCGGGCTGCACTGGGCCACCAACGGCCTGGGGGTCCTCGCCTCGGCCCTGGTCTGGGCGGTCAGCCGGCGTTCACCGCCGGTGCCGTCATGAGCCGGTCGCGGACCGTCTCCCGCTGCTCCAGGGCGGCCTCGACCGCGGCGAGCTGCCACGGCGTCGCGGGCAGGTCGAAGACCGCGCTGACGAACCGGGCCAGGTCCGGCCGGTAGTCGTGGGCCCAGGACCGGTACGGCCCGGGGACCTGCGCGTTCTTCATGTCGATGAGGCTCTGGAAGAACGTGGTGATGGGCCGCCACCGCATCGACCCGGGTATCCCGCGCGGGCTCCCGTGCGGGATCTCCTCCGGCACCGGCCGGCTCCCGGTCAGCCAGGTCGGCGCGGTCACCAGCAGGTCCGTCCCGAACTTGGTCACGCCGTCGTTGTCGTGGCTGACCAGGACGTAGCGGGCCCGCGCCCGGAGCTCGTCGCCGAGCTGCTCGAACTGGCCGAAGTCGTTCACCACGGCCACGCTGTCCCGGTCGACCTCGAGCCGTTCCGCGGTCGTGACCTCGTGCATCCAGCCGCTGCCGTACGGCGTGCCGATCCACAGCGCACGGTCGATGCCCAGCGCCTCCGGGCCGAGCGTGCCCCAGTGCAAGAACACGTCCTGACTGGTGTGGGCGCCGAGGCTCTCCCCGAACAGGACGACCCGCGGCCGCGGCCCGGGGCGGTCCCGCAGGCGGGCGACGATCCGGAGCCAGAGCAGCCGGTTCTGCTCGCGGGCGTCCTTGACCTTGCCCAGCGACAGCGGTGACGGCCGCTTGGAGTACTGCATGGTCACGGTGGCGACGTCGCCCAGGGAGAGGTATTGCGCGGCCGCGACCGCCACATAGTTGACGTATCCCGTCCCGGTCGGCGACACCAGCATGATCAGCGACCGGTCGAAGGCCCCGGTGCGCTCCATCTCGGCCAGCGCCAGATCGACCCGCTCCCGCGCGGTGGCGGCGCTGTCGAGGCCCACGTAGACCTGCACGGGGGTGGCCCGCGCGGGCTCGCCCATCACCGTCGCGATCGAGAGGTCCGCCATCCCGACCGGACGGTCGGCCGCCGTCTCCGGGCGCACGGAGGCCAGGGCGTGCCGCCGTCCCTCCCGGCCGAGGGTGTCCCACCGGACCAGGCTGCCCGGGCCGCCACTGACGGTGGGTCCGGTCCACCGGGCCGCCTCGTCCGGCTCGACCACCGGCACCGGCGCCGACGTGCCCGTCTCGATCCTGCGCATCGCCCGGCCGTAGACAGTGACCACGCCACTGCCGAGGACTGCCAGGGTCGCACCGTGCCCGGTCAGTTTCCACAGCTGCGGGCCGCCGGGCAGCACGGACGCCAGCCTCCGGCCGAGAAGGCCGGCCAGCGCGTGCTCGCCGTACCCGAGGCCGGCCAGCCCTCCCACGACGCCGCCGGCCACCGCGAGCGAACGCAGGTTCGACGGCGCCGGTTCCGGCCGAAGCGCGGCGGCGTCCGCGGACGGGCCGGCGGCCGCCCGGCGGCGGTCCAGGACGTAGGCGACCCCGAGACCCACCGGCACAGCCACCGGAAAGGAGGCGATCCGGCCCCCGGCACCGAGCCGGGCGTCCAGCGCCCGGCTGCCGGCCTGGGCGGCGAGCAGCAGCGTCCCTCCCGCACCGGTCAGCACGAAACGCCATCCCGTCTGCCGCAGCGCGCCCCGGGCCATCGGCTCGCCCGGTCGCGGCGGCAGCGCCCGCTGGAGGGCCAGCCCGAGCGGGATGGCGGCGAGGTCCGCCAGCAGGGTCAGCCTCCGCTGCCTCGCCCCCCGGTCCTTCGCCCCGGCGAGCTCGGCCGCGGCGGCCTGCAGGGCGTCCTGGGTCCCGACCGTCAGCAGGTAGTGCAGTCCCGTGGCCAGGCCGGTGACGATGCCCTGGTCAAGGGCACTGCGGGTGGACAGCGAGCGGGCGAAGGTGCCGGGGACGATCGCGGACGCGACCAGGAGACCGGCGCTGACGCCGGTGTCCGGTGCGGCGGCCTGCCGTGGTGTTCGGCTCATATCGGCTCCAACCAGGAGGAAGGGCGGGCTGCCTGGTCCGGTACGGGCTGCTCCAGCACGGGAGCAACCCGGGCCGGGGGCGTCAGGGCTGCCGGCGGGGTGGACGAGATCAGCGCGGCGGTCCAGCGGGCCGTGGGGTCCGGGTCCAGGAAGAGCGCGCGCACCAGCAGGGTCATCGGGACCGCCAGCAGCGCCCCCAGGGGGCCGAGCAGGAAGGCCCACACCGCGAGGGACAGGAACGCCACGGTCGTGCTCAGGCCGACGGACTCGCCGACGAACCGCGGCTGGATGATCGTCTGGATGACCAGGTTCAGCACGCTGTAGACCGCCAGCACCGCGAGCATCGACCCCCAGCCCCGGTCCAGGAGCGCGATCAGCGCGGGCGGGATGACGCCGAGCACGAAGCCGATATTCGGCACGAAGTTGGTGAGGAACGAGAACAGGCCCCACAGCAGCGGGAGAGGGATGCCGAGCAACCAGACGGCGCTGGTGTCGAGGACCGCGACGATGGCCCCGAAGACGGCGGTGACGACGAGGTAGCGCCGGACGCCGGTCGCGTACCGGGTGAGCGCCGTGGCCAGCTCCGGCTTGTCCCGACCCACCGCGGCGATCTTCCGACCGAAGCCGGCGGCTTCGGCGCAGAAGAAGAACAGCACCGTGACGAGGAAGAACAGGTTGCCCAGGAGGCCGAGGACGCCCGACACCAGGCCGGTGAGGCGCCCGGTGACCTTCCCCAGGTCGATCTGGTCCAGCGCCGACTCCGCCTGGGTGTCCTGGACGCCGGCCCTGCGCAGGGCGCCCTGCACGTCCGACCTGAGCTGGCCGGCGCTCGGCGCGTACTGCGGGAGCAGCTCGGCCAGCTTGACCACGGACAGGGCGACCCCGACCACGAGAACGGCGACGATGGCGTAGACGGCGAGCATCGCCAGCACGCCGGCCGCCCAGGACGGCCAGCCGTGCCGCCGCGCCCACCCGCTCAGCGGGGCCACGGCGATCGTCAGGATCAGCGCCAGGACGATCGGCGCGATCAGACCGGACGCCGAGCGCAGCCCGGCAGCCAGGACGACGGCGGCGGCGCTGCCCACGAGCACCAGTACGGCCCTGGGCAGGGTGGACGCGGACCCGGCCGACGCGACGGGGCCGTCCGGCGCGGGTCTGCTCGTCACGTACCCGACGCTAGGAGTGCCGACGGACTCCGGCCTCGTCCGCCCCGGATGAGGCGCCACGCGGAGGGCCACCCCCATCCTCGACAGCACAGTCGGCAGTAGAAGCGATCCGCCGGAAGGGGCCGCGCCGATGAGGAACCCGAGCGCGGTCGCCGGCCGGCTCCGCACCGCGGTCGACCGGGCCCGGCGCCGGGCACCGCCGCCGGTGCTCCGGGTCGTCACCAGGACGGCCGGCGGGCTGCAGCACGCCGAACCGTTCGATCGCGGGATGACCCTGGCCGCCCAGGCGTTCACCAGTATCTTCCCGCTGGTCATCGCCATCGCCGCGCTAATACCGGACAGCTCGGCGAGCCTGCCCGACCGCGTGTCGGACGCGTTGGGGATCCCTGACAGCTCCCGCGCGATAGTCGAGCAGGCGCTCCCCGCGCACCCGGACACCCGGGGCGCCTTCGGGCTCGCCGGTGTCCTCATCGTGGTGGTCAGCGCGACGAGCTTCTCCCGGGCGCTCGCACGCATGTACGGAAAGGTCTGGCGAGTGACGCCCCCCGGCTGGACCGGCGGCTGGCGGTGGGTGCTCGCCCTGTTCGGCGTGGCGGTGTCCGCCGTCACGCTGCGGGCACTGGGGCTCGCCGTCACCGGGCTGTACGCCACGGTCGGCGAGCTCGTACTCACTCTGGTCCTGAACGGCCTGCTCTGGACCTGGGCGCCGTGGCTGCTCCTGGCCCGTCAGGTGTCCTGGCGCCGGCTGCTGCCGGGCGGCGTCATCATGGGGCTGTGCACCGTCGGCACGTCGGTCGCGAGCGGGATCTATCTGCCGCGGGCGCTGGTCAGCGCCTCCCGCCAGTTCGGGGCGCTCGGCATCGCGTTCACCTACATCGGCTGGCTGTTCGTCGTCGCGTTCCTGCTGGTCTGCTCGACCGTGCTCGGCGCCGTCCTGGCCCGCGACGAGAGCCGTCTCGCCCGGCTGGTCGTCGGTGCGCCGCGGGACCCGGCCGGGCCGGACTGATCAGGACCCTTGCGCCGGATCGGTCCGGGCGCCGTGCTCCGCCCGCGCACCATGGAAGGCGGCCAACCGGCGCAGCTCGGCCCAGTCGACCACCGCGTCCGGGCGCACCCCGGGACGGTTCCTCGGTACTCGCACCCGCAGCGCCTTCGGCCGGATGGTGCAGTGCACGGGGGTGGCGAGCATAACCGCCTCGCCGTCGATCCCGACCGGGATCTCGGCCCGGTCGGCATCGACGACCGCCTCGGCGGCGAGGAGGAGGGCCAGGCCGCGCCGGTGCCGCCGGCGCAGCAGGCCGAGCGCCTGCCGGGCCGAGTCCACCGAGACCGTCGCGATGCCGAGCACGCCCTCGTCAAGCCGGGACCGCCGGCCCAGGCCGGCGACGTCACCGGTGTCGTACGGCCCGTTGCTCACCAGCACCGCCTGCGGACCGTCGACCGTGACGCCGGCCGCGCGGACCGACAGCCGCGGGCCGCCGTGCCCCGCGAGCAGGTCGGGAAGCATGTCCAGCGTGGTGCCGGCCTTGTCATCCCGGTAGGCCGGGCTCTGCACGATCTCCGCGTACGCCCCGAAGGAGGCGTTGTTGACGAACGTGCGACCGCCGACGACCCCCAGGTCGACGCGGAGCTCCAGCCCGTCGGTGAGGCCGCGCAGGCCGGCGGCCGGGTCGTCCCGGTCCAGGCCCAGATCCAGCGCGAAGTGGTTGCGGGTACCCGCGCTGACAACCAGGAAGGGCAGGTCGTGCTCGGCGGCGACGCCGGCCACGAGCGCCTGGGTGCCGTCGCCGCCGGCGACGCCGAGCAGGTCTGCGCCGCGGGCGACCGCGTCCCGGACGAGCGCGGCGACGTCGACGAAGCCCGGGCCGTCCAGCATGGCGACCTCCGCGCCCAGGGCCTCGGCCTTCTCCTTCAGTGCGAACCTCGTCACCTTGCCGCCGCCGGACCGCGGGTTCATGAGGAGGAACGGATGCTCCGCCGGGCGGGCCGGGTACGTCGGCATGCCCCGGTCCCCACGGTCCGCGGACAGCGCCGAGTGGGCGGCGATCCGGGCGATCAGCGCGAGGGCCAGCGCGAGGAGGGCGACCCACAGCAGCTCGGCCCGGAGGTAGAGCAGGAGCACCGCGATCGGCGCCACCGCCGCGACCGCCGCGGCCGCCCACCGCAGCACCCTCCGCCTCGTCAAGAACCAGTACACCGCCGCCACGAACACCGTGACGCCGCAGGCGCCGACGAGCACCATCCAGAGGCTCCGCAGGCCGGCGAACCCCACCAGCACCGCTACGGCGAGGAACGCCGCCACGAACACGCAGCGGGCCAACCAGGCCTGCGACCGGGGCCGGCCGGCCGGCGCCCCGCCGGCGACCGACGGCGGCCGCGCGGTCGGTGCCGTCACAGCCGTTCGATCCGGGCAATCCTCCGCGCTCGCGCCACCCACGAGCCAATCGTGGACGGGACCGGGCGGGCGGCAATCCCCCGTCGCGAATGGTTCGCGGCCGTCGGCGAGACCACCTGTGCCCGCCGCCCGAGCGGGCGCGGGGCCGGCGTCGCGAAGTCACCCCGCGCGGACGAGGCAGGTGTGCGGCGTTGATCGCAGGCTCGGCACGAGTGCCCCTTGTCGCGCCTTGGGCAGCGGCGCAGCGAGAGCCTGGAGGACGGGATGAGAGCACACCGATCGGCGGAGACAGCGCCCGTGCGCGTGCTGCTCCGGCACGCTGACGCCGGCGTGCGGACCGAGCTGGGCACGGCCGACGAGTGGCGGGGGCTGACTGAGCTGGGACACGCGCAGGCCGAGGAGGTCGCAAGCCGGCTCCGCAGCGTGTCCCTGCTCCGGGTGCTCTCCAGCCCGTCCTTGCGGTGCCGGCAGACGGTCGTTCCCCTGGCCCGGAAGCTCGGCGTCGACGTGGAACCGCGACGCGAGCTCGCCATCGACGCCGGCCGGCGTGGGCTCTCCTGGTTCGTCGGCGATCCGGAGACCGAGGCAACCGTGCTGTGTACGCACCGGGAGGCCCTCGAGAAGCTCTTCGCGGACCTGGCCCTCAGCGGCATCACGATTCCCGCGAGCGGTCCCCCCATGGAGAAGGCGGCGGCCTGGCTGTTGCTGGGAGCCATGGACGACCGGCGCGGAGTGCGGCTGCACTACCTGCCGGCACAGCGGCCCGCGATGCTCAGCCGGCCCTGAGTGCTCGCCCCCGGAGCCCGGCGAACGGGGGGCTAGATCAGCTCGAGCTCCCGGGCGCGCCGGATGGCCTCGTTCCGGCGGGAGGCGGCGAGCTTGCGGAGAATGCCCCGGACATGGGTCTTCACGGTGTTGACGGACACGAACATGGCTGTGGCGATCTCCTCCGTGGACATCAGCGCCGCCAGGTGATGGAGGACCTCCTGTTCCTTTGCGGTGAGCGGTTCGACGAGGACCGGCTGAGCCGGCTCCCGCAACGTGAACCGTGACGCCGGGGCGGCCCGTCCGCTCGTTCCTGCGCCGGCGCTGGAGCTGCCGAGCCACGGATGCCGGGCGGTGATCTCGGCGCTGTGCCGGATGAGGCTCCGCAGCCGCGGGGGTGCTTCGACGATCGGACGACGCATCCGCTCGGGCTCGGCGAGGCGGAACGCCTGATCGAGCGCTGCCCGGGCCTGGACGGCGGCACCCCGCTCGACGGCGCAGGACGCCTGCAGCAGCCAACCGTCCACCCGGACGCCGATCGGGAGGTCCGGTCGCCGGAGGAGCTCTGTCGTAGCTTCTCCGGCCCGGCTCACATCGCCGCGGGCGAATTGTACGCGGGCCCGCTCCATCGCGATCTCCGCGGCTGCCGACCCGTCCGCTCCCTCGGTCGCGAGGACCGCGGCGTCCGGACGGCCGGCGGCGAGCTGAACGGCGGCGGTCGCGGCCCGCAGCCGCTCGTCCAGCCAGGCCGGTAGCCGTCCCTGGCTCCGCGCTGTCCGTGCCCTGTCGATCGTGGCCAGAGCGCCGTCCAGATCGCCGGCCGTGCGGAGGAGGCCCGCACGTACCAGGGCGAGCAGCGCGGCCGCGACCGGATCGGAGTGGACCGCGTCCGCCGTATCCGCCCGGTCGGCGTACAGCCGCGCGGATGACGTATCGCAGGATTCGGCGTGCACCCACGCCATCGCCACGGCTACGGTCTGCGGGAGATGCGCCGGTGAGATCCCACACTGATCGGCCAAGGTCTCCGCGGCCCGCCCGAGCTCGGCCGCGTGTGCCAGCCGGCCGCGTACTGCTTCCACCAGCGCCAGGAGGCCGAGACAGCGGAGGCGCACGTGCTCGGAACCGGCACCCTTGGCGGCCCGGAGGGCCGTGCCGGCCGTGGTCGAGGCAGCCTCGGGATGTCCGGCGGCGAATTGGGTACGGGCCAAGCACAGCAGCACGAAGGCGCGCGTTCCCGGGGGAGCGGCGACGCCGTCGGCCGCCAACCCGTCCAGGACGCCCTCCACCGTCGCGGCCGCCGAGATTGCGGCGTCCAGGTCTGCCCGCGCACAAGCAAGAACCAGCTCGACGAGCGAGATCGCCAGAGCAAGCGCCGTCGCCTGCTCGAGGGGTCCGTCGCCGACCGTCTCCCGCGCCCGGGAGAGGTGGCCGACACAGGAGCCGAAGTCGGATCCCCGGAGGGCGAGCACGGCGAGGACGACCGCCGCTTCCGGGCTGGCCGCGTCAACCGGGATGCGCCCGAGCACCGGGGCCAGGTATGCGGCTTCAGTGCCGGTGAGCAGCCGGACGACGTACAGGTCGTCGACGAGCAAGCTGGCTACCGCACCCCAGTCGCCAGCAGCGGCGGCGTGCCGGACCGCGTCCTCCAAGGATCCGCCGGCGGCGTACCAGGCCGAGGCCACGCGGTGCAGCTGGCCGACGGCGCCGGGCGCCGTGTCGCTCAGCTGCGCGCGCAACAGCTCCAGGAGCAGCGGGTGGTAGCAGTAGCACTCCTCGTGCTCCGGGCAGGACTCGAGGAACGAGTTCGCCCGCGCCAAGGCGTCGAGGATGCGCGCGGAGTCGTGGCGGCCGGTGACCTCGTCGGCCAGGCCCGGACGCAGGTGCGTCGCGATGCTGGTCCGCAACAGGAAGCGGCGGATCGGCGCCGGCTGCGGGTCGAGGACCTCCGTCGCGAGGTAGTCGGCGAGGTCACCCCGGTCACCGGTGAACGACGCCAACGCCCGCTCCGCGTCGTGCGGCGGCCGCATCGAGATCGCCGCCAGGGCCAGGCCGGCGGCCCAGCCGCGGGTGCGGCCCATCAGGCTGTTCAGCGCCTCGTCGGAGAGGCTCACCCCGTGCTCGCGCAGGAGCAGCCGCGCTTCGGGTCCGGTGAAGGAGAGCTCGTGGGAACCGATCTCGGTGAGCGACCCGTCCAGGCGGTGCCGATGGAGGGCGGATCCCAGGTGGTGGAGGCGGCTGATCAGGACCAGCCGGAGCTGGGGGCCGGAGTGCCGCAGCAGGAAGTCCAACTGGTTCAGGACCACCGAGCCGGCCAGCACCTCGGCATTGTCCAGCAGCACGACAACCGGCTCCGTCCGCCGGAACAGCTCGGCCGACAGCCGGACGAGGAAGGACTGGTCCAGGTCCCGCCGGGTGAGCGGCGCGCTGACGCCGGACACCGACACCCCGCTGCGGGTCAGACCCTCGAGGAAGTAGGACCAGAACACCCCCGGTTGGCGGTCACCGTCGTCGAGGGTGATCCAGGTTGTCGCCCCGGGGGACAGGCCCATCCGGGCCCAGGAGCCGACCAGCGCCGTCTTGCCGGCCCCGGCCTCGGCGGCCAGGTAGGTCAACGGACCGTGGACAGCAGTGGCCAGCCGGTCGAGCAACCGCTCCCGGACGACGAGGACGGCCGGTCCGGGCTCGATCCGGAACTTCGCGAACATCAATGGGTCGCCGGCGGGGTCCGTCGCCGGCCACGTTCGGTCTCGTCCTCTGCCCTGCTCGGACATACAAGCCTCCCGGAAGGCTGCGCAGGACGCTGTAGCCCCGACCGTGAACAGGCTGCTGGAACCTGGTTACTGACAGCATCGGCCACGATGGGTGATTGACCGTGCGCAACCGTTCCCGGCGCCCAGGACCACGTACGGTCATCAACTGCGCCTCGTCCCGGCCCGGTGCGGGCCACCGGGCGCGAAGTGACGCGGACGGCCGCCTGTCCCAATAAAACGCAGCACCTCCGGCGGATGAAGGTAAAGTACGTCTTGTCCTGCCCAGATCGCGGCGCTCGTCCCTGCTTGGTCGACCAAGGACGGCACTATGGCCCGAACGGACTGCTGAGATTCGGTGGACATCGTCACCGCCGTGAGGACTGATGCGCCGGTTTCCCGGCGTGGTCTTGTCGACCGCGGGGAGCTGGTCGAGCGTCTCGCGGCGGTCGGCGACCATGTCCCGCTCATCCTGCTGACCGCGCCGGCCGGATACGGGAAGACCACTGTCCTCAGCCAGTGGGCCGCGGCCGACGACCGGCCGTTCGGATGGATCACGGCGGACGAGGCCGACGGTGACCCGGTCCGCCTCGCCGGCCGGATCGCCCGTGCTCTGCACCGCATCGAACCGCTCGATCCAGCCGTGTTCCGATCCCTTGCCGCCGGCAACGGGTCGCGGCACCTCATGGCGTTGCCGCACCTGCTCACCTCACTGCACAACTGGTCCCGCCCCGGCGTGCTCGTCCTCGATGACGTACACGAGCTGCGCAACGCCGAATCGCTGAGCTTCGTCCGTGCCCTGGCGGCCGGCCTCCCGCCCGGGTTCCAGATCGTGATCGGGTCGCGGCTCCGACTGTGGCTGGGTCGGCTCCGCGCCGAGCGCCGCTGTGTCGAGTTCGGCCCGGACGACCTCACGTTCACCGTGGAGGAGGCCAGGGCGGTTCTGGCCGCGGCCGGCGTCACCTGCTCCGACGAGGTGGTGGCGGCTCTGGTCCGCCGTACCGAGGGCTGGCCGGCGGGGATCTACCTGGCCGCGCTCGCCATCCGCGCGGAGCCGGACGCCGCCTACGCCGTGAGCCGGCTGGCCGGCGACGACGCGTTCATCGTGGACTACATCCGGGGCGAGCTGCTCGCCGGGGAGTCCCCGGACACCGTGCGGTTCCTGCTGCGCACCGCGCCGCTCGAGGAGCTCTGCGGCTCGCTGTGCGACTACGTCCTGGGCCGCAGCGGCTGGGCCAGCCGACTCGCCGAGGCCGCGCGGCGCAGTCTGTTCGTCGTGCCGATGGACCGTCGCGGGGAGTGGTATCGCTATCACCGCCTCGTCTCCGAAGCGCTCATGTCGGAGTTGCGCTTGCGCGAGCCCGGGGAGGAGTTCCGGGTGCACGCGCGGGCCGCCAACTGGTACGAGGACCGGGGTCAGCCCGAGAACGCCATCCGGCATGCCCTCGCCGCCCGGGACATCCTGACCGCGGCCCGGCTGGTGAACGGCAACGCCCAGCAGTTCATCGTCGCCGGCAGGATTCGCACGGTGCACGGATGGTTCGACGCCCTCGGCGACGAGGGGCTGATGCGCTACCCGCCCCTGGCGGTCACCGCGGCCTGGGTGTGGGCGCTCGGCGGGGAACCGCTGCGGGCGCAGCGCTGCCTGCACGCGGCCGAACAGGCCTCGTTCGACGGCCCGCTGCCGGACGGCAGCGCGTCCCTCGCGTCCGCCGTCACCGTGCTCCGCGCCGCCATGGGATCGCTGGGAATCGACCGGATGGTCCGTGATGCCGCGGCCGCCGTGGATCTCGAGCCACCCGGCAGTCCCTGGCATCGGGCGGCGGTCGGAGCGCTCGGCGTGGCGCACGCGCTCAGCGGTGCGGAGGCGGTCGCCGTGCCGGAGCTGGAGCAGACTGTGCGACTCGGTAGCGGCACGCACGCGCCGGCCGCCGTTGCCGCCCTGGGCGAGCTGTCGCTGCTCGCGGCCCAGAGACAGGACTGGTTGCGGGCCGCGGAGAAGGCCCGCGAGGCGGTCGCCCTGATCTCGGCCGGATCCCTCCAGGAACATCTGCTCAGCATCCTGGGATACACGGCCGCGGCCAGGGTCGCCGCCCACGAGAGGGACCAGGTCGCTGCCCGTCACTACGTGGGGATGGCGCTCCGGCTCTACGCCAGCCCCTCGCCCGTGGCGTTCCCGTGGCTGTCGGCCCAGGTGGCCATCGCCCTCGGCCACATCTTCCTCGACCTCGGCGACGTCGCCGCGGCCCGCTTCCGGGCCGAGGAGGCCCGGGGCCACCTGACACGGCTGCTGAGTGAGGGTGTGCTCCGGGAGAAGCTGGGAGAACTGTGGGCCGGTCTCGAAGAGGCCGGGGGGCAGGTCCGGGTCCCCAGCGGGATGGCGCTGAGCGCGGCGGAGATGCGGGTGTTGAACCTGCTGCCGACGCACCTGTCCCTGGGCGAGATCGGCGATCAGCTGCACACGTCCCGGAACACGGTGAAGACCCACGTGGCCGCCGTCTACCGGAAGCTGCACTGCTCCACCAGGACGGAGGCCGTACGCCGGGGCCGTGACCTCGGCCTGGTGGAGTAGCGGCCGCGGCACCGCTGGCCCCATGACGGCGCCGTTCGTGGGCGGTCCCTCCGGACGACATGCCATCCCGCGCGGATGAGGATGCCGGCGTCGTCGGCGGTCACGATCGGTCCTGGAGCGGCGCCGTCAGCGGCGGAGCCTGCCGTCGCCTACCGGGGCCTGGCCAGGAGGTCGTCGATGTTCTTCGGGCTGAGCACCTGGGTGCTGGCGCTGGTGCTCTTCCTCGTCATGGTCGGGGCGACCGCGGCCGGCTTGTGGATCGGCCACTCGGTCCGCCACGACGCGGACCGCCTGCGGGAGCCGTTCGCGGTCATGCAGGCGGCCCTGCTCGGCTTCATGGGCCTGGTGCTGGCGTTCGGTCTCAGTCTGGCGGTCCAGCGGTACGAGGCCCGGCGGGCAGCGGTGGTGATGGAGGCCAACGCCATCGGCACCACCTACCTGCGGGCGCAGACCCTTCCGGAGCCGGAACGGACGACATCCCTGGCGCTCCTGCGGCAGCTCACCGACGCCGGCATCCGCATCTCGAACTCCGTGCCGGGAAGCCCGGCGCAACGGGACGCCGTCGCGCAGAGCGGCCGGACCGAGCGGCAGCTGTGGGCACAGGCCGGACGGGCCCTGGGGGCCGAACCGAACGGCAGCGCCGCGCGACTCTACGTCGACAGCCTCAACACGACGTTCGACTCGCAGTCCGCACGGGTCTACGGGTTGAGCAACCGGGTGCCTACCGCCGTGTTGGTACTGGAAGTGGCCGGTACCGCCGTCGCGCTCGGGTTGCTCGCCCTGCATCTGAGCACTCTCGGTCGTGGCCTGATGTCGGTGACCTTCGCCTCCGTGCTGGTGACGCTCATCCTCGTGGTGACGTTCGACCTCGACCGGCCCACCCGCGGGCTGATCGTGGTGCCGGCGACCCCGCTGACCGATCTGCGGGTCACGATGGAGTTGCCTCCGGCGGCTCCGGACGGCGGGGGTCGATGAACGTCCTCATTGCCGTGTTCATCATGACCGGGGTGACCGCGGTGATGGTCGCGGTGATGCTGCTGGTTCGTCGCACTGCGCCGGATGGCAGCTACTTCCACGACGGTGATCGCGCCGCCGGCGTGTTCGGCGTGCTGGCGACCGGCTTTGCGGTGTTGCTTGGTTTCGTGGTGTTCCTCGCGTTTGCCAGCTATGACTCGGCGAGGGCGGGCGCAGAGAACGAAGCGCTGATCGTCGCGCAACAGGTCGAGACAGCCCAGTTCTTTCCGCCGCCGGTGGCCGCAGAGCTGAGCGGTGAGCTCGTCTGCTACGCCCGTTCGGTGGCTGGGGTGCAATGGGAGCGGATGGAGGCCGGCACTCTCGGCGATGAGGTCAACCCGTGGGGTTCCGAGTTGTTCCGGACGTTGCGGACCGTCAAGCCGCGGACCGCTACCGAGCAGTCGGCCTTCGACGCCTGGCTCGCCCAGAGGTCGGCTCGTGAAGCGGCCCGCAACGACCGCATCCACGGAGCGGCCGGCGTGATCCCGGCGCCGCTGTGGGTGGTGCTGTTCTTCGTGTCCGGACTGATCTTCGTGTACATGCCGTTCTTCGCCGACAGTGGTGAGCGGGCGGTCGTCCAGGCGCTGCTCATGGGCACGGTCGTCTCCGTCATCACCGCCATGCTGCTGCTCCTCAGCGTGCTCGACGACCCGTTCCACGGCGGCATGGGCGGCCTTCGGCCGGTGGCGATGGAGCGGACCCTGCAGATCATCGACCAGGAGCTCCAGATCGCCGGGCGGCACGAGCCTCGTCCCTGCGATGACCGCGGCAACCCTCGGTAGGCCGTTCGATCGACGGTTGCCATCGGAGTCGTGACGCGGGTCGTCACGCCGGGATGAGGCGCCGCACGGTGTGGCGGCGCTCCACTGGTGCTGAATCAAGGCGGGTGATCGATGTCCTGGGCCGGCATGTTCCGGATTCGCCAGTATCTCAAGGGCAGCCTGTGGGTCGTGCCGATGCTGGGTGGAGTGCTCGGCGCCGTGCTGGCCGGTCTGGACGACCGGCTCGAGCGCACCGTGGCCGTCCCGCCGAGCTGGGAGTATTCCGCGAGCACGGCCAGCAGCGCGCTGACGTCGATCGTCGCCGCCACCGTCGCCCTGCTCGGCTTCGTGGTCACGATCAGTGTGCTGGTCGTGCAGATGGCGACCGGGACGCTGTCGCCGCGATTCATGCGGCTTTGGTACCGGGACCGGATGCAGAAGTTCGTCCTCGCCTCGTTCGCCGGCACCTTCGCCTTCGCCTACGGACTGCTGCGGCGGATCGAACAGGACTCCGTGCCGAGCATCGGGGTCACGCTGGCCGGTGCCGCCGTCGGCGGCAGCATGCTGTTGTTGCTCGTCTACCTCGACCGCTTCGCGCACGGGCTGCGGCCGGTCGCGGTGGGCGCGCAGGTCGCGGCGGCCGGCCGCGCGGTCCTGGCGACCATGAGCGAGGACCCGTCGGTCGGCCGGCCCGTCGCCGACGGCCTGGCCGGATGGGTGGGGACGCCGGTCCGGGCCGTACGGTCGGACCGGGCCGGCACCATCCAGGCCATCGACCACCGCGGCCTGGTCGCGGCCGCGGCCAGGGCCGATTGCCTGCTGGTCCTCACCCACGGCGTCGGCGACTTCGTCCCGCACGGCGCCGTGCTGGTCGAGGTGCACGGAGCGGCCGGGGCGCCGAAGGACCGGCAGCTGAGGGCGATGCTGGCCCTGGGCCGGGAGCGGACGATCGACCAGGATCCCGCGTTCGCGCTGCGCATCCTGGTGGACATCGCGATCCGCGCCCTGTCCCCGGCGGTCAACGACCCGACGACCGCGACCCAGCTCCTCGACTACGTCGAGGACGTCCTGCGCGCCGTCGGCCGGGCCGACGTCCGGTCCGCCTGGCAGCTCCGCGATAAGGATTCGCACCTCCGCGTCATGGTGCCGGGCCGCGCGTGGGAGGAGTACGTCCGGATCGCGGTGACCGAGATCCGGGACTACGGCGCGACGTCGCCGCAGGTATGCCGGCGCCTGCGCGCGATGCTCATCGAACTGCTTGGGGCCGTCGGTCCGGACCGCCGGGACGCGGTGCACGCCGCGATCGCCGAGCTGGACGCGGTGGTGGAGCGTACGTTCCTCGACCCGGCAGCGCGGGCCTTCGCCGCCGGAGCCGACCGCCAGGGCATCGGCGGCTCGGTGGTGGACCGGCCGCGGTCCGGCACCGACCCGGGGACGCCGGCCCGAGGATCTGCGTGACGACGGTGCGGGTCATCGGTCGGCCGGACGGAGCCCTGGGCTGCCGTCCGGCCGGGGCCGGGACGGGATCGAAGGCGCCTCGACGAGGTCGTCGTCGTGGTCGGCGGCGAGCCGGTCGGTGAGGTCCAGCCGGTAGAGGAGGGCCAGGGCGGGGCCGACCAGCACCACGGCGACCGCGGTGACGACGAGCAGCCAGCGCAGGCTGTCCGCGTCGCCGGCGCCGGCCTGGATGGTCAGCGTGGGCGGCAGCACGTACGGCCGCTGGGCCAGCCCCCAGGCCAGCACCATCGACGTCACCGCGGCCAGCGCGGCGAGCCGGGTGCCGAGGTGGTTCCCGCGGCGGAGCAGCAACGCCGTGCCGACCGTCGCCACCACCGCGACCAGCAACAAGGCCAGGCCCCACCCGCGGAGCAGCCCGTCGTAGAGGGGGCGGGCGTCGAACCGGAACGCGACCAGGCCGACTGCGCCGACCGCGAGCAGCGCGCCCCCGGCCAGGACGCTCCGGCGCCGGAAGTACGCCACCAGGTCCGGTGCGCCGTACCGGCGGGCGTCGGAGACCAGGAACACCGCGGCCAGGAAGGCGGACGCGGCCACCGCGAGCGTGCCGAACACGACCGAGGTCGGGTTGAGCCAGGAGGTGACCCGATCACCCGCGCGGTTGCCGAGCGGGATCCGGCCGGACGCGACGCCGCCCAGCGTGGCGGCGAAGAAGAACGGCGCGACGATCGAGGCGACGCCGAACACGGCGGTGTAGCGGCGGCGCCGGACGCGCTGGCGGGTCGGCTTGCGCAGGGCGAACCCGGCGCCCCGCAGCACCAGTCCGAGCGCGGCCAGGACGACCGCGAGCCAGGCCGTCGAGAGGACCGACTCGAACACCTGCGGGAACCCGGTCCAGGTCAGGACGAGCACGAAGATCAGCCAGACGTTGTTGGCCTCCCAGACCGGGGCCATCGCGTAGTCCACCAGCGCCCGGGGCCGGGCACCGGTGTCCTCGCCGCCGGCGGTGAGGTCCCAGAAGCCGGCGCCGTAGTCGGCGCCGCCGCCGCAGGCGTACGCGGCGATCCCCAGCAGCAGGACGAGCGCGACGGCGTCGGCGCTGGTCACGGCGCGGCCGCCGCCGGCACGGCCGGCTGTGCCGGCGGTTCGGTCTCCCGGGCCAGTTCCGCGTCCTGGCGTCGCCACCGCAGCCGCAGCCGCAGCAGCAGGCCCAGGAACGCCCAGGCGATCAGCGCGTACACCACCAGGAGGACGGCGAACGAGGCCCAGATCGGGCCGGCGCTGATGTTCGTGACCGCCTCGGCCACCTTCATCTGCTCCCAGACGACCCAGGGCTGCCGGCCGACCTCCGCGGTGATCCACCCTGCCTCCACGGCGACCACCGAGGCGATTCCGGACACGGCCGCGCAGCGGTAGAACCAGCGCGACCGGGGCAGGTCCCGCCGCCGCAGCCAGGCCAGCCCGTACCAGACGGAGAGGAGGAGCAGGACGGTCCCGATCCCGACCATGGTGTCGAATGCCCAGTGCGCGATCGTCGCCTCCCGGGCCGTCGCGCGCTGGTCGGCCGGCGCCTCACTGAGGCCCTGGACCACGGTGTCGCGGCTGAAGCCGGCCAGGAACGAGTCCAGCCCCGGGATCTTGATCCCGCCGGCCACGGTGCCGTCCGGCTGCAATCGCCCGAAGAGGTACTCGGGCTGGTTCCCTCCGGTCTGCCACACGATCTCGATCGTGGCGAACTTCTGTGGCTGCTCCGTGAACACCGAGCGGGCCAGGCCGTCCCCGAGCACCATCTGGACCGGGGTGACGATCGCGGCGAGGGTGAACGGGACCAGGAAGCCGAGCCGGTGGTAGCGGTCCCGCCGGCCCCGCAGCCAGCCGACCGCGTAGACGCCGCCGACCAGGAACCCAGCGGTCATGTAGGCCGCCGCGATGAAGTGCCAGTACTGCGGGCCGAGCATCGGGTTGAACAGGACCTTGCCGACCGAGATCGCCGTCGGGTTCCCGGCCGCGTCCAGGGTGAACCCGTGCGGCGTGTTCATCCAGGCGTTGGCGGACAGGATCCCGAACGCGCCGAGCAGCGACACCAGCGGGATCGGCAACCCCAGCAGGAAGTGGATCCGCGGGCTCAGCCGCTTCCAGCCGTAGAGGTAGATCGAGATGAGGACGGCCTCGAGGAAGAAGGCCCACGCCTCGATGCCGAAACCGGTGCCGAAGACGTCCCCCCACCGACCCATCAGCCCGGGCCACAGCAGGCCGAACTCGAGGCTGAGGACCGTGCCGGTGACGACGCCGATGGCGAACTGGATCGCCATGACCGTCGACCAGCGCCGGGCGAGCTGGAAGGCCACCCGGTCGTTCCTGCGCAGCCCCAGGTAGTTCATCACCAGCGTGATGAAGGGCAGGGCGACCCCGAGCGGCACCAGGATCACGTGCACCATCAGCGTGAAGGCCATCTGCTCGCGCGCCGGCAGGATCTGCGGCTGGTCGGCGAGGATCTGGTACGCGGTGCCGGTCACGGAGCTCCCCCCGCTCGCGCCGGCTGCTGGCCGGCGACTGGCCGCCCTGGTCCGTCGGGCTGAACCGCCCGGCCGTCCGGCGCCGCCGAGGGCGGCGGTGTCGCGTCCGGCGGGCCCGTTCCCCGGCCCGGCGCGGACGCCTGGTAGACGTCAGCGCCGGCGACGATCTGCTGCATCGTGAAGGCGCGCTCCCGGCGCGACTCGCGGGTGAACGCGAGCGCCCAGGTCAGGATCGCCCCGAGCCGGTTGCGGAAGGTCGTCAGGAAGGCGATGTGGATGCCGAGCCAGGCGAACCAGCCGAGGAGGCCGCCGGCCCGGAACCGGCCCACCGAGACGACCGCGTGACCGCGGGAGAGGTACGCGGCCGAACCGAGGTCGCGGTACCGGAACGGGGTGGACGGCTTCGGGGCGTCCGGGCCGGCGTCGACCTGCTCCCGGATCAGCTTCCCGGCGTGGAAGCCCGACTGCATCGCGACCTCCGCCACGCCCGGGAGGTGGTTGAGGCTCATCAGGTCGCCGACCACCGAGATCTCCGGATGGCCCGGGATCGTCAGGTCGGGCCGGACGACGATCCGCCCGGCCCGGTCCTGCTCGGCGCCGGTGACCTCGGCCAGCATGCCGGCGAGCGGCGGCGCCGTGACGCCCGCGGTCCACAGGACGTTGCCGGCCTCGTACCGGCTGGAGACGCCGCCGGAGTCCCGGACCGTCAGGCCCCGCTCGTCGACGCCGGTGACGAGCGACCCCATGTGGGTCTCCACGCCCATCCGGCGCAGCGACGTCGCGGCCTTGGCCGACAGCTTCGGCCCGAACGTGGCCAGCGGCTCGGTGCCCGCGTCGAAGAGCAGCACCCTGGCCTGGTCCGGGTCGACCCGGCGGAACTCGCTGCGCAGCGTCAGCGTGGCCAGCTCCCGGATCTGGCCCGCCAGCTCCACGCCGGTCGGCCCCGCTCCGACGAGGGCGAAGGTCAGCCAGCGCCGGCGCTCGGCCGGGTCGGTCGCCGTCCGCGCCATCTCGAAGGCGCCGAAGACCCGCCGGCGGATCACCAGGGCGTCCGCGAGCGTCTTCATCCCCGGCGCGTACGGGGCGAACTCGTCGTGGCCGAAGTAGGACTGCCGGACCCCGGCGGCGACGATGAGATCGTCGTACGGAAGCCGGATGGTGCCGCCGTACGGCCGCTGCGCCAGCACCTCCCGGGCCGCCACGTCGACGTCGGTGACCTCGGCCAGCACGCAGTCGACGTTGTCGTAGCGCCGGAACAGGCGGCGCAGCGGCACCGCGATCTGGCCCTCCGACAGGACCCCGGTTGCGCACTGATAGAGCAGCGGCTGGAAGAGGTGGTGCGCGGCGCGGTCCACCACGGTCACCTCGACGGGCCGGTGCCGCAGCTCCCGGGCCGCGAACAGCCCGCCGAAGCCGCCACCGATGATCACCACGCGGCGCGGGACGATGTGGTCATCCATGGGGGCTCAGCCGGTGGGGTCGTACCAGCTGTGGCCGTGGGGCAGCAGCCGGTCGGCCTCCGCCGGTCCCCAGCTGGCCTTGGGATAGGGATGCACCTCGACCCCGGTGAGGACCGGGTCGACCACCCGCCAGGCGGCCTCGACCGTCTGCTGCTGGGCGAACAGCCAGCGTTCCCCCTCCAGCGCGGCGCCGATGAGCCGGTCGTACGGGCGCATGTCCGATCCGGCCCGTTGCGCGAAGGCGAGGTCCTCCTGTTGCGGGATCCAGCCCGCCCCGGGCTTCTTGCCGTTGAGGGTGAGCCGGACCTGGCTCTCCGGCCAGATGCGGAAGCGCAGCACGTTCGGTTCGAAGGTGACCCCCGGGTCGAGGATGTCGTGGGCCGTCGGGCGGAACCGGACGGCGACCTCGGTCGCGGTGACCGGCATGCACTTGCCGGCGCGGATCGCGATCGGGACGCCGGCCCAGCGCGGCGAGTCGACCGCGAGGCGCACGGCGACGTAGCTCTCCGTGGCCGAGTCGGGGGCCACGCCGGCCACATCCAGGTAGCCCGCGTACTGGCCCTTCACCGTGTCGGCCGGGGTCAGTGGCAGCAGCGCCCCGATGAGGTCGGCCTTCTGCTTGCGCCAGGCGTCGTGGCCGCGGGAGCCGGGGGCGTCGGCGAGCACGGTGGCGAGAACCTGGAGCATGTGGTTCTGGACGACGTCGCGGATCGCTCCGGTGCGGTCGTAGAAGCTGCCGCGGTCGGCGACGTCGAATGCCTCGGCCATCGTGATCTGCACGCTGTCCACGTGCTCGCGGTTGAGGACCGGGTCGATGACCTCGTTGGCGAAGCGAGCGAACAGCACGCTCTCCAGCGGGTCCAGGCCCAGCCAGTGGTCCACCCGGTAGATCGCGTCCTCCGCGAAATTCTCTTTCATCGTCCGGTTCAGCTGCTGGGCGCTCGCGAGGTCCGTGCCGAACGGCTTCTCCACCATGACCCGGGCGCCCGCGGCCCGGCCGGAGGTGGCGATGCCCGTGGCGATGCGGCCGAACAGCGGCGGCGGCACCTCCAGGTAGAACAGCGCTCCGCCCGGGCCGCCGCCGATCTCGTCGGACATCGCCGAGTATGTCGCGTCGTCGTCGAGATCGCCGTCGACGTACCGGAGCAGGCCCAGCATCTTCCCGGCGGCCGGGCTGTCCGGATCCATGCCGTTGAGCCGGAGCGACGCGGCGGCGTAGGCCCGGAACTGGTCGAGCCGCCAGCCGCTCTTGGCCACGCCGACCACCGGCACGTCGAGCACGCCGCGCTCGACCAGACCGACGAGGGCGGGAAAGGTCTCCAGCTTCGCCAGGTCGCCGGTCGCGCCGAAGATGACGAGCGCGTCCATCGATTCGGTTGCCATCGTGGGTCTCCCGCTCTCGGTCAGCTCAGCCGGTCGACGAGGTGGTCGCCGACCCGCAGCGCGTTGGCGATGGCGGTGAGGGACGGGTTCACCGCGCCGATGCTGGGGAAGAAGCTGGTGTCGACCATGTAGAGGTTGTCGAGTTCGTGCACGAGGTAGGGCTCCTCGGCCTCGCTGTAGTAGGCCTCGAAGTCGCAGTACCCGAGCGGCCACGCCGGGGAGATTTCGCCGTAGTGGCCGACCTCGCCGAAGTCCCGCGGGCGCAGCCGGAACAGCGCAGCGCCGTAGAACTTGGTGTTGCCCCCGACGTAGTAGTTGACCTCGGGCGGGAACTCCTCACCGTTGTGGTCGTACCAGAACTCCGAGGCCCGGTACTTCCCTTTCACAAAGACCTCGGTCGAGTCCCGATTGTCGCGCTCGCGAGGCAGGTAGCCGCGCCGCTCCAGCATCAACACCCGCTTTCCGCAGGAAGCGAGCCGGTGGGCGAACGTGCCGCCGCCTGCGCCGGTGCCGATGACGTCGAAATGCTGGTCGTCGGACACAGAGCCTCCTCGAGCGCTCGTCGACGCGGCCCACCGTGCTGCGCCTGCGGTGTGGCCGCATCACCTCCGTAAGGTGACCAGGCCGCGACGGTGAGCCCGCGCACG
>DATDKW010000265.1:0-2373 GCA_036519715.1 Mycobacteriales bacterium
CAGCGGGCGCTGATCGTCAGCCCGCCCAAGGCCGGCAAGACCATGATCATGCAGGCCATCGCCAACGCGGTCACCACCAACAACCCGGAGTGCCACCTCATGGTCGTCCTCGTGGACGAGCGGCCGGAGGAGGTCACCGACATGCAGCGCGCGGTGAAGGGCGAGGTGATCGCGAGCACCTTCGACCGGCCGCCGACGGACCACACCACGGTTGCGGAGCTGTCGATCGAGCGGGCCAAGCGGCTGGTCGAGCTCGGCCACGACGTGGTCGTGCTGCTGGACAACATCACCCGGCTGGGCCGCGCCTACAACCTGGCCGCCCCGGCGTCGGGCCGGATCCTGTCCGGCGGTGTGGACTCGACCGCGCTCTACCCGCCGAAGCGGTTCCTCGGCGCCGCCCGCAACATCGAGAACGGCGGTTCGCTGACCATCCTGGCCACGGCGCTGATCGAGACCGGGTCGACGATGGACACGGTGATCTTCGAGGAGTTCAAGGGCACCGGCAACGCCGAGCTCATCCTCTCCCGCAAGATCGCCAACAAGCGGGTCTTCCCGGCGGTGGACGTGATCGCGTCGGGCACCCGCAAGGAGGAGATCCTGCTGGCCCCGGACGAGCTGGCGATCGTGCACAAGCTGCGCCGGGTGCTCAACGCGCTGGACCCGGAGTCGGCGATCGAGCTGCTGCTGGACCGGCTCAAGCAGAGCCGGACCAACATCGAGTTCCTCATGCAGATCGCCAAGTCAGCCCCGGGGGACTGAGGTGCAGGCCACCCTGCGCGGCCCGCGGGTCACCCTCCGACCGCTCGACGAGCGGGACGTGGACGACCAGCTGCGGGCCGTGCAGGACCCGGAGCAGCTCCGGCTGACCGGGACGCACCGCGCGTTCACCCGGACCGACATCGTGGCCTGGTGCCGCAGCCGGGCCGAGGCCCCGGGCCGGTACGACTGGGCCGTCGCCGAGACCGACGGCGCCGGCTGGGTCGGCGAGTGCGCGCTCAACGACATCGACACCGACAACGGGTCGGCGAGCTTCCGGATCGCCCTGGACCGCCGGCTCGGCCAAGGGCTCGGCACCGAGGCGACCGGGCTGGTGCTCGACTTCGCCTTCGGCGAGCTGGGTCTGTACCGGGTCGAGCTGGAGGTCTTCGACTTCAACGTCCGGGCCCAGAAGTCGTACGCGAAGAGCGGCTTCACCGTCGAAGGGGTCAAGCGCGGCGGCCTGCTCTGGGAGGGCGTACGGCACGACGTGATCATGATGGCCGCCCTGGCCCCGAGCGGGAATTACTGACCGCCAGGACCGTTGTAAGGACCAGTGCGCTTCTCTGGCACACTAGGCACGACCTCGGCTCCGGTTCACGTCACGCACGCAGGCGACCCGGCGGCCACCGACGAGAGGACCCATTCGTGAAGCCCGGAATCCACCCTGACTACGTCGAGACGACGGTCACCTGTTCCTGCGGGGCCTCGTTCACGACCCACAGCACCGCTGCCAACGGCGTGATCCGCGCTGACGTGTGCTCCGAGTGCCACCCGTTCTACACGGGCAAGCAGAAGATCCTCGACACCGGCGGCCGCGTGGCCCGGTTCGAGCAGCGCTACGGCAAGCGCACCCGCACCGGCAGCTAGCTTTTCCCACGACGCCCACCCCGGGACGGGGTGGGCGTCGTTCTTGTCTGCGGAGGACGCGGAGGAGGTGTGACGATGGAGACCCCGGAGAGCCTGCCGGCCCTGCTGGCCGAGCACGCCGACCTCGAACGCCGGCTGGCCGACCCGTCGGTGCACTCCGACCAGGCGCTGGCCCGCCGGCTGGGCCGGCGCTACGCCGAGCTGACCCAGATCGCCGACACCGCCCACCAGCTCGAGGCCACCGCCGGCGACCTGGCCACGGCCCGCGAGCTGGCCGGTGAGGACGCGTCGTTCGCGGCCGAGGCCGAGCAGCTGCAGGGGAAGTGGGCCGCGCTGCAGGAGAAGCTGCGGGAGCTGCTGCTGCCCCGCGACCCCAACGACGGCAAGGACGTGATCCTGCAGATCAAGGCGGGGGAGGGCGGCGACGAGTCGGCCCTGTTCGCCGGCGACCTGCTGCGGATGTATCTGCGCTACGCCGAGCGCCAGGGCTGGAAGACCGAGATCCTGGACTCCGAGCAGAGCGACCTCGGCGGCTACAAGGACGTCACGGTCGCGGTGCGGGGCAAGGCCGATGCGGGCGTCTGGCGGAAGCTGAAGTACGAGGGTGGCGTGCACCGGGTGCAGCGGGTGCCGGCCACGGAGTCCCAGGGCCGCATCCACACCAGCGCCGCCGGCGTGCTGGTGCTGCCCGAGGCCGAGGACGTCGACGTCCACATCGACCCCAACGACCTGCGCATCGACGTCTAC
>DATDKW010000266.1:0-17671 GCA_036519715.1 Mycobacteriales bacterium
CTGCACGTGCCGTCGGCCGAACCGGGCGCCACGCCGCTGCTGCTGGGGCACACCTATCCCGGCTCGTTCCTGGACTACCTGGACATGATCGGGCCGCTGACCGACCCGGTCGGGTACGGCGGCCGGGCCGAGGACGCGTTCTCGGTCGTCGTCCCGTCGATGCCGGGGTTCGCGTTCTCCACGCCGGTGGGGGACCGGGGCTGGACCATGGCCCGCGTCGCGCGCACGTACGACACCCTCATGCGCCGGCTCGGCTACGGGTCCTACGGCGTGCACGGCAGCGACGGCGGCGCCCTGGTCGCCCGCGAGCTCGGCCTCCTCGACCCGCCGGGCTTCCTCGGCCTGCACGTGCTGCAGCTGTTCTCCTTCCCCTCGGGCGACCCGGCGGAGTTCGAGAAGCTCGGGCCCGCGGACTACCCCGCCCTGGAGCACCTGACGTGGTTCCAGTCCGTCGGCGGCTACAACGCCATGAACGGCTCCCGGCCGCAGACGGTCGCGGTCGGGCTGTCCGACTCGCCCGTCGGCCAGCTCGCCTACAACGAGCTGTTCAACTCCTTCGGCAACGGCACGAGCCTGGTCACGCCCGACCAGATCCTGACCCAGGTCTCGCTGTACTGGCTCACGAACACCTCGGCCACGGCGGTGCGCTACCACTACGAGGAGGAGCACTCCGGGGCGAAGCCCGCCATCAGCCCGGCCCGCACCGGAGTCGCGGTGTTTGCGGACGACTTCCAGACGATCCGGGCGTTCGCCGAGCGGGACAACACCAACATCGTGCACTGGAGCAGGTTCGGCACCGGCGGCCACTACGCCGCCATGGAGAGGCCGGCCGACCTGGTCGGCGACCTCCGTACGTTCTTCGCCAGCGAATAGCGGATCGCCTCCCGGCCCGGGCGGTCCTTGGCAACGGCCGTCCCGGGCGGCAGCATCGCAGCACCCGGTCACCGATCCGAGCTGGAGGCTTGCGTGCGCCTGGATGAGCTTGCGGACGTCCGCTACGCCGTGGACGACCGGTGCGCGGTCGTCACCATCGACCGGCCGGACCGGATGAACGCCTTCCGCGGCCGTACCGTCGATGAGCTGATCAGCGCGTTCAAGCACGCGTGGGCCGACCCGGCCGTCGCCTGCGTGATCCTGACCGGGGCCGGCGACCGCGCGTTCTGCGCCGGCGGCGACGTCAAGGAGCGGGCGGAGACCGGCGGGTACGGCGAGACCGAGTGGGGCACGTTCGAGATCGAGCGCCTGCACCGGATCATCCGGGACATCCCGAAACCGGTGATCGCCGCCGTGAACGGCGTCGCCATCGGCGGTGGCCACGTGCTGCACGTGCTGTGCGACCTCACCGTCGCGGCCGAGCACGCGACCTTCGGGCAGTCCGGGCCGCGGGTGGGGTCGTTCGACGCCGGCTTCGGCTCGGCCTACCTGGCCCGGGTGGTGGGGGAGAAGCGGGCCCGCCAGCTGTGGTTCCTGCTCGACCGCATCGATGCCGCCAAGGCCGAGCAGTGGGGGCTGGTCAACGCCGTCGTGCCGGCGGACGAGCTGCTGCCGACCGCCCTGGCCTGGGGCCGCCGGATCGCCGGATACTCCCCGACCGCCCTGCGGTTCCTCAAGCACTCCTTCAACGCCGACAGCGACTCGATCGCGGGTCTGTCCCATCTGGCCTTCGACGGGCTGGAGCTGTTCACGCACAGCGAGGAGGGGAGGGAGGGCGCGCAGGCGTTCACCGAGCGGCGGGAGCCGGACTTCACCCGCTTCCGCGGCTAGTCCTCCGCGCCCAGCCGCCGAGGGTGGTTCTCGCCGGTGGGGCCGGGTGTGGGAAGAGCTGCGGTCAGGGCGTCGGGCCGGCGGAGATGGTGCCGAGGACGGCGACGGCCGTGGGCATGCGGTCGATCTCGGTGCGGAGCCGGCCGGCGGCCCGCCGGAAGGACGGCTCGTGCAGCAGCCGGCCGAGTGCCCCGGCGACGGCGTCGGCGGTGATCTCCTCCGGTTCGAGGGCCAGGGCGGCCCCGGTGGGCAGCAGCGCTGCGGTGTTGGACGGTTGGTCGGTGCCCTGGGGCAGGCACAGCTGCGGCAGGCCGTGGCAGAGCGCGCCCAGCATGGTGCCGGCGCCGGCGTGCGACACCACCGCCCGGCAGTGTGGCAGCACGGCGGCCTGTGGGAGGAACGCCGCGGTGTGCACGGCCGGCGAGAGGGGACCCAACTGGTCCGGGTCGAAGCCCGGACCGGTGGTCACGACCACGTCGACCGGGTGGCGGAGGCAGCCGTCGATCACGGCTCGGAAGACCTCCGGAGCCTGGTTCATGATCGTGCCGAGCGTGACGTACACGGTGTCCGGCCGGGAGAACGTGGAGAAGTCGATCCGGTCGCCCAGGTGCGGCTCGACCTCTCCGGGCGAGGGCCGCAGCGGGTGGACCACCGGCCACGGGTACGGCTCGGTGCCGCGCAGGCTCGGCGGGCAGACGTCGAGGTACGGGGCGGCGAAGACGGCGGGGATGGGGTCGGGCAGGCCCGCGCCGGAGATCGCCGATCCGATCGCCGTCGCGAAGTAGGGGGTGTCCGGCACCATCGGGCCGTAGCCGTGGGTGACGTGCGGGATGCCGTGGACGACCGCGGCGGTCGGGGTGCCCAGCTCGAGGGTGTCGTGCACGACGACGTCGGGCCGCCAGGTCCGCAGCAGGTCCAGCACGTCCCGGGCCCGGTGCACCGCGCCGGCGCCGAACAGCTCGCGCGCGGCGAACGTGGGCTGCTCGTCGGGAGGCAGCTCGCTGACCGTGGAGTGGTCCGGCATCCGGGCGTACGACTGGGCCAGCGTGAGCCCGGACCGGTGCGCCCGGACCCCCAGCCGCTCGATCAGCGCGGTCAGGTCCCCACCGGAGGACACGATGACCTCGTGCCCGGCCTGCTGCGCCGCCCGGATCAGAGGCACCATCGGCAGCAGGTGACCGTAGGCCGGCCAGGACCCGAACAGGATTCTCATCCGTCTCGACCCTCCCGCACACTCGACCAGTCGCATGATCATCCTCCATTCGGTCCGCTCGAGGGAGGAGCCAGTCCGCTGGAGCGGCTGCACCTTCGCCGTCCGAAGCTCGCCGAGGATCCGGTGGCGCCGACCGGTCCGATGCCATAGCGGTCAGGCAGGCCGGAGCCGGCGGCCCGTTGGAGCCTTCGACCGACGCGTCGGTCGGGCACATTCGCGGGCCGAAAGGGCAGTCCGGGTGTATCCGGAGGGCAGCCTGTGCGCTCCTTCTTGAGCCGACACTGATGGAATTGACGGGGGGATCGACGATGGACTCAACGGTATGGGGCGTGCAGGCGGTGGTCGACGCGCGCCGGCGGGAGCGGGAGGCGGACGCAGCCGCTCACCGGCAGGCCCGGGACGCCGTCCGCCCGAGCGACGTGGATGGACGCCGGGTCCGGCCGTTCCGGCGGCCGCGGCGGTTCGAGCCGGCTGCGGCTGTCGCCGTGGTCGCCGTGCCGGAGCCGGCGGGGGACGACCTCGAGCTCGTCGGAGCGGGTGACCCGCGCTGACGGCGGGACGCAGCGCCTTCTGACAGGTAGCTCGCACCGGCCCGGCGGCCGGTGCGAGCTACACGAGCTCGTGGAGCGCCGACTCCAAGTCGGGGCGCTCGGCCAGCGACACCACGGCGAGGTCCATGGCGGCGACGTCCATGGCTTCGAGTGTCCCGGTTGCGGGGAACCGCCGTCGGGTGGTCAGCGATGGGCGAGGTGGTGGAGCCGAAGTCGACGGCACAGCTCCACGGCGGTCCGCGTTGTGCCGGGGCGCGTCGGGCCATCGTCCGCTGGCGTGGCGCAGATCGGGCAGTTCCCCCGCGGATGTTCCGCCGCGTCCATGGCAGGACGGTAACGCCGCCACGACGACGGCGACCGCCTGCAGCTCGCCTCAGTTGTTCAGGAGCAGGTAGCGACTCAGCTGTGGGGGTTCGTCGGTGCCGCCGAGAAACTCGCCGTTGTCGCCGATGAGTTCGATCGTGCGGGGCCGGCCGAGCTCCCGGTCCACGTGGGAGAAGTACCGGCCCCGGAAGGCGGCCTGGTAGGCGCGGTACCGGCCGCCCCGCTGCGCCTCGTCCTGGCCCTGCCGTCCGTCGCCGGTTCTGATCGTGGTGTTGCTGACCAGCGAGCGGCAGCCGTCCGGGTCCTGGCCCGGCGCGGTGACGAACAGGTTGAGCGCAGCGTCTCCCGCCGCCTTCCCCGACATGCTCTGCAGGCTCGCGACCTTCCGGCCTTCCTCGATGAAGTCTGCGACGGCGGGGATCCGGCGCAGCCCTGAGCCGTCGGGTTCGGCCACCATGACGCCGCCATCTGCTGTGATGAGGGCGATCGCGCTGCCGTCCGCCGCCCAGACCGCGTCCCGGGCGCCGTCGAGGTCCGTCGGCAACGTGGTGAAGGTGCCGCTGGCGACGTCGACGGTGCCGACGCGGTCGCTCGACATCTCGCGGACCAGCAGGCGGGTCGAGTCGCGGGACCAGACCGGTTCCAGCAGCCGGCCGTCGACTCCGGTGCGCAGCACCCGGTCGGTCCTGCCGCCGTCCAGTGCGGCCAGGTGCAGTACGCCGTCGGGGGAGGTGACCCAGCTGACCCACGTGCCGTCCGGCGACACGTTCGCATTGCTCAGCGCGTCCATCGGCAGGCGGCGCCGCGGCACCGGCGTCGACTGTCCTGGCGTCCACGAGACCAGCTCCGCCGACGACCCGCTGGCCGCCAGGTAGAACAGCGGTCCCGTCCTCGGCGCCGGGCCCGTCTCCGCCGGGCGGTGGGACGGGGCGGGCGAGGGATCGGTGGGCACGGCGGCCGGGCACGCGTACGAGCCGCCGTCGGCGGCGGTCTTACCGCCGGGCGCCGACAGCAGGCCGGCGGCCGTGGCGGTACCTCCGCTCACGATCACCAGCCCGGCCGCCACCGCAGCGGTCGTGCGCCTGCGGCGCGACCGCCGGGAGGTCCGCAGGGCACGGTCGTGCAGGTCGGTCGGCGCGGCGCCGGCGGCGAGATCGGCCATGGCCGCGCGCAGACGCTCGTACCCGGGCGCGGTCATCGCAGGTTCCTCTCCTCGGTGTACGGGTCGGCCAGCTCCGGTGCGATCGCGCGCAACCGCGCCAGACCTCTGGCGGTCTGGGACTTCACCGTGCCGACGGTGACGTCGAGCAGCTCGGCGGCTTCGGCTCCGGTGCGGTCCTCGAAGAACCGCAGCACCAGCACGGCCCGCTGCCGCGGTGGCAGCTTCAGCAGCGCGGCCCGGAGCACGATCCGGACGTCGGCCGCGTCGGTCGGGTCCGTACCCTCTCGCCGCGGCTCGGGCAGCTCGGAAGTGATCGACTCACGCAGCTTGCGCCGCCGCCACCACGAGATGTGGAGGCGGTACATCACCTTGCGGGTGTACGCCTCCGCGTTCGCCGGATCCTCGAGCCGCCGCCAGGCCAGGTAGGTGCGCGCCAGGCTGGCCTGCACCAGATCCTCAGCGAGGTGCTGGTCGCCGGTGAGCAGGTAGGCCGACCGCAGGAGAGCCTGGGTGCGATCCCTGGCGAACAGGGAGAACTCCTCGATGTGCCCCATCCGGGTCAACCCGTCCCGCTCCGGGTCATGTCGGCCTCCCCTTGGGTCAGTGTGCCTGCCATGACGCGCAAGAGCCGCCGGAAGGTTGCCTGACCGTCCGAAGTCGCGCTGCCGGCGGATGTTCCGGCCGGATCGGGACCCAGCCTCCTCGGACGCGGGCCTGTCCTGCCGCATGCCGGCCTTGTGCGACGGGTATGGCGAGGACGTCGAAGCGAGGAGGCCACGATGGCTGCTGGCGACAGGATTCGAGGCAGGACGAGGGCGATGACCGGCCGGGCGAAGCAGCGGCTGGGCGAAGCGACCGGAGATCCGCGGCTGGCCCGCGAGGGCCACGCTCAGCAGCGGCGCGGCAACCTCAGACTGGCGCTGGAGAAGATCAAGGACGCGTTCCGCCGCTGACCCGGGCGGTCAGCGGTTGTCGGCGGAGAAGTGCATGTAGTCGGTGGGGGAGCGCCAGTTGCCGCCCCAGTACCAGCCCGCGTCGGAGAAGGCGGCCCGCACCACCGGGTCGATCATCCCCTTTCGCCGCGGCCAGCGGGTCAGGTACGCGGAGCCGGCGGCCGGCTGCACCGCGCCGCCGGCGACGTACGGGTTCTGGATCGGGTTGAGGTCGATGGCCCGTCCGTAGGAGTGCTGCGACCAGGACGTGCCGCCGGTGGTGGGCCGGCAGTTGAACGCCGAGGTGTCGTCGGCGTCCATGGCGGCGGTGTCGCTGCCGCCGTAGTCGTCGACCAGCCGCATTCGGTGGATCGGGAACCGGCGGTCGTACAGCCGGCGGAACACCGCCGTGACCGCGCTCGCCTGGTCGGCGTGCACGACCATCTCGCCGTTGTGCGCGGCGCCGTCGAATCCGTAGTAGGTCATGCGCAGGTAGCGCACGGCCGACAGCGGCACGGGGCAGCCGGGCCGCCATGAGTACCGCATCCGGTGGGCGAGGATCGGGTCGATGCGGTGGACAGAGGAGCTGTAGGCCGGCAGCGCCGGCGCCGGTGTCTCGCCCGGCCCGGCGGTCGCGGTAGCGGTCGGCCGCTGACCGGAGAGCCTGGTAGCCGTCGCCGTGACTGCAGAGCGAGCGGGCGGGGTCGAGCGTGCCGCCGGGGTCGAGTGGGTGCTGGCGGCCGGCCGGGGTGGGCCGCCGCCGGGCGTCGGCGGCGTCGCGGTGCATCCGCCGGCGAGGACGACCAGAGCTGCGGCCGGTGCGGTCATGAGGAAGCGGCGGCCAGGCATGCCGGACTCCAGGACTAGGGCCCCCGGATGGCTGCCGGCGGCTGTAGGTAAGACGCGCTGCCGCCGGTCGTCGTTGCGAGCCACCGGACCGGGAGCAGTCCCGGGTGCGGTGCTCCGAGATACTGAGCACGTGCCGCAGGAGCAGCCCGAAGCGAGGACGGACCAGGGCTGGCGCTGGGATCCGACGCCGTACGCGGGCAGCGCCGCCGGGCCCGCGGTGCTGTGACGTGCCGCCGCGGTCGGCCCGATGCAGCAGCGGTCGTCCCGAGCGGAAACCCCTGTGACGGCGGCGGGTGAGCGCGCGCACGGCGGGGCCGTCCCCGGGAGACCGGAAGGCGGGTACCGCCCGGACCCGCGGCGGTGGCGTGCGCTCACCGTCTGCCTCGTCGCGGTGTTCATGACACTGATCGACGACAGCATCGTCAACGTCGCGGTCCCGTCGATCCGCACCGACCTCGACGCGTCGGCCAGCACGATGTCCTGGGTGCTGTCCGGCTACCCGCTCGCGTTCGGGCTGGCGCTCGTACCGGCCGGGCGGCTCGGCGACGCCCGCGGCCGACGGCGAGTGTTTCGTCCTGGTGGTCGCCGTCGTCGACCTGCGGGCGTCGCCGCTGCCGTGACGCCCCGCATTCGGCGACTGCGCACCTCCGCCGGCCGGGCCTACGCGCGCACGGCGGTGACGAGCAGGTACTCCCACTCCATCGCGCCGTCGGCCAGCGCGGAGTCCGCGAGCGCGACGAGGTCGCGGTCGAGAGCGGCCGTGCGCCCGGGGTCGGCCGACACGTTCTTGTAGGCCGAGATCGTGGGGCCGTACCGGTCCCGGAAGAAGTCGCGGAACTCCTCGCCGCTGGCGAACCGGTCCACCCGGAGCGGGTGCCGGACGGCGACGAGGCCGGTCACCCGGTCGCCGAGCAGCTCCCGGACGTGGGCCTCGTCGCCCCAGAGCGGCGGCGGGGAGGCGCCGGCCGGTGCCGGCGGCACGTACGGCTTCATGGTCGCGAACAGCCGGCCGATGAAGCCCTGCGGCGTCCAGGCGATCAGGCCGATCGTGCCGCCGGGCCGGCAGACCCGGACGAGCTCGTCGGCCGCGTCCTGGTGGTGCGGCGCGAACATCACGCCGACACAGGACAGCACGGTGTCGAACTCCGCGTCGCCGTAGGGCAGGTTCTCCGCGTCCCCCTGCTCCCAGCGCAGCTCGGCGCCGGCCTTCGCCGCGAGCGCCCGCCCGGTCTCGAACAGCTCGGGGGCGAGGTCGCTGGCGGTGACGTCGGCGCCCGTGAGCGCCGCGGGGATCGCCACGTTGCCGGAGCCGGCGGCCACATCGAGCACCCGGTCGCCGCGGCGCACCTTGGCCGCCTGGACCAGCCGCGGGCCGAGCTCGTGGATCACCTCGGTGTGCACGGAAGGGTAGTCGCCCGAGGCCCACATCGCGCGGTGCCGGGTCTTGAGGGCGCGGTCCGCGTCCATGTCGATGACGGTCATCGTCGGTCTCCTTCCTGAGATCCTGCGACGACCGTAGGAGCCGGGGGACCTGCGAAGACACCGCGCCGACGCGTAAGTCGCGGACGTCGCGGAGGGCCGACGCGTAGTCGGTCAGGCCGAGAGGATGGCGGCGACCGCGGCCGCCCGGGCCGTCCGCCCCGTCACGCCGAGCTTCAGGTACGCGTTCTGCAGGTGCCGCTCGACCGTCCGGGTGCTGAGCGAGAGGGTGCGGGCGATCGCCTCGTTGTCGTGGCCGGCGGCGGCGAGCCGGAGCACGTCGCGCTCGCGGGCGGTGAGCGTGCGAACGGCGTGGGACGGCATCCGGCCCACGCCGTCCGGCGCCAGGAACTCGCGCACCTCGTCGACGAACACGCGCCAGGCCGGCTCGTCCCGCAGCATGATGTGGTTGCTGCTGTCCAGCGGGACCAGCCGGGCGTTCGGTACGACGGCGGCGATCCGGCGGCCCTCGTCGAACCCGTTCATCCGCTCGTGCAGGCCGTGCAGCACGAGCGTCGGCAGCCGCAGCCCGGCGGCGAGCTCGGTCACGTCGACGCCGCGGCGCGCCGCCCGCGAGCGGATCGCGTTGCTGGTCGAGGTCGACATCCGCTGCAGCTCGTCCAGCCAGCTCATCTGCTCCTCGGTGGCGCCGGGGATCAGCAGGCTGGTGAAGACGCGCCGGAACTCGCTCTCGGGCCGCCCCCAGCCGACCTTGATGAGCTGGACGAACGCCTCCTCCAGCTCCCGCTCGTCGTCGTTCGCCGCGAACGACAGGTACGCGTTGTGCATGATCAGCCGGGTGACCCGGTCGGGGTGCCGGGCGGCGTAGGCCAGGGCGATTTGCCCGCCCTGGGCCATCCCGAGCAGCGCGAACCGGTCCAGGCCCGCGTCCTCGACGACGGCCTCGAGGTCCTGCACCCGCCGCTCGAACGAGAAGTCGTCGACATCCCAGTCCGAGAGGCCGTAGCCGCGCTCGTCGTACCGGATCGTCGTGCTGATGCCGCCGACGTCCTCCAGGAAGTGTCGCCAGACCGGGCTCTCCCAGTCGTACTGGAGGTGGCTCAGCCAACAGGTCGTGACGACGAGCGGCGGCCCCTCGCCGTGGCGGGCATAGGCGATCCGGACGCCGTCCTCCGAACGGCAGAACCGGACCTGCTGCGGTGCCTCGGCCACTCCCGGAATCTACCGCCGATCACCCGGCTGATCGGGGTCCTTCCCGTCATGAAGCCGCGCCGCGCGCGGGACGCACTTGTCTGCCGCTGTCCGCGGGCTCGGAGGGAGGAAGGTCGTGGGCCTGGTCGGTGCCCTGGACCGCGACCATCCGCAGCCGGGCAGTCCCGGAGCTTCTTGGCCTGCTGGCGGGCCGTGCCGGGTGTCCGGGCGTGGGGTCCTTCGGCACTGCTGCCGGCCGGGCTCGGGCGGGACGCTCGGGGGAGTCACGGCGCACCGTCCGACGAACCCGAGGAGGTCACGATGTCGTCGCCGGGCAGCCGGTACGACCGGGCGACCGTCCAGGACGCGGCCAACCTCGTCTCCGAGTCGCCGGCCGCACCGATGCAGATCGCGCTGGTCGGTGTGCTGGCCACCGCCGGCCGGCCCGGGACCGGCGACACGGACGTCAGCCGGCTGCGCCGCCACGTGGCGGAGCGGGTCGGCGAGCTCCACCGGCTGCGCCAGGTGCTGGTCGTGCCCCGGCTCGGCGGCGGTCTGCCGGTGTGGGCGGACGCGCCGCGGTTCGCGGTGGAGGAACACGTGGTCGCCCGCTCGCTCGACCCGCCGGGGGACGAGTCCGCGATCCGCCGGACCTGCGCCGAGCTGGCCTCCACCCCGCTGCCCCGGGACCGTCCACTGTGGTGCCTCCACCTGCTGACCGGGGCCGCCGACGGCGACCTGCGGGTGGTGCTGCGGCTGCATCACGTCCTCGCGGACGGGGAGACCGCCGTCAACCTGGCGGGCGTCCTGCTCGGCCCGGGAACGTCGGCCGGTCGTCCCGCCGTCGCCGCGCCGCTGCCGTCGTGGCCGGCGCTGGTCCTGGACAACGCCAGCAGCCGCGCCGCCGCGGTGCTGCGGGCGGTGCCGCGGCCGGGACGATCGCTGCGCCCCATGGGTGCGGTGCTGCGGACCGTCCGGGAGGGCGTGGCGGTGACCCGCAGCGCGGCGACCCGCCGGCGCACGTCGCTGAACGTCCCGCTCCGGCCGGGCCGCCGGGTCGCTTTCCTCGACCTACCGCTGCCCGAGCTGCGCGCGGCCGCGCACCGGTACGGCGGCACCCTCAACGACGCCGTCCTCGCCGTGGTCGGCGGCGGGGTCCGAGCGCTGCTGCTGCACCGTGGGGAGCCGGTCGACCGGCCGGTGGCGGCCTCGGTGCCGGTGTCCCTGCACACCGGTTCCGCCGACCGCCCGCAGCCCGGTCCGGCCGCCGGCGGTGGCGGAGGTCCGGCGAACGCGGTCGGGGTCGCCGTCGTGCCGCTTCCCCTCTGCCCGTCCGCGGCGGACCGGCTGGCCGCGGTGGCGGCGGGGTCGGCGGCCGCGATCCGGGCGGCGCGCCGGACCGGACCGCTCGGGCTGTTCCGCTCCGGCTGGGTCCTCCGCGCGGCGCTGCCGCTGTTCCGCCGCCAGCGCCTGGTCCAGCTGTTCGTCACCAACGTCCGCGGCCCGCGGGCGCCGCTCCGCCTCGGCGGTGCCGACCTGGTGCGGGCGTACCCGCTCGCGCCACTGAACGGCAACGTCACCCTGGGCGTCGGGGTCCTGTCGTACGCGGGCGGGCTCGGGCTCGGGCTCGTCGCCGACCGCGCGTCCGTTCCTGACATCGACGTGGTCGTCGCCGGCATCCGGGCCGCGGTGGGCGAGCTGCTCGCCGGCGCCGGGCAGCCGGCGAGCTGACGCGTCGCGGCCGGCACGAGTGGCCGGGCCCGGTCGAGCGGGCGCCGCGCACCGGCCCGTGGCGCACCCACCGACGACCCCGCCGCTCGGGCCTTAAGTCCCTGGGCACGCCCGTCCCGCCGCAGCAGGCTTGACGGACGCGAGGAGAGGAGGGTCTCCGATGTCCACTCTCACGACGGAGGTCAGCCGGCGGGTCGGGCCCGCCGTGGCTGCTCGGACGGTCGAGGCGAGGAAGGTCTACGGCAAGGGAGCGGCGGAGGTGCGGGCTCTCGACGGCGTCACGGTCGACTTCGCGGCCGGCCACTTCACGGCCATCATGGGCCCGTCCGGGTCCGGGAAGTCGACGCTGCTGCACTGCCTGGCCGGGCTCGACTCGCTGACGTCGGGGCGCGCGTTCATCGGCGACGCCGACCTCAGCACGCTCAACGACCACGACCTGACCATCCTGCGGCGGGACCGCATCGGGTTCGTGTTCCAGGCCTACAACCTCATCCCGACGCTCAGCGCCATCGAGAACGTCACGCTGCCGTTGCGGCTGGCCGGGCGGAAGGGGGACGACGACTGGATCAGCAGCGTCGTCGGAACGATGGGCCTCAGCGACCGCCTGCAGCACCGCCCGGCGGAGCTGTCCGGCGGCCAGCAGCAGCGCGTCGCGGTGGCCCGGGCGCTGGCCACCCGGCCCGCCATCATCTTCGGCGACGAGCCGACCGGCAACCTCGACTCCCGGGCCGGCACCGAGGTGCTGACCTTCATGCGACGGGCCGTCGACGAGATGGGGCAGACGATCGTCATGGTCACGCACGACCCGATCGCGGCCAGCTACGCGGACCGGATCGTGTTCCTCGCCGACGGGCGGGTGGTCGACGAGATGGCCGATCCGACCGCCGACCTCGTGCTGGAACGCATGAAGCGGTTCGGGGAGTGACCCGCCATGCTCCGCACTTCGTGGAAAGGGCTGCTGGGACACAAGTTCCGCTTCGTGGCCACCGCGCTCGCGGTGACCCTGGGCGTCGCCTTCATGGCCGGCACGCTCGTGCTCACGGACACGATCCGATCGACGTTCGACAACCTGTTCGCTGACGTCTACCAGGGCACCGACGCCGTGATCCGGGGAAAGGCGTCCTTCGAGGGCCCGCCGGGCGCCGGCGTGCAACGGGGCCGGATCGACGCGGCCGTGGTGGACACGGTGCGCCGGGTCGACGGCGTGGCCGCGGCCGAGGGCGACGTCAGCGGCTATGCCCGCCTGGTCGGCAAGGACGGGCAGGCGCTCGGCAATCCCGCGACCGGCGCGCCGACGATCGGCATGAGCTGGACCGAGAACCGGGCGCTCAACACGTTCACCCTCGTCTCCGGGACGGCGCCCGGCCGCGACGACGAGGTCGTCATCGACCGGAAGAGCGCGCGGGACGGCGACCTCGAGGTGGGCGACACCACCACGGTGGTGGTGGGACGGCCGATGCGGGTCCGGATCGCCGGCATCGCGCGCTTCGGGAAGGCGGACAGCCCCGGCGGAGCCACGATCGTGGCCTTCCCGCGGCAGGCGGCGCAGCGGCTGATCGGCGAGCCGGGCAAGTACGACTCGGTGTCCGTCCTCGCCGCCGGCGGGGTCTCGGAGACCGAACTGGTGCGCCGGCTGTCCGCGGTGCTGCCACCGGGGACGGAGGCGCTGACCGGCGCCGCCATCACCGCGGAGACGCAGAGCGAGATGGCCAAGGCGTTCCGCTTCTTCAACACCTTCATGCTGATCTTCGCCGTGATCGCGCTGCTGGTGGGCGGCTTCATGATCTTCAATACGTTCTCCATCACGGTGGCCCAGCGCACCAGGGAGAACGGGCTGCTGCGCGCGCTCGGGGCCAGCCGGCGGCAGGTGCTGGGGTCCGTGCTGCTCGAGGCGCTCGCCGTCGGCGTCCTGGCCGCGCTGCTGGGGATCGCGGCCGGCTTCGCGGTCGCGCTCGGCCTCAAGGGCCTGCTCGCAGGCGTCGGGCTGGACATCCCCACCGGAAGCGTGGTGTTCACGTCGACGACCGCGATCATCTCCTTCACGGTCGGCGTCGGGATCACGGTCCTGGCGGCGCTGTCGCCGGCCCGGAAGGCGGCGAAGGTGCCGCCGGTCGCGGCCATGCAGGAAGGTGCCACCGGCAGCACCGGCTACGGGTCCAGGCAGCGGATGGTCGTGGGCGCCGCCGTCCTCGGCCTCGGCCTGGCCGCGCTGCTGATCGGGCTCTTCCGCGACGTCGAGCAGCCGGTGGTCATCGTCGGGGCCGGCGCGCTGCTGGTCTTCTTCGGGGTGTCCATCCTGGGCCGGACGATCTCCCTGCCGCTCAGCCGCGTCCTGGGCGCACCGCTGCCGCGGCTGCGGGGCGTCACCGGGGCGCTGGCCCGGGAGAACGCCATGCGCAACCCGAAGCGCACCGCCGCGAGCGCGTCCGCACTGATGATCGGGGTGGGCGTCGTCGGCCTCATCACGATCTTCGTGTCCTCGACCAAGGCGTCCATGGACGCGGCCGTGGACCGGGCGTTCACCGGCGACATCGTGGTGGACTCCGGTGGCGGCATGTTCGGCGGCGTGGACCCGGGGCTGGCCGCGCGCCTGCGGGCGCTGCCCGAGGTCGACACGGCCGCCGGCCTGCGGCAGGGCGTGGCCCAGGTCGCCGGCAGCGCCGTGATGGTGCAGGCCACCGATCCGCGGGCGGCGGTCGAGCTGATGAAGGTCGGCCCGGTCGCGGGATCGCCCGCCGACCTCGGCCGCGACGCCATCGGCCTGCACGAGGACGTCGCCGCCCGCAAGGGGCTGCGGCTCGGCGACCCGGTGCCGGTGGCCTTCAAGGACTCCGGTACGCGCAGCCTGCGGCTCGCGCTGATCTACGGCGAGAACCGCCAGGCCGGCAACTACCTGCTCGGCACCGAGGCGTACGAGGCCAACTTCGCCACCCGGATGGACAGCAAGGTGCTGGTCAAGCGGGCGGCGGGCACCAGCCCGGAGGCGGCGCTGGCGGCGGTGAAGCAGGTCGGGCAGGCCTACCCGGGCGCGAAGGTGCTGGACCGGGCCCAGTTCAAGGCCGAGCAGACCAAACCGCTGAACCAGCTGCTCGCGCTGGTCTACGCGCTGCTCGGACTGGCGATCCTCATCGCGCTGCTCGGCATCGCGAACACGCTGGCGCTGTCCATCGTGGAGCGGACCCGTGAGCTCGGGCTGCTCCGGGCGGTCGGCATGACCCGGTCGCAGCTGCGCTCGACGATCCGCTGGGAGTCGGTCGTCATCGCGGTGCAGGGGACGGTGCTCGGGCTGCTGATCGGCCTGTTCTTCGGCTGGGCGCTGGTGACCGCGCTCGCCGACGAGGGGATCACCGTCTTCCGGGTCCCGTACGCCAGCCTGGCCGTCGTGGTGGTCCTCGCCGCGCTGGCCGGCATGGTCGCCGCCGTCCCACCGAGCCGCCGGGCGGCGAAGCTCGACGTGCTCCGGGCGGTGGTCACCGAGTAGGCGCCGGGCCACGCCTGAGCCGGCGGTCCGGTCGGACCGCCGGCTCGGCGTCGCGGCTCGGCCGGCGGGATTCCCAGCGAGAGGCCGGAAGTGCGCCGGACGACCCCTCCACCGGCTCGCCGTCCTGACCAGCCGGCTTGCGTGCGGAATGGACCCGCTTCTCCCGGCGACGGCCGGGTCCGGCGTTGACAGGAGCGGTGGGCCGGATCACCGTCTGGATACCGTGCCGTCGCCACGCGGGTTAATCCGGCGGGCGGAGGGCCGACTCCCGGTCGGGCCGGGCGCGCGCGGACGGAGCGGGGGTGCTCGTGATGCGCTGCCAGACGATCTCTCGGGGCCGGCGGGCCGGGCGGTTCCGGTGAGCGCCCCGGACATGCTGCCGGCCAGCGACGTCCTGCCCGGCACCGCCCGGGTCGGCGGGCTGCGACGGCGGCCCACCGGCGCGCCGCCGCCGCTGCCGCGCAAGCTGGGCTGGAGCGGGAAGCTCTGGCTCGCCCTCGCCGGGCTGCTCGCGGTGGGGCTCGTGTGGCTCTCCCCCGAGGGACAGCCGAGGGCCGCACTGCACGCGGAGACCGCGGTGCTGCGAGCCCTCGCCGGGCTCCGGGCGGACTGGCTCACCCCGCCGATGCGTGCGGTCGCCACGCTCGGCACGGCGTGGTCGGTGACGATCCTCGGCGGCGGGCTGGTCCTGGCGCTGCTCGTGTTCAAGCGCTGGCGGCACCTGGCGACCTTCCTGGTCTACCTGACGGTCCTCGGACTCCTCGGCACCGGGGTCTACTTCGTGACCACGCGGCCGCGGCCGTACGGCGTCACGATCGCCGGCGACTGGATCGGCTTCTCCATGCCCTCCTTCCCGGTGGCGATCCTGGCCGCCTGCCTGATGGGCATCGCGTACTCGCTGGTGGTGCCCGGTCGGCCCCGGGGCATCGCGAAGCTCGCCATCACGGCGGTGCTCCTGGCGGTCGCCTTCGCCCGGCTCTACCTGGGCATCGACCATCCCTCGGATGTCCTCTGGGCCATCGTGCTCGGCGTGGCCGTCCCGCTCGCCGCCTTCCGGTGGTTCACGCCGAACGAGGCCTTCCCCGTGACGTACCGGCGGGGGAAGACGGCCCATCTCGACGTCACCGGGGCACGGGGCCAGGCCATCCGGCAGGCGGTCCGGGAGCAGCTCGGGCTAACCGTGCTCGAGGTCAGGCCGATCGGGCTGGCGGCGTCCGGCGGCTCGACCCCGCTGCGGCTGCGGATCGCGGGCGAGCCGGACAGTTACGTCTTCGCCAAGCTCTACGCGAAGAGCCACGTGCGGGCCGACCGCTGGTACAAGCTCGGCCGGACGATCCTGTACGGCGCGCTCGAGGACGAGACGTCGTTCCAGACCGTCCGTCGCTTCGTCCAGTACGAGGACTACACGCTGCGCCTCATGCAGGACATGAAGCTCCCCGTTCCGGCGCCGTACGGCGTCGTCGAGATCACGCCGGAGCGCGAGTACCTGATCGCCATGGAGTTCTTCGACGGCGCCGTCGAGATCGGCGACGCGGAGGTCGACGACGGGATCATCGACGAGGGCCTGCTGCTGGTCCGGAAGATGTGGAACGCCGGGCTGGCCCACCGCGACATCAAGCCGGGCAACCTCATGGTCCGCGACGGCCGGGTCCTGCTGGTCGACGCGTTCTTCGTGCAGGTCCGCCCGTCGCCGTGGCGGCAGGCTGTCGACCTCGGCAACATGATGCTGGTCCTGGCGGTCAAGTCCGACCCGGAGCGGGTCTACCGGCACGCGCTGCGGTACTTCAGCCCGGAGGAGATCGCCGAGGCGTTCGCGGCGACCCGGGCGGTGGCCAGCCCCAGCCAGCTGCGGCTGGTGATGAAGCAGGACGGCCGCGACCTGCTCACCCAGTTCCGGCGGCTGGCGCCCGAGCGCCGGCCGATCCCGATCCAGCGCTGGAGCCTGCGGCGGTTCGCGTTGGCGCTGGGCGTCCTGCTGTCGGTGCTGGTCGTCGCCGGCTTCACGTACGGGCTGCTGACCCCGTTCCGGGGGGTCGACGTGCTCGGGCTGCCTGCCTGCAGCCCGCAGTCGACCACCGTGCTGGTGGCGCAGGCCGTTCCGGAGGCCACCGCGCTGCCCTGCGTCCGGGGTCTGCCGTCCGGCTGGAACTCGGAGGGTGGGACCGTCCGCAACGGCGAGGCGACGTTCGCCCTCAGCGCCGGCACGCAGGAGGACCGGGTGGTCGCGGTGACGCTGGCCCCGAGCTGCGACACGTCGACCGCCTCGGTGGTGGCCAGCGACGAACCGGGGACCGAGCGGTCCGACGACCCCGGCCGGGGCTCCGGGCCGCGTCGGTTCTACCGGTTTCCCGGGGGCTGCGTGACGTACGAGTTCTCCGAGTCGGCGGGCGGGAACCGGGAGCTCGTGGCGCTCGCCGATGCGACGCTCGGCTTCGTACCCCGGGAGCAGGTCGCCTCCTACGTCCGGGCGGAGACCGGGCTGGCTCTCTGCGGCGCCGGCGTCAGCTGCCCGGGCGGGTGAGGAGCTCTCCTGCATGGGCGACGAGGTGGGCCGGGACCCGGCCGCGGAGCCGTGCCGGAACCGTGACCGCCGAGCGCTCATGACCGTGACCGGCCGGCGGCAGGATGGACGGATGGTCCGCAGCGGACGTTCGGTCGCCGGAATCGTGCTGATCACGGCCGGCCTCGCCGGGTGCTCGGGGGCGGCCCCCGCGCCGGTCGCCGCACCCCGCCCGGCGGCGGTCAGCACCCCGGTGGCCGCCACCCCGGCACCGGCCGCCACGACGCCGGCCGGGCCGCTGACCGCCACGGAACAGCGGACGCTGGCCAGCCTGAAGGTCCTGGATCGCGGCCACCCGCTGTACGAGATGACGTACGCGGGCGCCCTGCCCGCACTCCTTCCGGCCGCCGGCGCGCCGGACCCGGCCGCCACGACCGGGCCGTCCGGGCTGCGCAAGCCGTTCGGGTGCACGGTCTTCCTGGCCGGCGACCCGGCCCGTCCGGTCGTCGGCCGCAACTTCGACTGGGACCCCA
>DATDKW010000267.1:0-2031 GCA_036519715.1 Mycobacteriales bacterium
GAGCGGCGTCGGCGCTCGCCGCCACGTCAAACTGAAGCCGATCGGCAGCATGGATGAAACCGTCACCATTTGGGAGGAGGGTCGCAGGATCGACACAGAGAATCATCCGAGCATGTCGGTGCCGTTCAACCGGGCCGAGACCACGCTCACGCTCGAGCCCGACGACCAAGGGACGTTGGCCACGTTCGACTATCGATATGTACCCAGGGGCGGCCCAATCGGCCGATTCACCGGCCCATTGATCGACAAGATGCTCACGGCCACCTTCACCGAGATGCTAGCTGCCACCGAGAAGGAGGCCGCCCTCGCGAACGATGGCGAGCACTGACGGCGTGCTTCTGAACGCCCCATGCCGCGGGTTGGGACGAGGATGGGAGGGGCCGGCTAGTACTCCAGTTGTAGTTCGTGATCTTGGGCGTGGCGGTCCCAGACGTGGAGCGGCCACCGCTTGATCATCAAGGGTTGTGTCGACTCTGGACGATCCGGCGGTGGCCGCGGGCGAGAGCGTAGACCCTGCCCGGTGGCAGGTGATGTTCGAGGAGCTGATGGGCCGGGTCGCGGCTCGGTTCGCTCGGGTGGAGCCGCGGCGGCGAGTACGGCAGTTCGTGGCCGGGCTGCTGGCCGAGTTGCCGCGGACGAACTGTTGGACGATCGCCGAGCACGTCGGGGAGGCCACCCCGTACGGGCTGCAGCACCTGCTCTGCCGAGCGGTCTGGGATGCCGACGCAGTCCGCGACGACGTCCGCGGCTACGTGGTCGAATACCTCGCCGAGCCGCAGGCGGTGCTGGTGGTCGATGAGACCGGGGACCTGAAGAAGGGCACCGCCACGGTCGGGGTGCAGCGGCAGTACACCGGTACCGCTGGGCGGACCGAGAACGCGCAGGTCACTGTGTGGCTGACCTACGCCAGCAGCGTCGGGCATGGGCTAATCGACCGGGCGCTGTATCTGCCCCGGTGCTGGGCCGACGATCCGGACCGGCGCGCCGCGGCCGGTGTCCCCGCGGGTGTCGGGTTCGCAACCAAGCCGGCGCTGGCCCGGCAGATGATCGCCCGGGCACTGGATGCCGGCGTCCCGGCCCGGTGGGTGACCGCGGATGAGGTCTACGGCGCCGACCCCGGGTTGCGCGCCGAGTGCGAACGCCGCCGCCTCGGCTATGTCCTCGCTGTGGCCCGCGACTACCCGGTGCCCACTCCGGCCGGTCCGATCCGCGCCGACATGCTCACTCTGCAACTGCCACGACGGGCCTGGCAGCCGCTCTCGGCCGGCGCCGGAGCCAAGGGCCACCGCGTCTACGACTGGGCCCTGATCGACATCCCCGCCACCGGGGCCGACGGGCCGCGGTGGCTGCTGATCCGCCGGCACCGCCGCACCGGCAAACGCGCCTACTACCGCTGCTGGGCACCGGCCCCCGTGCCGCTGAGCACCCTGGTCCGCATCGCCGGCACCAGATGGACGGTGGAGGAAGACTTCCAGACCGGCAAAGAACTCACCGGCCTGGACCAGCACCAAGTCCGCACCTGGACCTCCTGGCACCGCTGGGCCACCCTCGCGCTGCTCGCCCACGCCTTCCTGACCGTCACCGCCGCCGTCGAGCACGCCCGAGCGCCCGCACCGGCCGACCAGATCCCCCTCACCCGCAACGAGATCGGCCACCTCTTCGTCGTCGCCCTGCTCCCACCGATCCGGGCCCTGCGCCATCGGCTGCACTGGTCGGCCTGGCGCCGACGCCATCAACACCGCGCCCGCACCAGCCACTACCAGCGACAAGCCCGAGAACCATGAAGATCACGAACTACAACTGGAGTACTAGGGTGGATCTGTGATCAACAACCGCTCCGCTCCGTCGGCGACCGTCATTCCGGTGCTCGTCTACCCGGATGTCCGCGCCGCCGTCGCCTGGCTCAGCGAGGCGTTCGGCTTCCAGGAGCGCGTCCGCATCGGCGAGGACCACCGCTCGCAGATGCAGGTCGGGTCCGATGGCGCGGTGATCGTCGCCGATGTCCGCGGAGAGCAGCAGCCTCCGCAGGCC
>DATDKW010000268.1:0-5423 GCA_036519715.1 Mycobacteriales bacterium
CTTGAGGTCGAAGTCGATGTACTCGGCCGCGTCCTCGGGGTTGGCGAACATGATCGTGCGGTCGTCGAGGTGGACCATCCGCCCGTAGTGGGTGGACATGTTCTCCTCGAACTGGGCCGCGTCGTAGTAGCCCTCCTCCTCTCCCAGGGCGTCGGAGATCTCGTTGTAGACGAAGTCCATCCGGCCGACGGCGTCGACGCGGATCATCGACGGCAGCGGGGTCACGGTGACGTTGTCGTGGGTCGCCATGACCTGCGCGACGACCGCGCCGATCTGGTTGTTCATCAGGGTCACGCCGCACTTGTTGGATGCGGTGTTGTCCGACTTGAACGGGCTCTCGCTCGTCTTGAACGACGTCATCTTCAGACTCCTTCAGTGCGAGAGCTCGGCGGGCGGGGTCAGGTCGAGGTCGGCGAGGATGCCGACGAAGCGGTTCTTCACCGTGTCCATTGCCTCCTCGAAGCGGGGCGGCCGGGCGTCGGACTGCGACCACAGCGGCTGCAGCCGGCGGGCGGCGGTGATGCTCCGGTCGGTCCAGGTGGACAGCCAGCGCTGCAGGATCTCCTTGTTGTAGTCGGCGAACTCACGGTCGGCGGTCAGCAGCTGGAACATCGCCCGCGTGTAGCGCAGGTCCCGCTGGGCGTAGTCGTACTCGCCGGCGCCGACCACGGTGGGAGTGACGAAGTCGCCGTTGTGCGGGGACGCGTGCTGCACCAGCTGGCTGCGGAACAGCTCGCCGACCAGCGGCTCGAAGACCACGTTGGTGGCGAAGACGGCCTCGGCCCAGTCGTCGGTCGCGGTCAGCTGCTCGGCGATCTCCCGCACGCCCTGCCAGGCCGGGTCGGAGTTCCAGGTCTCGATGTGGGCGGCGCCGTCGAAGCCCTCGATCTCCTCGGTCAGCGTCAGGTTGTAGAGCGCGAGGTCCTGGGCGAACCGGATCCGGTGCATGGAGTTCACCGAGATCGCGTTGTTGTGCATGTTGGTGGGCGCCCGGCGCTGCGCGTTGGCGAAGACGTACAGCCCGAGGCCGTGCTCGACGTGCATCCAGGCCCCGACGTTGGCGGCCACGAACTTCACCCAGTTCGGGTTCCACTGCTCGAACGCCTTCGTCTGCTTGGCCGCTTCGACGTTGGCCGCGACCTGCCGTACGACGTTGGAGTTGTAGCGGTAGAAGGTGAGCTCCCACTCCTCGTTGGGGTCGCGGAACTCGTGCCACCCGTGCGCGGGCCACTCGTAGCCGGAGCCGCCGGAGCCGGGGAACCGCTCCGGCTCCGGGCGGTCGACGCCCCAGGCCTTCAGCTGCGTCCAGTTCAGCGGGTAGCCGCCGCGGCCGTCGGAGAACCCGTACAGCCAGCCCTGGGCCAGGTAGTGCCGCGGGTCCGGCTGGACCTCGACCGTCACGTCCTCGTAGTGCGTCTGCTTGCGCTTCTGCGGGACGAAGTAGTTGTAGTTGCGGGCGGTCGAGTCCGGGAACACCTTGGCGCCGGCCTCGGCGTCGGTGAAGACCGGCTTCGGTACGGAGCGTTCGACGGGCTGTTCTGCGGTGGTCATCGGGATCTCCCTCGGGCTGTGGAGTGCGCGTCCGGAGGGTCGGTGCTCACGACGCGGCCGGTACCAGCTCTCGGCATCTCACGTCGGCGTTGCCGCCTCAGTCGCCGCCGGGTCATTTCTCGGCGTTTCCTGTGGTGGTGAACTTGTCGTAGTAGATCCGCCGCTCCTCGACGCCCAGGGCGCCGAGCACGGGCATGGCCGCCTCCACCATCGGTGGCGGCCCGCAGACGTACGCGTGGGCTCCGGTCAGGCTGTCCTCCCGTCGTTTGAGCACATCGGTGACGAATCCGGTCTCGCCGTCCCAGTCCTCACCGTCCGGGTCGGACAGTGCCGGCACGTAGCGGAAGCTCGGCAGCGTCCGTTCCAGCTCCCGCAGCTCGTCCTCGAAGCACAGGTCCCGCTTCCGGCGGGCCCCGTAGTAGAAGACGATGTCGCGGGTCGAGCCGCGCTCGGCCAGCGCCCGCAGCAGCGACAGCACCGGCGCCATCCCGGCGCCGCCGCCGACCAGGACGATCCGGGCGTCGCCGCCCTCCCGCAGGGTGAAGGCCCCGTACGGGCCGACCACGTCGACCCGGTCGCCGACGGACAGGTGACCGCCGGACAGCAGCGAGGAGAATCGGCCGTCCGGGTAGACCTTGATGACGAACTCCAGCGTGCCGGTCCCGCCGGTGGGCGTGTTGGCCATCGAGAACGACCGGGTGATGCCGTGGTCGGCCACGGTGATGTCGACGTACTGGCCCGGGAAGTAGCGCAGCTCGGCCGGCTCGATCAGCGTCAGGGTGACGTGCCGCAGGTCGTGGGTGACCTCGACGATGGAGGCGACCTCGGCCACCGCGGTCTGCAGCGGCAGCCCGGACTTGATCATGTCCTCGTCGTAGTTGAGGAGCTCGATCGTCACGTCCTCGTAGACGTGGGCCCGGCACAGCAGGGTGAAGCCCTCGTCCTTCTCGAAGTCCGGCAGCGCGAACGTCGAGTACTTGTCCAGCTCGATGTCCTCGCCGTCGAGCACGAAGGACTTGCAGGCCGCGCACTGGCCTTCCTTGCAGCCGTGCATGAGCATCAGGCCCTGCTCGGACGCCGCCCGCAGCACGGTCTGCTCCTCGCCCACCTCGATCTCGATGCCGACCGGCTCGAACCGCACGACGTGCTTGTCGTCAGCCATCGCGTCCTCTCACGCCCGTCCACAGTGGAGCCGGCGCGGGAGGGCCGGAACCAGGGCTCCGGCCCTCCCGCTCACCTGCGCACCCGACCCGGGGCTCAGGCGTCCGCCGGCGCCGGCCGACCGGCCGGGCCCTGCTTGATGTAGTCGGCGTGGAATGCCGCCTGCTCCTCCTTCGACATCTGGTTGAGCAGGACGTTCGGGCTCTGCAGCGGCGGGCAGCGGCGCAGGTGGTCCAGGGTCCACATCTTCTTGGGGTCGAGGTTCAGGTGCGGCTGCGCCACCAGGGTCTTGCCGTCGTCGCGCACGTAGCCCATGTCGGAGACCACGTCGGCCCAGTTCCAGCCGTGGTAGAGCGTCTCCCACTCGCGCTTGCCGATCAGCTGGCCCATGTTCGGGGTCTCCCGGCCCTGGTACGTCGGGCGGAAGGCCTCCACATCGGTCCACCGGCAGGCTTCGTGGCAGTACGTCCGCATCTGCCCGTCGACCTCGGCCATGACCATGTCCTCACGGACCAGGCACGGCACCATGCAGGTCCAGCAGCGCGACGGGTAGACGTAGTCGACGGGCTCCAGGGCGATGGGGTTGTGCCCGTTCGGCACCGACAGCCGGGAGTAGTTCTCCCACCAGGCGCCGTACTTGTCGTACCAGCCCGGGTACTTGTACTCGAACCACTCGAAGTCCTCGTCGGTCATGCCGTCGATCCGCCAGTAGTTGGCGAGCCAGCCGGTGGCGAAGAACTGGGCCACCTCGTGCACGTAGCCCTTGTTCCAGATCTGGTTCCAGGACTCCTCGATGAGGTCGTGCGGGATGACCAGGCCGTACTTCTCGAGCGGGACGAGGTAGCTGCGGTAGTAGTCGTCGTAGATCCAGCGGCGCCACATCTCGGCGTAGGACTCGCGGTCCTTGCGGCGGTCCTTGGTGCCGTACTCGATGAACGTGCCGATCGCGGCGTCCACCACGCGGTGGTTGTTCCACCAGGCGTAGCGCAGGTCGCGCTCGAGCAGCTGGTGGTTGCCCTCGTCGGCCAGGGCCATGAGCAGCGTCGCGTACCCGTTGCTGATGTGCCGGGACTCGTCCGACTGGACCGAGTGGAACACCGTGGGCAGCAGGTAGTCGCCGTTGGCGGCGGCCTCGGCCGGCATGGCCACGAACAGCGTGTTGGTGAACGCCGTCTCGGCCACGATGGTCAGGTAGATGCTGGCCGCGGTGATCGCGTCGCCGGTGATGAAGCCCTCGGCGAACTGCCGGCCGATCGTCCCGCAGTAGTCGTTCTGGAAGTTGCGGAGGCTGGAGTTGAAGCCGGCCGGGTCGATGTAGTTGTTCATGTAGAGCCGCTTGAGGTTCTGCTGGATCGTCGAGTGCCGGACCTCGTCGATCATCTGGATCGCCTGGCCGTTGTGCAGCTCCGGGTTGGGCACCGTGCGGAACAGCAGCGGCATGGCCCGCGCGGCCGAGATCTCCGGAAGCGGGATGATCGACAGGAACAGCTTCTGCCACTCCAGCCAGCGCTCCTGGACCTGGCGGAACATGTTGCCCCGGATCGCCCCGTCCTGGGCGCCGTAGACGCGGTGGTCCTTTTCTTCCTGCATCGGGAAGTAGGACCGCAGGACCTGCTTCAGCGGGTCCTTCTTCTGGGCCTTGGAGAACGTGTAGTCCGTCCCGTACTGCTTGACGGGCTCGTGGTACAGCGGTTCCCAGGCGAGTTCCTGGATCTTCTGGTGCGCTTTGGCGACGCTCTGCCGACTCATACGTGGGCTCCTCGGTCGATGAGCGGTGGTCTGCCAGCGATGAAACGTCGGCGCAACGCTCCGTGCGGTCTCACAATGAGACGCGGGTCACCGGGATTGCTCGGCGCCGAAGACGGCCGCGCGCAACTGGGCCAGCCGGTCCTGGACGTCGCGGGACACCTGCCGGTTGCCCTCGGGCGCGGGCTGGATGCCCAGCGCCTCCAGCAGCGCGGCGGCGTGCGGGGCGGGGTCGCCGCGCTCGCCCAGCACCGGGTGCAGCCCGTTGTCGGCCAGGTGGTGGAACACCAGGTTCACCACCGACCACGGGTTGAACGTCTCGGTGTCGTCGGGGTGCTCCGGCGTGAACCGGCTCGGCGGCGCGCCGTGCGGAACCGGGTCGGACATGGGCGCCTCCTCGTCGGGGCGGGCACAGCTCCATGTCCGGTCTACGCAGCGAGCCGCGGGTGGGGCGTCTCAATTTGAGACAGGGGCCTCACAGCTCGGGGACCTATGGTGAAACGACCACGCAACCTCCGGCGCGCCCGGACGGCGCCGCCGTCCCCGGGCGGACCGGGAGCCAGGGAGGTCGCATGAGGCATGGACCGCCCGCCCCGACCGATGGCGAGGACGTCGCCGTCAACCGGGAACGCTTCCTCACCGCGGAGTCCGCCGACCCCGGCAAGGTGCGCGACACGATTCTGGCCTCCTGGTGGCGATCGCGCGAGTTGAACGTGGCGGCGGACCGGATCGAGCTGCCCTACATCCGCGATCCGGAGATCGACAGCCCGCTGACCCGCAGCGCCGAGCCGGTGCTGCGGACGCTGCGCGACCAGCTGGACGGGCAGCAGGTCAGCATCGTGCTGACCGACTCCTCGGGGCTGGTGCTGGTCCGGCTGACCGCCGGCGACGAGCTGGAACGGCACCTGGACAAGGTCATGCTGGCGCCCGGCTTCTCGTACGCGGAGGAGTTCGTCGGCACCAAC
>DATDKW010000269.1:0-5199 GCA_036519715.1 Mycobacteriales bacterium
GCTGAGCACCGCGTTCAAGCGGGTCCGCGGGGTGAGTCCGCGCGAGCACCGGGCGGCCGTCGCGGGCTGAACGTCGGCGCGACCCCGGGGCTGGGCGCGGGCGGCCGGGTCCCCGACCGGTGACCCGGCGCCGGCCCTGCGCTCGCCGGCCCCGGCGCCCTCCCGGGGGCCCGGTGCCGGGGCGGGCTGGCCGCCAGCACCAACAGCCGCAGGTCGATCAGCACGTGGTAGAGCACCGGCAGCAGCAGGCTGCCCGAGCCCAGGAACAGCACCGCGAAGCCGCCGCCGAGCACGCCGGCGGTCGCCATTCCGCCCACCCCCTGGTACGTGTGCGCCACCGCGAAGGCCAGCGCGCTGACCAGCACCAGCCGCCACGGCCCGAGCTCCGGCGCGATCACCACCGCCACCGCGAGCAGGAAGCCCCGGTACAGCACCTCCTCACAGACGCCCGCGGTCAGCGCCAGGCCGGCGAAGGCCCGCCGCTCCTTGGCCGTGCGCGGCAGCAGCGCGCCGACCTCGGCCGGCGCGACCACGTCCGCGCCCCGGTCGACCCGGCGCCGCAGCCCGGCCAGCAGCACCACGCTGACCCCGAACCCCAGCGCCCCCACCAGCGTGTACGCCGACCCGCGGGGCGCCCGGAAGCCGAGGTCGCCGAGATCGAGGCCGGGCGCGGCCAGCACCAGCACCAGCGCGACGGCGGTCAGCGACCACTCCAGGATCATGGTCCGGCGGTAGCGGCGCCGGCGCGCCCCCGGGTCGGCGGCCCGGTGCTGCCGGCGGGCGCTCCAGCCGCCGACCACGGGCTGCCCCAGCACCAGGTACGCCACCAGCAGCAGGGCCAGCACGCGCACGCCACCGGCCAGGGTGGCGCCGTCCGCGACCGCCCTCATGAGCTCCCCCGTGCCCGAGCGCTACTCGGAGACGAGCGTCAGCGCCCGCGCCAGATCGTCCGGGTACGGGCTGTCGAACTCGACCCACTCCCCGGTGCCCGGATGGGTGAAGCCGAGCCGGGCCGCGTGCAGCCACTGCCGGTGCAGCTCCAGCCGCTGGGCCAGGGTCGGGTCGGCGCCGTAGGTGAGATTGCCGACCAGCGGGTGCTTGACCGCGGCCAGGTGGACCCGGATCTGATGGGTACGCCCGGTCTCCAGCTTGATGTCGAGCAGGGTCGCGGCCCGGAAGGCCTCGATCGTGTCGTAGTGGGTGACGCTCGGCCGCCCGCCCGCGACCACGGCGAACTTCCAGTCGCTGCCCGGGTGCCGGTCGATCGGCGCGTCGATGGTGCCGCGGGTCGGGTCGGGGTGGCCCTGCACCAGCGCCGCGTACCGCTTGTCCACGGTGCGTTCCTTGAACGCATCCTTGAGCACCGTGTACGCGCGCTCGCTCTTGGCCAGCACCATGAGCCCGGTCGTACCCACGTCGAGCCGGTGGACCACGCCCTGCCGCTCGGCCGCGCCCGAGGTGGACAGCAGCTGTCCCATCGCGGCGACGCCCTGGACCACGGTCGGGCCGTCCCAGCCCGGGCTGGGGTGCGCGGCCACCCCGACCGGCTTGTCCACGACGACGATGTCGTCGTCGGCGTACACGATCCGGAGGCCGGGCACCGGGACCGGGGCCACGCTGGGCGGCGCGGGCGGGGCCGGCATGTCGACCTCGAGCCAGGACCCGGCCGCGACCCGGTCGGACCGGCCCCGGGAGACCCCGTCGACGGTGACGCCGCCGGCGTCGACCAGGGTGGCCGCGGTGGTCCGGGAGAACCCGAACATCCGGGCCAGTGCGGCGTCCAGGCGCAGGCCGTCGAGCCCGTCCGGCACCGGCACCGTGCGCCGCTCAGCCACGCGCTCTCCCGTCCGGACCCGCCAGTGGGTTCCTCGACGGTACGTACGCCTGGCCCGTCGCGGGGGGAGGCGCGGCCGACGGAGGCCGCACCGGCGCCCGACCGACGGGCCGGGCCATCCCGTCGGCTGCGTCCGGCGCCGGGCCGAGCGGACCGGACGGACCGGACGGACCTGACGACCGACCGGCCGGGCCGGCGCTGGGCCCGCTCCGGCCGGAGAACGGCCCGGACGTACCCACCGGACCGGACGGGCCGGACAGCGGGCCGGACGGGCCGGGTGGAGCGGACTGCGGGCCGAGCGGGCCGGCCGACGGGCCGAGCGGACCGGAGAACGGGCCGGGCGGGCCGGCCGACGGGCCGGGCGGACCGGAGAACGGGCCGGCCGGACCCGATGGCGGGCCGAGCGGGCCGGCCGACGGCGCGGCCGGGCCGGGCGGCGGCGTCGGCTCCGGGCTGCCGTCCTTGGCCCCGCGCGTCCCGTCCATCTCGAAGCCGAGCATCGCCAGCAGCACGGCCAGGATCCCGCCGCAGACGATCCCGGAGTCGGCCAGGTTGAAGATCGGGAACAGCATCCGCCCGTCCGGGGTCCGCAGGCTGATCCAGTCCACGACCTCGCCGCGCAGCGGGCCCGGCGACCGGAACAGCCGGTCGACCAGGTTGCCGGCCGCCCCGCCCAGCACCAGCCCCAGGCTGATCGCCCAGGCGGTCGAGCGCAGCTTCGACGCGGTCCGCACGATCACCACGATGACGATCACCGCCACCGCGGTGAACAGCACGGTCGCACCCTCGGCGAAGGAGAACGCGGCCCCGGAGTTGCGGGCGTGGGTCAGCCACAGGTAGCCGGTCGGCAGTTTCACCGGCGACCGGTCCTGCAGCTTGGCGACCACGAGGATCTTCGAGACGAGGTCGAGCAGCAGCACCGCCCCCGCGGTCGCCGCCAGCACGGCGGTCCGCCGCGGCCGGTCGGTGCGCACGCGCCGCGCGGGCGGGCCGGGCCGGGGACGGTGGGAGGCGCTCACGCCCCCATCGTCCCAGGCCCGGGCACGCCCGTCAGCGGCGCTCCTCCCGCTGCTTGCAGCGCACGCACAGGGTGGCGCTCGGGAACGCCTGCAGCCGGGCCTTCATGATCGGCTCGTGGCAGCTCTCGCAGCGCCCGTACGTCCCCTTGTCGAGACGCTCCATCGCCCGCTCCATCTGCACCAGCAGGTCGCGGCGGTTGTTGGCGATCGACAGCTCCTGCTCGCGCTCGAAGGTCTTCGAGCCGGCGTCGGCCTGGTCGTCGCCGGCGCCGTCGCCGGAGGTCTGCTGCAGGGCGTGGAGCTCGGTCATCGCCCGCTCGTAGTCGGCGCGGCGCTCGGCGATCTCGCGGACCAGGTCGACCCGGACCTCGGCCAGCTCCTCGACGGTCCAGTCGGTGCCGGGCGGCACCCGGTCGGCGACGGCGGTGTGCGCGGGCGCGCGGCCCCGGGCGCCGGTCGCGGCCGGCTTGCCGGTGGTCCGGGTGGAACGTCCGGTGGCGGCCTTCGCACCCGCCCCGGTTCCCCGGGCACGGCGTGCCGGTGTGCTGGCCGGCTGCGTCCCCGACAGGGGGCCCGCCGTCGTGCTGGTCTGGGAAATGGGGCCGCTGGTGGCTTCTGCCACCTTCGCGGTCGTTGCGTTCTTCGCCACGGTCGTCCGCACCGCCTTCGCCGGTCGTGCCAGTCAGCCGGCGGCCTGGCGGCCGCGGGCCTCGGTCATGGAGCTCCCCCTCCTCGTACAAAGCGCTCGCGATCATGGAGATCGCGAGCCGGTCCGAAGGATACGTTCGGCGAGACTCCCCGACAACAGCTATCGACGCAGAGTGACGATATCCGTCCTCGACGGGGGTTTTCGGGCGGATTTCACCGGAAACGACGGCACGCAACGCCACGCGTACGCCCTGTCATCGCCCTTCCAGGGGCCGATCACCCGGCCGGGGCTCCCGCTCACCGGCCTCGCCACGCCAGGTGGCCAGCCGGCCGGCCCGCCCCACCGCGCGCAGGCGGCGCTCGGTCGCCTCCCGGGCCGGCGTGGTCGTGACCAGCAGCAGCTGGTCGCCGCGGCGCAGCCGGGTGTCCGGCCCGGGCACCATCCCCTCCCCTCCCCGGACCAGCAGCGACAGCGCCGCCCCGTCCGGCAGCCGCAGCTCCCGCACGGTCACCCCGTGCATCCGGGACGTGGCCGGGATCCGGACCTGCAGCAGGTCGGCGTGCAGGTCCTCCAGCGGGGCCGAGTCGACCTCCAGGTCCAGCGCCTCCGACGCCGAGGCCAGCTTGAGCAGCCGGGCCAGCCGGGCCAGCGTCGTGCCCTGCACCAGCGTGAACACCAGGACGAGCACGAAGACGATGTCGAAGTACTGCCGGGCCTCGGGGACGCCGGCCGTCAGCGGGATCGTGGCCAGCACGATCGGCACCGCGCCGCGCAGCCCGGCCCAGGACACGAACACCTGCTCGGCCCAGCGGACCCGGAACCACACCGCCGAGGCCAGCACCGACAGCGGCCGGGCCACCAGCAGCAGGGCCACGCCGATCCCGATCGCGGGCAGCACCGCCTCGCCCAGCCGGGCCGGACTGACCAGCAGGCCCAGCAGCACGAACAGGCCGATCTGGGCCAGCCAGGTCAGCCCCTCGACGAAGCCGAGGGTGGCGTTGCGGTGCGGCAGCTGCACGTTGCCCAGCACCAGCCCGGCCAGGTACGCGGCCAGGAAGCCGGAGGCGTGGGCCACGGTCGCGAGCGCGTACGCCCCGACGGCGACCGCGAGCACCGACAGCGGGTAGAGCCCGGCCGCCGGCAGCGCCCCGCGCCGCAGCATCCAGGCCGCGCCGGCCGCCGCCGCCAGCCCGATCACCGTGCCGGCCGCCAGCTCGTACCCGACCAGCGCGACGACCTCCAGCGGCGACCCGACGGCGTCGCTGGACAGCAGCGTGACCAGGATGACCACCGGCGCGTCGTTGAAGCCGGACTCCATCTCCAGCGTCGCGGTCAGCCGGGCCGGCAGCCCCAGCGCGCGGAGGGTGGAGAAGACCGCGGCCGCGTCGGTGGAGGACACGATCGCGCCCAGCAGCAGGCCGCTGCGCCAGCCGGTGTCCAGCAGCAGCACCGAGGCCACCGCGGTCACCCCGACGCTGACCGCCACCCCCAGCGTCGAGAGCACCACGGCCAGCGGCAGGGCCGGGCGGACCGCGCTCCACCTGGTGGTCAGGCCGCCCTCGGTGAGGATCACCACCAGCGCGGCCAGCCCCAGGGTCTGGGCCAGCGCGGCGTCGTCGAAGCGCAGCCCCAGCCCGGCCTCGCCGATCGCCACCCCGATGCCGAGGTAGAGCAGCAGGCTGGGCAGCCCGAGCCGG
>DATDKW010000270.1:0-4109 GCA_036519715.1 Mycobacteriales bacterium
GCGCGTTCATGTACAACTCGATCTACAAGATGGACGCGCTGAAGTTCCGCTGCACCGGCGTGTTCACGACCAAGACGCCGACCGACGCCTACCGCGGCGCCGGCCGCCCGGAGGCGACGTACGCGATCGAGCGGATCGTGACCGAGCTCGCGCACGAGCTCGACATCGAGCCGATGGAGCTGCGCCGGCGCAACTGGATCAAGCACGAGGAGTTCCCGTACACGACGATCGCGGGACTCACCTACGACAGCGGCAACTACGAGGCCGCGACCGAGAAGGCGCTGGAGCTGTTCGGCTACGACGAGCTCCGCCGGGAGCAGCAGGAGCGCCGGGACCGCAAGGACCCGGTCCAGCTCGGCATCGGCATCTCGACGTTCACCGAGATGTGCGGTCTGGCCCCGTCCCGGGTGCTGGGCTCGCTGTCGTACGGCGCCGGCGGCTGGGAGGCGGCCAGCATCCGGATGCTGCCGACCGGCAAGGTCGAGGTCGTCACCGGCACCACCCCGCACGGGCAGGGCCACGTGACGAGCTGGAGCCAGATCGCCGCCGACGCCCTGGGCGTGCCGTTCGAGGACGTCAACGTGATCTACGGCGACACCCGGTCCTCGCCCCAGGGCATGGACACGTACGGGTCCCGCTCGCTGGTCGTCGGGGGCGTGGCCGTGCACCTGGCCGCCAACAAGGTGATCGAGAAGGCCCGCCGGGTCGCCGCCCACCTGCTGGAGGCGGCCGAGGGCGACGTCGAGTTCAGCGGCGGCACGTTCTCGGTCAAGGGCTCGCCCGACGCCAAGACCACGATCCAGGACGTCGCGCTGGCCACGTTCGCGGCCCACAACCTGCCCGAGGGCATGGAGCCGACGATCAACGCCGACGCCGTGCTCGACCCGGAGAACTTCTCCTACCCGCACGGCACCCACCTCTGCGCGGTCGAGGTCGACACCGAGACCGGCATGCCGCGGATCCGCAAGTACGTCGCGGTCGACGACATCGGCAAGGTCATCAACCCGCTGATCGTCGAGGGCCAGGTCCACGGCGGCCTGGCCCAGGGCATCGCCCAGGCCCTGTACGAGGAAGCCGTGTACGACGGCGAGGGCAACCTCGTCACCGGCACGATGGTCGACTACCTGGAGCCGGCCGCGCCCGACCTGCCGGAGTTCGTCACCGACCGGACCGAGACCCCGGCCACGTCCAACCCGCTCGGGGTCAAGGGCGTCGGCGAGGCCGGCACGATCGCCTCCACCCCGGCGGTGGTGGCCGCGGTGGTCGACGCGGTCCGCCACTTCGGCGTGACCGACATCCGGATGCCCTGCACGCCGGAACGGGTCTGGCGGGCGATCAACGAACAAGGCTCCGACGGCGGCGGCCGGGCCCCCGAGGGCACCATCGCCTACGGCGGCCCGCAGACCGCGACCACGGCCGGAGGTGCCGAGTGATCCCCCCGGAGTTCGACTACCTGCGGCCGCACTCGATCGACGAGGCCGTCACCGAGCTCGGGCGGGCCGGTGAGGACGCCAAGGTGCTGGCCGGCGGGCAGAGCCTGCTGCCGCTGCTGCGGCTGCGGCTGGCCTACCCGACCGCACTGATCGACCTCGGCGGCGTGGGCGAGCTGCGCGGCGTCCGGCTGGACGGCGACCAGCTCGTCATCGGCGCGATGACCAGCCACTACGACGTGCTGCGGGACCCGCTGGTGCTGCAGCACGCGCCCGTGCTGGCCCAGGCCACGGCCACGGTGGCCGACCCGGCGGTCCGGCACCGCGGCACCCTCGGCGGCGCGCTGGCCCACGCCGACCCGGCCGGCGACCTGCCGGCCGTCGCGCTCGCGCTCAACGCCGAGTTCGTCATCGAGGGCCCGGACGGCCGGCGCACCGTGCCGGCCGCGGAGTTCTTCTCCGACTACCTGGAGACCGCGATCTCGCCCGGCGAGCTGCTGGTGGAGATCCGGGTGCCGGTGCTCGGCCCGGAGTGGACCTCGACGTACGAGAAGTTCAACCGGGTCGCGCAGGCCTGGGCGATCGTCGGCGTGGCCGCGCTGGTCCGCAAGGAGGGCGACCGGGTCTCCGAGGCCCGGGTCGGGCTGACCAACATGGGCCCGACCCCGCTGCGCGCGACCGCGACCGAGCAGGCGATCGGCTCCGGCAGCTCGGTGGCCGAGGCCGCCCGGCTGGCGGCCGACGACACCGAGCCCTCGGGCGACCTGTCGGCGCAGCCGGACTACCGGCAGCACCTGGCCCGGGTGCTGACCCGGCGGGCGCTGGAGAAGGCCGCCGGCTGACTCCGTACGACACCGCTCGACCCGTGGCCGCCTCGTAACCGGGGCGGCCACGGCGCAGACTGGGCTGGAACCACCCGAGGGGAGGGCTGTGCTGGCTCACCGGCGAGACGACCAAGGAACTGGGGGGCGATTGGACGAGCGGGGGCTGCTGCCGGCCGGCGTCGACACACCGGCGGACCTGGTCGGCAGGCTGGCCGAGGTCGGCTACCTGGCCGACGAGGGCCTGGCCACCGCGGCGTACCTGGGCCTGCGGCTGCACCGGCCGCTGTTCGCCGAGGGCGAGGCCGGGGTCGGCAAGACCGAGCTGGCCAAGGCGCTGAGCCGGGTGCTGGGCGCGCCGCTGATCCGGCTGCAGTGCTACGAGGGCATCGAGGCGTCCCAGGCCCTCTACGACTGGGACTTCCCGCGCCAGCTGCTGCACCTGCGCACGGCCGAGGCGGCCGGGGTCGCCGACGCCGACGCGCTGGAGGCCGAGCTCTACTCGCGCCGGTTCCTCATCGCCCGGCCGCTGCTGGCCGCGCTGGAGACCACGCCGTCGGTGCTGCTGGTGGACGAGGTCGACCGGGCCGACGACGAGTTCGAGGCGTTCCTGCTGGAGGTGCTCAGCGACTTCGCGGTGACCGTGCCGGAGCTGGGCACGATCCGGGCGGCCGTGCCGCCGGTGGTGGTGCTCACCTCCAACCGGACCCGGGACGTGCACGACGCGCTCAAGCGCCGCTGCTACTACCACTGGCTGGAGCACCCGGAGTTCGACCGCGAGGTCGCGATCGTCCGGCTGCGGGTGCCGGAGGCGTCGGCCCGGCTGTGCGAGGAGGTGACCGCGGCCGCGCACGTGCTGCGCGCCGCCGACCTGCTCAAGCCGCCGGGGATCGCCGAGACCGTGGACTGGGCCCAGGCCCTGGCCGCGCTGGGGGCGCCCGGGCTGGACCCGGCGCTGGCCGCGGCCACGCTCGGCGCGGTGGTCAAGTATCGCGAGGACGTGGAGCGGGTCCGCTCGCTGGACATCGGCGCGCTGGTGACCCGGGCGGTCTCCGGCGTATGACTGGAGTGGTGGCGGACGATCCGGTGCGGGTGCTGGTCGGCATCGGCCGGGCCCTGGACTCGGCCGGCGTGCCGGCCGGGCCGGACCGGGTCGCCGAGGCCGTCCGGGCCGCCACCGCGCTCGACCCCACCCGGCGGGCCGACCTCTACTGGGCCGGCCGGCTGACCTTCTGCGCCAACCCGGCCGACGTGCGCAAGTACGACGCGATCTTCGACGCGCTGACCACCGGCGACCTGCCCCGGGTCCGGCCCCGGCCGCAGCACCTGGTCCGGGCCGTGCCGATCACGCTGGCCGCGCCCGATGCCGGCGACGACGGCGAGGACGAGGACGAGGACGAGGGGACGGCCGACTCGGTGCTGCGGGCCGCGGCCAGCACGGTCGAGACCCTCCGGCACAAGGACGTGACCACCCTGGGGGCGGCCGAGCGGGCCGAGCTGGACCGGGCCCTGGCCGCGCTGTCGCTGCCGGGGGAGCACCGGCCGTCCCGGCGCCGCCGGCCCTCGCCCCACCCCGGCCCGGTCGATCCCCACCGTACGGTCCGGGCGCTGCTGCGCTCGGGCGGCGAGCCGGTCCGGCCGCGCTGGTCCCGCCGGTCGGTCCGGCCCCGGCCGGTGGTGCTGCTGGTCGACGTGAGCGGCTCGATGAGCGGCTACGCCGACGTGCTGCTGCGGTTCGCGCACGCGGCCACCCGCCGCCGCGGGGCCCGGACCGAGGTCTTCACCCTGGGCACCCGGCTGACCCGGGTCACCCGGGAGATGGGCACGCCCGACCCGGAGCGGGCGATGGCCGCGGTGG
>DATDKW010000271.1:0-12662 GCA_036519715.1 Mycobacteriales bacterium
ATCCCTTGACCGCGCCCGCCGCCGCCCCGGTCGCGAACCGGCCCTGCAGCACCACCGCGAAGATCACGACCGGGATCGCGATCAGGGTGGAGCCAGCCATCAGCCCGCCCCAGTCGACGCCCTGCGCGGTCTTGAACGTGCCGAGCCACACCGGCAGCGTCTGGTTCGACTGCTCCATCAGCGTCAGCGCGAGGATGAACTCGTTCCACGCCTGGATGAACGCGAACACCGCGGTCGCGACCAGCCCCGGTCCCATCAGCGGGAAGGTGATCCGCCAGAACGCGCCCCAGCGGGAGGCGCCGTCGATCATGGCCGCCTCCTCCAGCTCCACCGGCAGCGCCGCCACGAAGTCGCGCAGCGTCCACACCGTGAACGGCAGCACGAAGGCCATGTACGTCGCGACCAGCACCGGCACGATGTTGAGCAGGTCCGCGTCCCGCAGCGTCAGGTACATCGGGATGACCAGCGCCTCCAGCGGCACCATCTGCACGATGAGGATCGCCAGCAGGTAGGCCCGGCGCCCGCGGAACCGGAACCGCGCCACCGCGGTCGCGGCCAGCAGGGCCACGAACACCGCCAGCAGCGTCACCGAGCCCGACACGACCAGGCTGTTGCGCAGGAACGTCCAGAACCCGGCTGCGTGCATGGCGGTCCGGAAGTTGTCCAGCGTGAACGTGCGCGGGAACAGGGACACGTCGAAGGTGCGGATGTCGCCGGCCGGCTTGAACGCCGTGGAGATCATCCAGTAGACCGGGAATGCGAACAGCCCGAACACCACGACCCCGGCCACGTTCGCCGCGACGTTTCCCCGCCTCGTCCGGATCGCGCTGCTCACTGTGCCCGCTCCTCGGACAGACCGCCGGGCGCGAGCGCCAAGCGGTCGGCCCTCGTCGCTCCCCGCTCGCGCTGCGAGCACTCGCGCTCGCTCATAAGTCCTCCTCGCCGACGCGGATCATGCTGCGGACGTACCAGACGGTCAGCAGCAGGGTGATCAGCACGCTGACCACCGCTGCGGCCGACGCGACGCCGAACCGGCTCACCCCGAACCCTTCCGTGTACGTGTAGAGGTTCAGCAGCAGCGTCTTGCGGTCGGGGCCGCCGCGGGTGATCACGTACACCTGGGTGAAGACCTTGAGGTCCCAGATCACCGACAGCGAGGTCAGGATCAGGAACACCGGCTTGAGCATCGGCGCGGTGACGCTGCGGAACGCCCGCCAGGCGCCGGCGCCGTCGATCCGCGCCGCCTCCATGATCTCGTCCGGGATCGTGGTCAGCCCGGCGTAGAGGGTCAGCGCGACGAACGGGATGGCCTGCCAGACCACGCACAGGACGATCACCGAGAAGGCCGAGTACTGCGAGGAGAACCAGGCGTGCTGGCCGAAGTCCAGCGGCGTCAGGCCGGTGATCAGGTAGTTGACCACGCCGTACTGTTCGTCGAACAGCCACTTGAAGACCGTCGCGGCGCTGACCGGGGGAGTGGCCCAGGCCAGCAGCAGGCCGGCCGAGATGAGCAGCCGCATCGGCTTGCCGACCCGGCGCATGAGCAGCGAGACCAGCGTGCCCAGCGCGATGGTGAGCGCGACGCAGACCGCGGCGAACACGATCGTGCGGATCGTGACGGCCCAGAACTCGGAGTCGGTCAGGATCGTGCGGTAGTTGTCGAGCCCGGTCCAGACCGTCTGCCGGCGGATCAGCTGCCGGAGGTTGAGCTCCTGGAACGAGGTCTTGACCAGGATGACCAGCGGGTAGCCGAGCAGGCCGAGCAGCAGCAGCACGCTCGGCAGCACCAGCCCGTACGGCAGGGAGCCGCCCGTGCGGCGGCGCCCCGGCCGCACCGGCGCCACCGCGGTCGGGGGCACCGGCGGCACCGGCCCGCCCGCACCGGCGGCGACCGGCGGCACGGTCGCGGCCACGTCTGCCGCTACCTCCACCGGGCCGCCCGCGGCGGGCCCGCCCGAGGGGTCCGGATCTCTGGTGGTCGTACCGGCTGGGTCGGGGTTCACTCGTGCTCCTCCTGGTCCGGCGCCACCCGCGCGGAACCCGGACCGGGGAGACCGGCCCGGGGTGGTGTGCCGGCCGCCCGACCCCGGCGGAGGGTCGGGCGGCCGACAGGCTAGGAGTTGAGGGTCTTGGTGATCGCGGCGCTGGCGTCCCTGGTCGCGTCGGCCACGCTCTTCTTACCGCTGAAGATGGAGACCAGCATGTCCTGCAGGACCGTGCCGCTCTCGACGTTGGCCCACTTCGGGGTCGTCGGGGTGGACCGGCTGTTCTTCGCCGCCGCGTCGAAGACCGACAGCACCGGGTCCTTGGCGTGCAGGCTCAGCAGCGAGGTCGAGTTGGGGATCACGCCGCCGGTGGTGGCGAGGTCCGTCTGCGCCTTGGTGCCGGCCAGGATCTTGACCCAGTCGTAGGCCAGGTCACTGGCGTCGCTGCCCTCGGAGATGGCCAGGTTGGAGCCGCCCAGGAAGACCGGCGCGGTCTGGCCGGCCGTCTTGCTCGGCACCGCGAAGACGCCGATCTGGTTCTTCAGCGCCGGCTTGTTCTTGATCACCGTGCCGACCTTCCAGCCGGCGTCGATGATCATCGCAGCCTTGCCCTCGCCCAGCGGCACGGCCGGGTCGTTGTCGTTCTCGTTGCCGTTGACCGGGGCCTTGGAGTACTTGGTGACGATGTCCTTCAGCGCGCTCAGCCCGGCCTGCGACTGCGGGCTGTCCAGCGCGCCCTTCCACTGGCCGCCGTCCTGGGTCGCGACCTCGCCGCCCTCGTCCCAGATGAACGGGAGCGAGGCGTACCAGTACTGCCCGGGGAAGTAGAGCGCCGAGAACTGCTTGTCCGAGCCGAACTTGGCCTGCAGCTTGGCCATGGCCGCGACGAAGCCGGCGCGGTCGGTCGGCAGCGTGGTGATCCCGGCCTTGGCGAACATGTCCTTGCGGTAGAGCACCGCCCGGTCTCCGGCGTAGTACGGGACGCCGTAGAGCTTGCCGTCCAGCGTGCCGGCGTCGGTCAGGCCCTGCAGCCAGCTGTCGCCGCCGAGCTCGGCCTTCTTGTCGGTGAGGTCGCGCAGGCCCTGGGAGTCGGCGAACTTGGAGACCAGCGTGCTGCCGATCTCCAGCACGTCCGGCGGGTTGTTGCCGGCCAGCGCCGTGGTCGTCTTCTCCTGGATCCCGTCCCACTGCTGGATCTCGATGTTCACCTTGGTGCCCGGGTGGGCCTGGGTGAACTGGTCGTTGACGGACTTGACGACCGACTCCGGCGCGGAGCCGTTCATCAGCCAGACCGTGATGTCCTTGGCCTGCGAGCCGCTGCCCGCGGCCGCGTCGGCCGTGTCACCGTCGCCGCTTCCGCACGCGGCGGCGAACATCGCCACCGCCACGCCGGCGACGACCGCCGTGCGCAATTTCCGATGCATTACGCGATCCTCCTGGTGCGACGAAGTGCGACGCCGGGGACTGGTCCGTACTGGTCCAGACCAGTGGTGGGAAGATGGCACAGGCGGCCGGACAGTGTCAAGGGCGGCCCGTACGGTGGATTCATGACCTCGACGGATGCCCGGACCCTGCCGGACCACCTGGACTCCCTCTTCGTCGGCGGCGAGTGGGTGCGCCCCGCCCGCCCGGACACGCTGACGGTGGTGAACCCGACCACCGAGGAGCCGCTGGCGACGGTGCCGGCCGGGACCGCCGCCGACGTGGACCGGGCCGTCGCCGCCGCCCGGGCCGCGTTCCCGAGCTGGGCCGCGACCCCGGTGCCGGAGCGGGCGGCGCTGCTGTCGGCGCTGGCCGACGGGCTCACCGCCCGGGTGCCGGAGCTGGCCGGGCTGATCGCCCGGGAGGTCGGCTCGCCGCTGAAGTTCGCGACCTCGACCCAGGCCGGGCTGCCGATCGTGGTGCTGCGCTCCTACGCCGAGCTGCTGGCCGGCTTCGCGTTCGAGGAGACGATCGGCAACTCGCTGGTGCTGCGGGAGCCGATCGGCGTGGTCGGCGCGATCACGCCCTGGAACTACCCGCTGCACCAGGTCGTGGCCAAGGTCGCGGCGGCGCTGGCGGCCGGCTGCACCGTGGTGCTCAAGCCCAGCGAGGTCGCCCCGCTGTCGGCGTACGTGCTGGCGTCCGTGGCCGCCTCGGTGGGGCTGCCGCCGGGCGTGCTCAACGTGGTGACCGGCACCGGGCCGGAGGTCGGCGAGGCCCTGGCCGCCCACCCGGACGTCGACATGGTCTCGTTCACCGGCTCGGCCCGGGCCGGCAAGCGGGTCCAGGAGGTCGCCGCGGGCACGGTCAAGAAGGTCGCGCTGGAGCTCGGCGGCAAGTCGGCCAACGTGATCCTGGACGACGCCGAGCTGACCCGGGCGGTCAAGGTCGGCGTGGCGAATTGCTACATCAACGGCGGCCAGACCTGCACGGCCTGGACCCGGATGCTGGTCCCGGAGTCGCTGCACTCTGACGTGGTCGAGCTGGCCGTGGACGCGGCGGCCAAGTACACGGTCGGCGACCCGCTGGCCGAGGGCACCCGGATCGGGCCGATGGCGAACGCAGCCCAGCGGGACCGGGTCCGCGGCTACATCGCGAAGGGCATCGCGGAGGGAGCCACGCTCGCGACCGGTGGCCCGGACGCGCCGCTGGAGCGCGGGTTCTTCGTCCGGCCCACGGTGTTCGCGGCGGTGCGGCCGGAGTCCACGATCGCGCAGGAGGAGATCTTCGGGCCGGTGCTGTCGGTCATCCCGTACCGGTCCGAGGACGAGGCGGCCGAGATCGCCAACGGCACCCCGTACGGGCTGGCCGGGGCGGTCTTCGCCCGGGACCGGGAGCGCGCGGTCGCGTTCGCCCGGCGGATGCGGACCGGGCAGGTCGTGATCAACGGCGGCGCGTTCAACCCGGTCGCCCCGTTCGGCGGCTACAAGCAGTCCGGCACCGGCCGGGAGCTGGGCCGGTACGGGCTGGAGGAGTTCCTCGAGGTCAAGTCACTGCAGCTGTAGGTAGGCCCGGCCGACGGCCTCGGCGGCGAAGTCACCGAAGTACGGCAGGTCCTTGGCCACCTCCTCGGCCGGCCGGCCGTCGGCGTGGCCCTCCCGCGCCTTGGCCACCAGCGTGGCCAGCTCGGCCCGCTGGGCCTGCACGTACGCGCGGTCGACGACGGCGCCGTGGCCGGGGACCACCGTGCCGGTGACGAGCTCGGCCACCGCGTCCAGGGTGCCCGGCCAGTCCAGCGGGAACGCGCTGGCGAACTGCGGCGGCGCGCCCTCCTCGACCAGGTCGCCGGCGATCACCAGCGCCGCGTCCGGGACGGTCAGCACCAGGTCGTTGTCGGTGTGGCCGCGACCGAGGTGGCGCAGGTGCACCGAACGGCCGCCGACGCTGAGCGTGGCCAGGTCGTCGACGAGCTGGTCCGGTGGGTCGACCCGGCTGGCCTCGATCTCGTCGGCCAGGTCGTCGTAGCCGGCCTCGCGGTGCCGGGCGGCCAGGCCGCCGCGCATCCGGATCCCGTCCTCGATCAGCTGCTGGGCGGCCCGGCGGTGGCCCCAGATCTCGGCCGGCCGGAAGACGGCGTTGCCGAAGGTGTGATCGAAGTGGAAGTGGGTGTTGACCACCACCCACGGGTGCGGGGTGACGGTGCGGATGGCCTCGGCCAGGTCCCGGCCCTGCTTCTCGCTGGCCCGGGTGTCCACGACCAGACAGGCACCCTCGCCGACGATCAGGCTGACGTTGAGGTCCATGCTCTGGTGGCGGCGGACGTACACCCGGTCGGCGACCTCGGTCCAGGGCTCGCTCATTTCCCGCTCGCTCATCTCCCGCTCCTCGACCTGACCCGACCTCGTGCCTCGGTCGGCTCAGCTCTCATCGCTCCCCGCTCGCGCTGCGAGCCCTCCCCGCTCCTCGACCTGACCCGCTCGCTCATGCGCGCTTCTCGGCGATCGTGACGTCCCCGGCGGCCCAGTGCGTCGCCGGGACCTCCCGCAGCACGACCCGCACGTTGTCCTTGGGCGCGCCGACGGCGTCGACCACCGCGGCGGTGAGCCGGCTGATCAGCGTGCGCAGCTGCTCGTCCGAACGACCTTCGACCAGGGTGACCTCGACCAGTGGCATGCGTGCCATCCTGCTCCTTGGGGGAAGATCGCGGCATGCGCGTTTACCTGGGTTCCGACCATGCCGGCTTCGAGCTCAAGACGTACCTGCTCGAGCACCTGACCGGGAACGGGTTCGAGGTCGTCGACTGCGGGCCGGCGGCGTACGAGCCGGACGACGACTACCCGCCGTACTGCTTCGAGACGGCGCGGCGGGTGCTGGCCGACCCGGGCAGCCTCGGCGTGGTGATCGGCGGGTCCGGCAACGGGGAGCAGATCGCGGCCAACAAGGTGCCGGGGATCCGGGCCGCGCTGGCGTACTCGGAGGAGACGGCGCGGCTGGGGCGGGAGCACAACGACGCCCAGGTCGTCGCGATCGGGGCCCGCATGCACACCCGGGACCAGGCCGCGACGCTGGTCGACACGTTCCTGGCCACGCCGTTCAGCCAGGACCCGCGGCACCTCCGGCGCATCAAGCTGGTGGCCGAGTTCGAGGTCTCCACCGGCCGCCCGCCCCACCCCCCGGCCCTCGGCCTCGACTGAGGGCGGCCGGCCGGCGCTCTCCGGCCGGGTGTGGGCGCTCGGCCCGGGTCAGCGCGCTCCGGGCAGGGAGTCGGGCGGGACGTAGTGCCGCCGGACGACGGCGACGTCCCGCTCGGCCTCGGCCATGTCCTCGGCCGTCGGCTTGGCCGCGTCCCGGGCCCGCATCGCTCCCAGCACGCCGACCTGCGACGGCCCGGCCCCCACGATCCCGCGCAGTCCCCGCTCCGCGTCCACCCGCCGAGCCCGCCCCTTCCGCCTCGCCGCAGGCTCCTCCGGCGTGCTCGCGGGCTGCTCCGGCCGGGCGGTGGGGACCGCGGACCTGTCGACGGGCGGAGTCGGCGACCCGGTCGCATACTCCTGAGGCGCTTCGGCCGGGACCGGCGGTGCGGCCCCGGTCCGGCGCCGCTCCCGGCGCCGGTGCCGCGGCGGATCCGGCTCGCCCACGACCACCTCCGGGAGAAAGCCCACCGTGCCTGAGGGCCACACGATCCACCGGCTCGCCCGGGAACACAACCGCCTGCTCGTCGGCCACCCCGTGCACGCGTCCAGCCCGCAGGGCCGCTTCGCCGAGGGCGCCGCGCTCATCGACGGCCGCGTCCTGGACCGCACCGACGCGTACGGCAAGCACCTCTTCCACCGCTACGGCGACCTGTTCCTGCACGTCCACCTCGGCCTGTACGGGAAGTTCACCGTCGGCGCCCAGCCCGCCCCGGCCCCGCGCGGGGCGCTGCGGCTGCGCCTGCTGGCCGACGGTCACTGGGTCGACCTGCGCGGCCCGACCGCCTGCGAGCTGATGTCCCCGCCCGAGGTCACGGCCGTCCGGGCCCGGCTCGGCCCGGACCCGCTGCGCCGCGACTCCGACCCGGAGCTGGCCTGGGCCCGGCTGTCGCGCAGCCGGGTCGCGATCGGCGCCCTGCTCATGGACCAGTCCGTGCTGGCCGGCATCGGCAACGTCTACCGGGCCGAGATCCTGTTCCGGCACGGTCTGGAGCCGCACCGCCCCGGCTGCGACCTGCCCCGCGCGACCTGGGACGCCCTCTGGCCCGACCTGGTCACGCTGATGCGCGCGGGCGTGCGGACCGGCCGGATCGTCACCACCCGGCCCGAGGACCGCCCCGGCGGCCGGCTGACCCGGGACAAGGCCCACTACGTCTACCGCCGCACCGGCCTGCCCTGCCGGATCTGCGGCACCGAGATCCGGACCGAGGTCATGGTCGGCCGCAACCTCTTCTGGTGCCCGACCTGCCAGCGCTAGAAGACCTCCGGTGACCAGGGCTGCCGGTCGCCGGCGAAGGCCCGGCCGGCCGCGGCCAGCGCCCCCGGCGTCGACTCGGTGACCAGCCCGGCCGCGCCCAGCGCCACCAGCGTCGGCCCGCCCAGGTAGGCCGCGCCCAGCTCGGTCGAGGTCAGCGCCAGGTCGGCCGGGTCGCCGGTCGGCGCGCAGACCGCGCCGGTCGAGTCGCCCGACAGCCGCCAGCGACCGGTGTTCCACGGGCAGAACTCGTCCCGCACGTCGAGCACCACGTCCACCGGCTGCCGGTACGTCCGCCCGGCCAGCGCCCGCCCCACGTCGGCCAGCCGGACCCAGAGCGAGTCGTAGACGGTGCCTTCCAGCGCCCGGGAGTCGGCGACGATGTCCTGCAGCGGGTCGTCCAGCGGGGCCCGGTGCCGGACCAGCCTCGGCACCAGGTCGATGCCGAACAGGAACGCCCACAGCGCCGCGTACGCCGCCGGGGTGGTCGCGAGGACGTCGTCGACCTGGACCTCACTGTCGTCGCGGTGCGTCCCGCCCTGCTTCACCCGGTAGGTCGCGTAGCCGGTGACGGAGCCGTCCTGCTCGGTGTGCAGCGCGTGCCGGCGGGCGGTGGCGCCCTCGCGGAGGTGGGCCGGGTCGGCCGCCAGCCGGTCGTTCCAGCCACCCGGCCGGCTCAGGAAGCCGGCGGTGGCCGGCCGGAGCGCCTCGTACACGGCCTGCTCGTGCGGGCGGGCCCGCTCCGGGGCCGTGAGCACCACCCGGCCGGTCCCGGTCGGCACCCCGGGCCGCAGCCGCAGTCGCGCCTTGGTGCCCTCCCAGCTCAGCTGGCGGGCGGCCACGCCGTAACCGAAGCGCCCGTAGATGCCGCCCTCCGACGCCCACAGCACCGCCACCGGCTCCTGCTGGTCCTCGTGCAGCCCGCTGAGCTGGCGGCGCATGATCCCGGTGAGCAGCCCGCGCCGCCGGTGGGTCGGCTGCACGGCCACGAACGTCACGCCCGCGGCCGGCCGGGGTCCGCCCGGCACGGTCAGGTCGCGGGTGTAGATGCCCGCGGTCGCCACGACCTGGCCGTCGTCGAACGCGGCCAGGCTGCGCTCCGGCTCGAAGACCGGCGCCAGCGCCTCCCGGTCCCGGTCGTCGGGGTCCTCCCCGAAGACCTCGGCCAGCGTCCGGTAGAACGCCGGCAGCTCGGTCCGGTCGATCGGGCGCAGCTCCAGGTCGGTCATGCCGACTTCCTACTCCTGACCACCGACAGAACGCGACGGGGTCGGCACCGGTACGGCTGGTATCGATTCGGTTCCGTCCGTACGCGGGGCTGCCACTGATCGCTACTGTGCGCGCGGTCATGATGTGGCATCAGTGGGAGCGTCTGGCCGGCAGCGGACCGCGGCTGCGCCGGCTGCTCGGCGACGCCGGAGCGGCGGCGGCGCTGATCGCGCTGGCCGGCGTGCTCGCCCTCTGCTCGCTGGCCTACCCGACCGAGATGCGGCCGGCGACCGTGCTGGCCGTCCCGGTGCTGTTGGGCGGGCTGGCCCTGCCGCTGCGGGAGATGCGGGTGCTGCTCGCCGCCTGCGTGGTGATGATCGTCCTGGTGGTGGCGGCCCGGGACTGGCGGGTGTCGGTCGGCTCCGCGCTGACCTTCGTCGTGATCGCGATCGTTTCGTACGAGCAGTCCCGCCGCCGGCAGCGGCTCGGCGTCCGCCGCGCCCGCCCCGACCGCATCCTGCTCGACCTGCGGGAGCGGCTGCGGGTGCAGGGCGAGGTGCCGCCGCTGCCCCGCGGGTGGGGGATCGAGGTCGAGCTGCGGCCCGCGTACGACGCCGGGATGGCCGGCGACTTCGTCGCCTCCCGGGTGCACGAGGTGGACGCCCCGGACGGTCGGCACACCGTGCTCGACCTGGTCCTGGTGGACGTCTCGGGCAAAGGCGCGGACGCCGGCACCCGGGCCCTGCTGTTGTCCGGGGCGCTGGGCGGGCTGCTGGGCGCGGTGCCGCCGGAGGACTTCCTGGCCGAGGCCAACCGCTACCTGCGGCAGCAGCGCTGGACCGAGGGCTTCGCCACCGCCGTCTATCTGCGGGTCGACCTGCGGACCGGCGCCTACCGGGTGGAGAGCGCCGGGCACCCGCCGGCCGCGCACCTCGACGCCGGCAGCGGGACCTGGCGGCTGTCGCCCGGCCGGGGGCCGTTGCTCGGCGTCGTGCCGGTGGTCGGGCACCCGCCCGACACCGGGGTGCTGCGCCGCGGCGACGCCGTCCTGCTCTACTCCGACGGCGTGGTCGAGGACCGGCACCGCGACATCGAGGTCGGCGTGGACCGGCTGCTCGGGGCGGCGGAGCGGCTGGTGCCGCGGGGGGACTACCGCGGCGGGGCGGCGTTCCTGGTCCAGGAGGTGCCGACCGACACGACCGACGACCGGGCGGTCGTGATGATCTGGCGCGAGTACTGACCCGGCGGCCCGTACGCCACCATCGCCGCGGCCTGGGCCGCGAACACGGCCACCAGCGCCGGGACGAGCAGCGCCGGGGGCCGGTCCAGCGACAGCTGCACCAGCAGGACCACCAGCAGCCCGCGGCCGACGATCGCCAGCGCGGAGATGAGCCGCTCGTCCCGGCGGTGGCCGCCGTCGGTGGCCAACATCCTCAGCAGCATCAGCGCGCCCGCCGCCCCCACCGCGGTCACCACGGCCATGTCCTCGGCGTCCAGGACCACCAGCGCACCGCCCGCAGCCCAGCACACCGCCGAGAACGCGCAGGTGGCGCGGCGTCCGTGCCGTACCAGGAACGTGCGCTTGCCGAACAGCGCGTCGCCCCGGACGTCCCGGAAGTCCTTGAGCAGGATCCGGCCGACGAAGCCGACGTACAGCCCGGCCAGCAGGAGAAGGTCCGGCGCGGCGCCCGCACCGTACGACCCCAGCAGGAACGGGGTGGCGACGTAGCAGGCGGGCAGCACCAGCGAGGCGACCGCGCCCCGGGAGGACAGACGCAGCGAGTACGCCGCCGACACCGCCAGCGCCGCGACCGTCACCAGGACGCACCGCCAGCCCAGCGGGACCGCCGCCACCGGCGCCAGCACCGCAGCCGCCGCGGCCATCACCCGCAGCTCGGTCCGCCGGCCGGCCCCGGTGACCAGCGGCCGGGCCATCGCGCCGGGCAGGTTGACGCGGTCGATCGCTTCGTCGGACAGGTCGTTGACCGCGACCGAGAACAGCAGCAGCGCGGCGACCACCACCAGCACCCCGAACAGCAGGAGGTGGTCGTCGGGCCGGCCGCCGCGCGCGGTCCCGAGGGCGGCGTAGAGCGCGAGCAGGAACAGCACGGCCGGCCGGGCCAGCACCACCAGCAGCCGGATCCGGGCGATCACTTGTTGCTCGCCCACGCGTTGATGCCGATGGCGAGGAAGACGTAGAAGCCGATCGCGGCCATTCCGGCCAGGACCAGCACGACGGAGAACGTCACGCCGACGACGTGCCAGAACTGCGGCCACCCGGACCGTGGTTTCGTCATGCCGCGAACCTGCCGGAAGGCCCGGGCCGTGCGGATCGGTAGAAGTGCTCAGATCCGGTCGAGGACCAGGGTCGAGACCCCAGCGGTCGCGTCCACGTCGTACCGGTCGGTCGCGGTCGCCGTGGTCAGGACGGTCCCGCCGGCCAGCCCGGTCCGCCGCACCCCGTCCACGTCGGTGCTGGCCGCGCCGCCGCCGACCCGCACCCCGGTCGCCACCCCGGCCGGCACGTGCACGGTGAACTCGCTCGCCCCGCCCGCCATCCGCACCGGCACCGTACGGTCCGGCACCGGCAGGCCCACCTCGATCCGCGTCGCCCCGGCGACCAGGTCCACCCCGCTGAGCCGAGCCCCGCGCAGATCCAACCGCTGGCTGACCGCGCCACCGGACATCCGCACCTGCCACCGCACCCGCGGATCCAGCAGCACCGTCACCGCTGCCGGCCCGGCCTGCCCGGTCTCCACCAGATGCACCCGCACCGTGTCGCCCGCGACGTCGAGCACCGGCGCCACCCGGGCCCCGTCCGGCGTCACCGCCCGGACCCGCTGCGCCCCCAGCTCCGCCGTCCGCACGTCCACCGTGGTCGCCCCGCTGACCAAGTCGACCGTGCCCACGTCCCGCGGCAACCCCGCCGCGGCCTGGTGCGGCACCCCGCCCGACCCCGGCGTCAGCAACCCGAACCCCGGCGGCCGCCCGTCGCCGCCGCTGTCACACGCTGCCGCCAGCAGGGCCACGGCGACCAGCGCACCCCAGCGTGCTCGCACGCGCCTGTCCTACCCCGCCCGCCCCGGGTCCGAATCGAGCGTGCCGGGCGGACCCGCCCGGTGTAGCGAGCACCGGACGAGCCCGTGACCCCGCGCCCCTGTGAAGGCCACGGAACCCGCGCCGACCGTACTGGAGCGGGTGACCGGGATCGAACCGGCATGGCCAGCTTGGAAGGCTGGGGCTCTGCCATTGAGCTACACCCGCGTGCAGAGACCCCAGCGTAGCGGTAGCCCGAGGGGTACCCGTCTACACTCGCGGACGGCACCGGGGTGTGGCGCAGCTTGGTAGCGCACTCGCTTTGGGAGCGAGGGGCCGTGGGTTCGAATCCCGCCACCCCGACCAGCACCGTCCACTGCCCCGGTGGCCGGACCAGCGATCCAGAACCCCCGAGGAGACGAGCGCGTTGAAGAGCACAGTCGAGACCCTGAGCCCGACGAGGGTCCGGCTCGCCGTCGAGGTGCCCTTCGACGAGCTCAAGCCAAGCCTCGACAAGGCATACGCCAGCATCGCCAAGCAGGTCCGCGTCCCCGGCTTCCGGCC
>DATDKW010000272.1:0-16486 GCA_036519715.1 Mycobacteriales bacterium
GGGCCTCGCTCGACTTGCATGTGTTAAGCACGCCGCCAGCGTTCGTCCTGAGCCAGGATCAAACTCTCCGTGAATGCTTTGTATGGCTTACCGAGCCGTCACACGACGGATCGGAGTGCCTACGGAGTGATCACTGGTCTCGACAAGCTGTGTGCTCGTCGTGTACCAAAGGAATCCACGGCAGGATCGGAGCCAGTCGGTGACTGGACCCAGCCCCTGCCACGGGGTAATGCTTGGCACTGACTTTCGGCACGCTGTTGAGTTCTCAAGGAGCGGATGCGCACCGGTCTGGACCTTCCGGTCTGTCTCGGGGCAACTCGCTAAACATTACCCGGCTGGTTTCGCGGTGTCAAACCAGAGTTTGCGTCCCGCACCACCCGCCCACCCCTCTTGACCACGGTCGCAACCGTGGGTCCGAGAGCTGGAGCCCGTCCCGTCCGGCGGTGTTCTCCAGCGTTCGGGGCGTGGACCACGTTAGGAGGGCGGTGGCGGCGGAGTCAAATCCGCTTCCGTCGCTCTCCCGGACCGGGATCCGGCGACATCGCTGACTCACGCCCGCGCTGTCGATCGAGCCCGCCGGCACGCCGGCGGTGGAGCATGACCCGGATCGGGACCGACCTCGACGATCGCATCCCGACGCCGGCTGAGACCGTGTGGGCAGCGCACCGACGTCACGTCGTCGCGCACATCCCGTAGCTCTGCCGAGCGCCGCGCCGATGGCATCGTGCATCCGCCGGCGCTTCCGGAGGTCTGATGCTCGTCACCGCAGCGGTGAGACCGCTCCGGAGACCAACATCAGACCCGATCCCTCGGAGCGGAGCTCCGGCATCGGATGTTCCCGTCGTCGGGCTCCGTGCTGCCAGTACTTCGGACCAAGGTGCCGTTCTGGTGACAACCTTACACGCTTTCGGTGGCCGTTCCGCTCGGGTGTCCTCGTCGTCGAGCCCCGCCTGCGGTGAGCCGGTCGGGTGTCCCGACCGGCGACAACGTTACATCCCGTTGCCGGAATGGCGTGATCCCGACCCGCTGGCCGCCCGAACGGGTGAACCGCAGGCGTCGTCCGGTGTCAGTCCGAGAGCCGGACCAGGTGCTTCTTGCCCACCGCGAGCGCGCGCCCGGCCAGCTGGTCCCGGCCCAGGTCGTACTCGCGGGCGGGCAGCCGCTCCCCGTCCAGCCGGACCGCGCCGTCGTCGACGAGCCGCCGGGCCGCGCCGTTGGACTTGGCGAAGCCGAGCCCGACCAGCAGCGCCGGCACGTGCACGGGGTCGCCCGGCGGCAGCTCGGCCGGCGGGATGTCGGCCGGCAGCTCGTGCTGCCGGTGCACGGTGTCGAACCGGCGCTCGGCCGCCTCCCCCGCCTCCGGGCCGTGGTAGAGCGAGACCACCTCGGCCGCGACCCGGCGTTTGGCCCGGTTGGCGGCCGGGCCGCCGGCCTCCGCGTCCCGCTCCAGGGCCAGGACCTCGGCCGGCGGCAGGTCGGTCGCCAACCGCGCGTACTGGCCGATCACCGTGTCCGGGATCGACATCACCTTGCCGAACTGCTCGTCCGGCGGCTCCTCGATCCCGATCCAGTTGCCGAGCGACTTGCCCATCTTCTCGACGCCGTCGGTCCCCACCAGCAGCGGCACGGTCAGCACCGCCTGCGGTGGCTGCCCGTGCGCCCGTTGCAGGTCGCGGCCCATGAGGTTGTTGAACGTCTGGTCCGTGCCGCCGAGCTCGACGTCGGAGCGGACCGCGACCGAGTCGATCCCCTGCAGCAGCGGGTAGAAGAACTCCACCAGCGACAGCGGCAGGTGCTCGCGGTGCCGGCGGGCGAAGTCGTCCCGCTCCAGCAGGCGGGCGATGGTCACCTCCCGCGCGTACGACATGATCTCGGCCATCGTCATCGGGTCGAGCCAGTCGGCGTTGTTGCGGATCTCCACCCGGTCCGGGTCCAGCACCCGCATCAGCTGCTCCAAGTAGCGCCGGGCGTTGTCGGCGGTCTGGTCGGCAGTCAGCGCGGAGCGGGTGTTGGTCCGGCCGGTGGGGTCGCCGACCCGGCCGGTGAAGCCCCCGACGATGAGCACCGCGGTGTGGCCCAGGTCCTGGAACTGGCGCAGCTTGCGCAGCACCACCGCGTGGCCGAGGGTCAGGCTGGCGCCGGACGGGTCGATGCCGAGCTTGACCCGCAGCGGCCGGCCCTCCCGGTCCGCGGCCAGCAACCGCTCGGCCAGGCCACCGGCCGGGAGCACCTCGGCCGCCCCGAACGCGAGCCGGTCGTGCGCCTCGCGCAGCGGCGGCGGCAGGTCGTCGGCGGTGACGCCGGGCGGCGTGGCGGTGGTCGCGGTCACGGGGTGAGTCTGCCGTACAGGCCCGGGCCGGGCCGAGTCGGTCACGACAGCGGCCGGCGGCGGCGGGTGCCGGAGCGGTAGGGGCTGACGGTCGGGTCGCCGTCGATCCACAGCCGCCACGGGACCTCGGCCGCGACGGCCACGCCGACCCGCGGGCCGGTGCGGACGGCGGTGTCCGGGACCGGGGACCCGGCCAGCAGCCGGATGGGCGAGGCCGGGTCGAGCAGGTCGGTGCCGGTCGCGGAGCCGGTGATGCCGAGGGCGCCGGCCAGCCGGGCCGGGCCGCGGGCCAGCTCGGTCTCGGTGCGGGCGGCCGGCCGGCGGGACCGGGCCAGCTCGGCGCCGGTGGTGACCCGGCCGGCCCGCAGCAGCACGGCGCTGGCGTCCCCGGCCGGTCCGCAGACGACGTTGCAGCACCAGTGCATGCCGTACACGAAGTAGACGTAGAGGAAGCCGGCCGGGCCGAACATGACCGCGTTGCGCAGGGTGCGGCCGCGAAAGGCGTGCGAGGCGGGGTCGGCCGGGCCGGCGTACGCCTCCACTTCCGACAGTGACACGGCGACAGTCCCCTGTGGACTGTCCACCTGCAACACCGCTCCGAGCAGCGCGCGTCCCGCCGCCAGTGCCGGGCCGGACAGCCGGTCGACGTCGAACGGTGCCGTTACTCCCCCGCCGGCGTCTTGTCCGCTGACCATGCCCGGTGATCCTGGACGAGCCGGGTCAGCGACGCCAGTTGCTCGGCCACCCGGTCCGGCGCGGTGCCGCCGTGCGCCGACCGGGCCCGCAGCGCCCCCGGCACGTCGAGCACGGCCCGGACCGGCGGTGTGAGCCGCTGGTCGACCCCGGCCAGCTCGGCGTCGGTCAGGTCGGTGAGCTCCTTGCCCGCTCCCTCGCAGTACGACACCAGGGCGCCGGCGACCTCGTGGGCCTCCCGGAACGGCACCCCGGTGCGGACCAGCCACTCGGCCACGTCCGTGGCCAGCGCGAAGCCCTCCGGCGCGGCCGCGGTCAGCCGGGCGGTGTCGACGGTCATCGTCGCGATCAGCCCGGCCAGCGCCGGCAGCACCAGCAGCAGCTGCTCGACCGCGTCGAAGGCCGGCTCCTTGTCCTCCTGCAGGTCGCGGTCGTAGGCCAGCGGCAGGCCCTTGAGCGTCACCAGCAGCGCGGTCAGCCCGCCGATGAGCCGGCCGGCCTTGCCCCGGGCCAGCTCGGCGATGTCCGGGTTCTTTTTCTGCGGCATGATCGAGGAACCGGTCGACCAGGCGTCGTCGAGCCGGATCCAGCGGAACTCGCTGGTGGCCCACAGGCAGATCTCCTCGCCGATCCGGGACAGGTGCACGCCCAGCAGCGCGGTCACGAACAGGAACTCGGCCACGAAGTCCCGGTCCGACACCGCATCGATGGAGTTGGTCGCGGCGCTGTCGAAGCCGAGCTCCGACGCCGTGAGCTGGGGGTCCAGCGGCAGCGACGAGCCGGCCAGCGCGCCGGCGCCGAGCGGGCTGACCGCGGCCCGCCGGTCCCAGTCCCGCAGCCGGTCCAGGTCGCGGGCCAGCGCGTGCACGTGCGCCAGCAGGTGGTGGGCGAACAGCACCGGCTGTGCGTGCTGCAGGTGGGTCATGCCCGGCATCGGCACGTCCCGGTGCTCCTCGGCCCGCCCGACCAGCGCCGCCTCCAGCTCCGCGACCGCCCCGGCCAGCTGCCGGGCCGCGTCCCGCAGGTAGAGGCGCAGGTCGGTGGCGACCTGGTCGTTGCGGCTGCGGCCGGCCCGCAGCTTCCCGCCGAGCGGGCCGAGCCGCTTCAGCAGGCCGCGCTCCAGCGCCGTGTGCACGTCCTCGTCGTCCACGGTGGCGACGAACGTGCCCGCGCGGACGTCGGCCTCCAGCTCGTCCAGCGCGCCGAGCATCCGGGCCAGCTCGCCGTCGTCGAGAAGGCCGGCCCGGTGCAGGACGCGGGCGTGGGCCCGGGACGCGGCCAGGTCGTACGGGGCCAGCCGCCAGTCGAAGTGGACCGAGACCGAGAGCCGGGCCAGCGCCTCGGCCGGGCCGCCGGCGAACCGGCCGCCCCAGAGCCGGGTCGGTGCGGTCACGACCGGTCCGTCCTGGCCGCGGCCAGGTCGCGGGTGGCGGCGATCCGGCTCGGCAGTCCCCACAGCTGCACGAAGCCCTTGGCCAAGGACTGGTCGAAGGTGTCGCCGGTGTCGTACGTGGCCAGCGAGTAGTCGTACAGGGTGGTGTCGCTGCGCCGGCCGGTCGGCGTCGCGACACCGCCGTGCAGCCGGAGCCGGACCTCACCGGTGACCTGCTCCTGGGCCGAGTCGATGAACGCGTCCAGGGCGCGCTTCAGCGGCGAGAACCACAGCCCGTCGTAGACCAGCTCGGTCCAGCGCTGCTGCACACCGCGGGTGAACCGGCGCAGGTCCCGCTCCACGGTCAGGTCCTCGATCTCCCGGTGCGCGGCCAGCAGGGCGATCGCGCCGGGGGCCTCGTAGACCTCGCGGCTCTTGATGCCGACGAGCCGGTCCTCGACCATGTCCAGCCGGCCGACGCCCTGGGCCCCGGCCCGCCGGTTGAGCTCCTCGATGGCCTGCCGGACGGTGACCGGCCGGCCGTCGATCGCGGTCGGCACGCCGGCGTCGAAGCGGATCAGCACCTCGTCCGGCTCCCGCGGCACGGTCGGGTCGGAGGTGTAGGAGTAGAGCTCCTCGATGGGCGAGTTCCACGGGTCCTCGAGGAAGCCGGTCTCGACCGCGCGGCCCCAGAGGTTCTGGTCGATCGAGTACGGCGAGCGGCCGCTGACGTCGATCGGCAGGCCGGTGCGCTCGGCGAAGGCGATGGCCTCGTCCCGGGTCATGCCGGCGTCCCGGACCGGGGCCAGCACGTCGAGGTCGGGCGCGAGGGCGCCGATGCCGACCTCGAACCGGACCTGGTCGTTGCCCTTGCCGGTGCCGCCGTGGGCGACAGTGTCGGCGCCGTACTTGCGGGCGGCGTCGACCAGGGCCTTGACGATCACCGGCCGGGACAGCGCCGACACGAGCGGGTAGCGCTCCATGTAGAGGGCGTTGGCCCGCAGCGCGGGCAGGCAGTAGCCGTCGGCGAAGGCGTCGCGCAGGTCGAGCACCTCGGACTCGACGGCACCGCAGGCCAGCGCGCGCTTGCGGACCTCCTCCAGGTCCTCGCCGCCCTGGCCGACCTCGGCGGCCACGGCGATCACCTCGGCCCCGGTCCTCTCGGTGATCCAGCCGATGGCCACGGAGGTGTCGAGCCCTCCGGAGTAGGCAAGGACGACACGCTCGGTCACTGGTTCTCCTCGGGTTTCGCGGCCCCGGTCGGTGCCGCGCGGGTGGGTCGATCAGGTCAGGCGGAGGTGGGGGCCGGTCGTCGCCGGCGCCGTCCGGGATCGCCGGCGCCGTTGCCGGGGTCAGGGGCGGGGGCGGGGTCCGTACGGTCGGGGTGCTGGCGCTGCGCCAGCCGGTGCATCAGCCCGGCCAGGTCCTTGCCGCCGTCCGGGTCGCGGGCGACCAGCAGGACGGTGTCGTCCCCGGCGATCGTGCCGATCACCTCGGACAGCCCGGACCGGTCCAGGGCCGAGGCCAGGAAGTGGGCCGCGCCGGGCGGGGTGCGCAGGACGGCCAGGTTGGCGCTGCCCTCGGCCGAGACCATCAGCTCGCCCAGCAGCCGCCGGAGCCGGGCCCGCGGGCCGCCGGTCGGGGTCGCCGGCGGCGGGGCGCCGCCGTCCTCGGGCACCCAGTAGGCCGGCGGGCCGCCGTCCGGGGTGCGGACCTTGATCGCCCGCAGCTCGTCCAGGTCCCGGGACAGGGTGGCCTGGGTGACCGAGATGCCCTCGGCCACCAGGAGCGCGGACAGCTCACCCTGGGACGTCACCGGCTGGGCCGCGATCAGCTCGGCGATGCGGGCCAGCCGGGCGACCTTGCCCGGTGTCGCCGGTTGCTCGGTCATGCGCGCTCCAGCAACCAGATCAGCAGCGCCTTCTGCGCATGCAGCCGGTTCTCGGCCTCGTCCCAGACGGCGCTCTGCGGGCCGTCCAGCACCTCGGCCGCGATCTCCTTGCCCCGGTACGCAGGCAGGCAGTGCAGCACGACCGCGTCGGGGGCGGCCTGGGCCACCGCCTCGGCCGTGATCGCGAACGGCACGAACGGCGCCATCCGCGCCACCGCCTCGTCCTCCTGGCCCATCGAGACCCAGGTGTCGGTCACCAGCACCTCGGCGCCGGCGAAGGCCTCCTTGGGCTCCCGGGTCAGCAGCACCGAGCCGCCGGTGCCGGCCGCGATCTCGGCCGCCCGGGCCACGACGGCCGGGTCGGGGTCGAAGCCGGCCGGGTTGCCGATCCGGACGTGCAGCCCGGCGGTGGCGCCCCCGAGCAGCAACGAGTGGGCCATGTTGTTGGCCCCGTCGCCCACGTAGGACAGGGTGACGCCGGACAGCCGGCCCAGCCGCTCCCGGATCGTCTGCAGGTCGGCCAGCACCTGGCACGGGTGGAAGAGGTCGGTGAGGGCGTTGACCACCGGCACCCGGCTGACCGACGCCGCCGCCTCGACCCGGTCCTGGCCGAAGGTCCGCCACACGATCGCGGCGCACTGCCGGTCCAGCACCCGGGTGGTGTCCTCGACCGGCTCACCCCGGCCGAGCTGGCTGCCGACCGCCTCCATCACCAGCGGGTAGCCCCCGAGCTCGGCGATGCCGGCGCTGAAGGACACCCGGGTGCGGGTGGACGGCTTGTCGAACAGGACCGCGACCGCGCGCGGGCCGGCCAGCGGCCGGAACCCGAACCGGTCGGCCTTGACCCGGTCGGCGAGGTCGAGCACCTGCAGCTGCTCGGCCGGGCTGAGGTCGTCGTCGCGGAGGAAGTGGCGGGGCATCAGGAGGTCCTCTCGGTGGCGGTCGGGCCGACCGTATCGGCCCCGACCTCGGCCACCGCGACGGCCAGAGCGGCGACCGCCCGGTCGGCCTCGGCGGCCGAGAGGATCAGCGGCGGGGCCAGCCGGACCGCGTCCGGCTGGACCGCGTTGACCAGCACCCCGGCCCGCCGGGCGGCCGCCTCGACCTGGGCCGCGACCGGGCGGGTCAGCACCAGCGCCCGCCACAGGCCGCTGCCGCGGACGCCCGCCACCAGCGGCGAGGAAATCTCGTCCAGCCCGGCGGCCAGCCGGTCGCCGACGGTGCGGACCGAGGCCAGCAGGTCGTCCTTCTCGATCGTGTCCAGCACGGCCAGCGCGGCCGCGCAGGAGACCGGGTTGCCGCCGAAGGTGCTGCCGTGCTGACCGGCCGTGAGCAGCTCGCCGGCCGGGCCGAAGGCGATGCAGGCACCGATCGGCAGCCCGCCGCCGAGGCCCTTGGCCAGGGTGACGATGTCCGGCCGGACGCCCGCCTCCTGGTGCGCGAACCAGGCGCCGGTCCGGCCCACCCCGCTCTGCACCTCGTCGAGCACCAGCAGCGCGCCGGCCGCGTCGCAGGCGGCCCGGGCCGTCGCGAGGTAATCCGGCGGCGGCGGGACGACGCCGCCCTCCCCCAGCGTCGGCTCCAGGAACACGGCGGCGGTGCGCTCGGTGACGGCGGCCCGGAGCGCGGCCTCGTCCCCGTACGGCACGAAGGTCACCGGGCCGGGCAGCGGGGCGAACGGGTCGCGCTTGGACGCGGTGCCGGTGAGCGACAGCGCGCCGAAGGTGCGGCCGTGGAAGCCGGCCTCGGCCGCGACCACCTCGATCCGGCCGCCGGACGGGTCGGCCGTCCAGCCGTGCCGGCGGACGATCTTCAGCGCGGCCTCGTTGGCCTCGGCGCCGTCGTTGCCGAAGAACACCCGGCCGCCGCCCAGCAGGCCGGTCAGCCGCTCGGCCAGCGCCACCCCGGGCTCGTGCACGAACAGGTTACTGGAGTGGGCCAGCAGGCCGACCTGGCGGCGGACCGCGTCGACCAGGGCCGGGTGGGCGTGGCCGAGGGCGGAGACCGCGATCCCGGCGATGAGGTCGAGGTATTCGGTGCCGTCGGCGTCCCAGACCCGGCAGCCCTCGCCGCGGGCCAGCGCCAGCGGCGGGGTGCCGTAGTTGGACATCATCACCGCGTCCCACCGGGCCCGCAGCGCGTCGGTCGCAGTCATGCTGGGCCTCCTGGCGTCGGCGCGAAGCCGGCGGGCGCGGACGCCGCCGCCGCTGGTCCGGACCCGGATGCTGCCGACCCGGATGCTGCCGACCCGGATGCTGCCGGCCCGGATGCTGCCGGCCCGGATGCTGCCGGCTCAGGTCCGGAGGGGGCCGGCTCGGGCGGGTCGGGGGTGACCATGGTGCCGATGCCGGCGTCGGTGAAGACCTCGAGCAGGATCGCGTGCGGCACCCGGCCGTCGAGCACGTGGGCCTGCGGGACGCCGCCCCGGACCGCGCGCAGGCAGGCCTCCATCTTCGGCGCCATCCCGGCGGACAGGCTGGGCAGCAGGGTAGCCAGCTCGGTGGCGCCGATCTCGCTGACCAGCTCGCCGGCGGTGCCGTCCGGCGACCAGGACGAATAGAGCCCCTCGACGTCGGTGAGCACGACCAGCTTCTGCGCCTCCAGGGCGACCGCGATCGCGGCCGCGGCGGTGTCGGCGTTGACGTTGTAGGTCTGGCCGTCCGGGCCGGCGGCCACGGTCGCCACGACCGGGATGCGGCCGTCGGCCAGCAGCGCCCGCAGGGCACCCGGGTCGACCGCGGTGACGTCGCCGACCAGGCCGAGGTCGATCTCCTCGCCCTCCACGACCAGGGTGCGGGGCTCGGCCGTCATCAGGCCGCCGTCCTCGCCGGACATGCCGACCGCGAACGGGCCGTGGTCGTTGACCAGCCGGACCACGTCGCCGTTGACCTGGCCGACGAGCACCATGCGGACCACCTGCATGGCCTCGGGGGTGGTCACCCGCAGGCCGGCCCGGAACTCGCTCGGGATGCCGAGCCGCTCCAGGTGGGCGGTGATCTGCGGGCCGCCGCCGTGCACGATGACCGGACGCAACCCGGCGTAGTGCAGGAAGACGACGTCCTCGGCGAACGCGCGCTGCAGCTCGGGGTCGGCCATGGCGTGGCCGCCGTACTTGAGGACGACGACGGCGCCGTGGAAGCGGGCCAGCCAGGGCAGCGCCTCGACCAGGGTGCCGGCCTTGGTCAGGGCGGCGGCCCGGGTGGCGGCGGTGGCGACGGTGCGGGTCATGACGAGTAGGCCGAGTTCTCGTGCACGTACGCCAGTGACAGGTCGTTGGTCCACACGGTGGCGGTGGCCGGCCCGGCGTGCAGGTCGACCAGCACGTGGATGTCCCGGCCGGTCAGGTCGACCAGCTCGCGGGACTCCCCCGCGGCGCCGGCCCGGCACACCTGTACGCCGTTGATGGCGACGTCCAGCGCGTCCGGGTCGAAGGCGGCCCGGGTGGTGCCGACCGCGGCCAGGACCCGGCCCCAGTTGGGGTCGTTGCCGAAGAACGCGCACTTGAGCAGGTTGCTGCGGGCGACCGCCCGGCCGACCTCGACCGCGTCGGCCTCGCCGGCGGCCCCGGTGACCTCGATCGCGACGTCCTTGGTCGCGCCCTCGGCGTCGCCGAGCAGCTGCCGGCACAGGTCCGCGCACAGCTGCTCGACCGCGGCCGCGAACGCGGCCGGCTCCGGCGTCACCCCGGAGGCGCCGCTGGCCAGCAGCAGCACGGTGTCGTTGGTGGACATGCAGCCGTCGGAGTCGACCCGGTCGAAGGTGCGGGCGGTGGCGGAGCGCAGGGCGGCGTCGCAGCCGTCCGCGTCGACCACCGCGTCGGTGGTGAGCACGCACAGCATCGTGGCCAGGCCGGGGGCGAGCATGCCCGCGCCCTTGGCCATGCCGCCGGCGGTCCAGCCGTCGCCGGCCACCACCGCGGTCTTGGGCACCGAGTCGGTGGTCATGATCGCCCGGGCCGCATCCTCGCCGCCGGTGGGTGCCAGCGACGCGGCCGCCTTGTCCACGCCCGGCAGCAGCAGGTGCATCGGCAGCCGGTCACCGATCAGGCCGGTGGAGCAGACCGCGACGTCGATCGCGCCCAGCCCCAGTGCGGCCGCGGTCGCCTCGGCGGTGGCGTGGGTGTCGGCGAACCCGTCCGGGCCGGTGCAGGCGTTGGCGCCGCCGGAGTTGAGCACGACCGCCGACAGCCGGCCGGTGCCGAGCACCTGCTGGGTCCAGAGCACCGGCGCCGCCTTGACCCGGTTGGTGGTGAGCACCCCGGCGGCGGCGTCGAGCGGCCCGTCGTTGACGACCAGCGCGACGTCGGGCCCGCCGGAGGCCTTGAGCCCGGCGGCGACGCCCGCCGCCCGGAAGCCCTGGGCCGCGGTGACGCTCACGGGGCCACCCCGTCGACGGCCAGGCCGGTGGTCTCGGGCAGGCCGAGCAGCAGGTTGGCGCACTGGACGGCCTGGCCGGCGGCGCCCTTGCCCAGGTTGTCGATCGCGCTGCACACGATCACCCGGCCCGAGCTGGTGTCGACCGCGGCCTGCAGGTGGGCGCTGTTGCTGCCCACAGTGGCCGCCGTGTGCGGCCAGCGGCCCTCCGGCAGCAGGTGCACGAACGGCTCCGGCCCGTACGCCGCGGCCAGCACCTCGCGCACGTCGGCGGCGGTGACCCCGGGCCGGGCCGGGCGGGCGGTGACGGTGGCCAGGATGCCGCGCGGCATCGGCGCCAGCACCGGCGTGAACGACAGCGACGTGGCCCCGGTCGCCTGCAGGATCTCCGGCACGTGCTGGTGCCGGCCCACCTTGTACGGCGAGAGGTCGCCCATGACCTCGCTGCCGAGCAGGTTCGCCTTCGCCGACCGGCCGGCGCCGGACGTGCCCGACGCCGCCACCACGACCACGTCCTCCGGCGACACCAGCTCCGCGGCCATCAGCGGGGCCAGCGCCAGGATGGTGGCGACCGCGTAGCACCCGGTCACGGCGACCCGGCCGGCGGCGGCGATGGCGGCGCGCTGCCCGGGCAGCTCGGGCAGCCCGTACGGCCAGGCACCGGCGTGCGGTCCCCCGTACGCCGAGGCCCAGGCGGCGGCGGACTCCAGCCGGTGGTCGGCGCCCAGGTCGACGATGGGCAGCTCGGCCGGCAGCGCGGCCGCGACCGCGGCCGACCGCCCGTGCGGCAGGGCCAGGAAGACCAGGTCGGCCTGGGCCAGCGCGGCCGGCTCGGTCGGGACCAGGACCCGGTCGGCCAGGCTGACCAGCTGCGGGTGCACGTCGCCCAGGCGCTCGCCGGCGTTGCCGAAGGCGGCCACCGGGCCGACCTCGAACTCGGGGTGGGCGGACAGCAGGCGCAGCAGCTCGCCGCCCGCGTAGCCGCTGGCTCCGGCGACGGCGACAGTCGTTCCCATGCAGCGAACATACCGTATGACGCATGACTATGCGAAAGCCGGATGGGGCAGGATCCGGCCGTGGATCTCGGACTGGCAGGACGGGTGTACGTGGTCAGCGGCGGCTCGCGCGGCCTCGGCCGCGCCACCGCGGAGGCGCTGGTCGCCGACGGCGCGCGGGTGGTGATCGGCGCCCGGGACGAGGCCGCGGTGGAGCGGGCCGCGCAGGAGCTGGGCGGCCCCGCGCACGCGGTCGGGGTGACCGCCGACCTGGGCCGGGCGGCGTCGGCGCAGCGGCTGGTCGAGGCCGCCCACAGCGCGTACGGCGGCCTGGACGGGTCGCTGGTCAGCGTCGGCGGCCCGCCACCCGGCGATGGGATGGACACCGAGGAGGAGGCCTGGCGGGCCGCGTTCGAGTCGGTGTTCCTGGGCGCGCTGCGGCTGACCCGCCAGGTGGCCGGGGCCCTCGGCGACGAGGGCGGCTCGATCGCGCTGGTGCTGTCCAGCTCGGTGCGCACGCCGATCCCGGGGCTGGCCATCTCCAACGGGCTGCGCCCGGGGCTGGCCGGGCTGACCAAGACGCTGGCGACCGAGCTGGGGCCGCGCAACGTCCGGGTCAACGGCCTGCTGCCGGGCCGGATCTCGACCGACCGGACCGTCGAGATCGACCGGGCCCAGGCCGACCCGGAGGCGGCCGCCGCCCGGGCGCAGGCCCGGATCCCGCTCGGGCGCTACGGCGAGCCGGCCGAGTTCGGCCGGGTGGCCGCGTTCGTGCTGTCCCCGGCCGCGTCGTACCTGACCGGCTCGATGGTGACCGTCGACGGCGGGATGATGCCGGCCTGGTGACCAGCATCGGTCGATCGGCTAGTTGACGGCCGGGGACGGGACGGCCTGGCGCTGGAACTGGGTGCGGTAGAGCTCGGCGTAGAGACCGCCCGCGGCGAGCAGCTCGCCGTGGGTGCCGGCCTCGACCACCCGGCCGGCGTCGATCACCAGGATCTTGTCGGCGTTGAGGATCGTGGACAGCCGGTGGGCGATGACCAGCGAGGTCCGGCCCTCCAGGGCGGCGGCCAGGGCCAGCTGCACGGCCACCTCGGACTCGGAGTCCAGGTGGGCGGTGGCCTCGTCCAGGATGACGATGCCGGGCTCCTTGAGCAGCAGCCGGGCGATGGCCAGCCGCTGCTTCTCCCCGCCCGACAGGCGGTAGCCGCGGTCGCCGACCACGGTGTCGAGCCCGTCCGGCAGCGCCGCGACCAGGGTCTCGACCTGGGCCGCGGCCAGCGCGGCCCACATCTCGGCGTCGGTCGCGCCCGGCCGGGCGTAGGCCAGGTTGGCCCGGATGGTGTCGTGGAACAGGTGCGCGTCCTGGGTGACGACGCCGATGGCCGCGTGCAGCGAGGCCATCGTCACGTCCCGCACGTCCAGCCCGCCGACCCGTACCGCCCCGGAGCGGACGTCGTAGATGCGCGGCACCAGCTGGCTGATCGTCGTCTTGCCCGCGCCGGACGGGCCGACCAGCGCGACCAGCTGCCCGGGCTCGGCCGTGAACGTGACACCGTGCAGGACCTCCTGCGACGGCGCCTGGTCCAGCACGGCCACGTCCTCCAGCGAGGCCAGCGACACCTCGGTCGCGGTCGGGTAGGAGAACCGCACGTCGTCGAACTCGATCGAGCGGGCACCGGCCGGCAGCTCCACCGCGTCCGGCTTGTCGTCCACCATCGGCGCGATGTCCAGCACCTCGAAGACCCGGTCGAAGGACACCAGCGCGCTCATCACGTCCACCCGGACGTTGGACAGCGCGGTCAGCGGGCCGTACAGGCGGGACAGCAGCAGGGCCAGCGTGACCACGGTGCCGGCGTCGAGCCGGCCGGTCAGCGCGAACCAGCCCCCCATGCCGTAGACCAGGGCCTGGGCGAGCGCGGCGACCAGGGTGAGGGCGACGAAGAACGTCCGCGCGTACATGGCCGAGACGACGCCGATGTCACGGACCCGGGTGGCCCGGTCGGAGAACGACCGGGACTCCTCGGCCGGGCGGCCGAACAGCTTGACCAGCAGGGCGCCGGAGACGTTGAAGCGCTCGGTCATGGTCGCGTTCATGGAGGCGTTCAGCCCGTACGACTCCCGGGTGATCTCCTGCAGCCGGGCCCCGACCCGGCGCGCGGGCAGGATGAACAGCGGCAGCAGCACCAGCGACAGCGCGGTGATCTGCCAGGACAGCGAGAACATCACGCCGGCCGTGAGCACCAGGCCGATCACGTTGGACACGACCCCGGACAGGGTCGAGGTGAACGCCTGCTGGGCGCCGATCACGTCGTTGTTGAGCCGGCTGATCAGCGCGCCGGTCTGGGTCCGGGTGAAGAACGCCAGCGGCATCCGCTGCACGTGGTCGAAGACCCGGGTCCGCAGGTCGAGGATGAGGCCCTCGCCGATCCGGGCCGAATACCAGCGCTGGGCCAGCGACAGCACCGCGTCCAGCAGGGCCAGGGCGGCGACCACGATCGCGATCCTGATCACGACGCCGGTGGCGCCGGGGTCGCGACTGCTGATCTGGTTGATGACCCGGCCGGCCAGCACCGGCGTGGCCACCCCGATCACCGCGCTGGCCACGACGGTGAGGAGGAAGACGGTCAGCTCCCGCCGGTACGGCCGGGCGAACCGCCCGATCCGGCGCGCGGTCCCCTTGGGCAGCTTCTTGTCCATCACGGCGGGGTCGCGGCGATACGACCGCATCACCGTCCAGGGGCTGTGCCCACCAGCCATGCTCATCCGCGCACCTCCATCGTCAGGTGCCCGAACGACCATCGATGGCGCACCACTCCGTCGCTCCGCCGAGGGCGTAACGCGACGCGTCCCGGGGTCGAGTCAAGCCAGTCGGGCCAGGTCCCGCAACCGGCGCAGCTGGGCCGCGCGCTCGGCCGCCTCCTGGTCGTCCCGGGTCCGCCCGGGCGCGCCGAGCAGCAGCGCCTTGATCTCGGCGGCCGCGTCCCGGGCCGGCGCCAGCAGCGCCGCCACCAGGTCGGCCACCGCGGCCGACAGCTCCGCCCGCGGCACCACCAGCGTGGCCAGGCCGAGGGCGAGCGCCTCGGCCGCGCCGACCCGGCGCGCGGTCAGGCAGATCTCCAGCGCCCGGGAGTAGCCGACCGCGGCCACCAGCGGCGCGGTGCCGCCCAGGTCGGGCACCAGCCCGTACGTCGACTCGGCCATGGTGAACATTGCGTCGTCGGCCAGCACCCGCAGGTCGCAGGCCAGCGCGAGCTGGAAGCCGGCGCCGACCGCGTGCCCCTGCACGGCCGCGACCGAGATCAGGTCCGGCCGCCGCAGCCAGCCGAACGCCTGCTGGTACCCGGCGATGGTGGCGTCGGCCTCGGCCTCGGGCATTGCCGCGATCTCCGGTAGCGAGGGCGCCCCGGGGATGCCGCCGGGCGCGAACGCGGCCTTGTCCAGCCCGGCCGAGAACGCCCGCCCCTCTCCCCGTAGGACCACCACCCGGATGTCCGCGGGCAGCGTCCGGCCGGCCTCCCGCAGCGCCGCCCAGGTGTGGGGAGTCTGCGCATTTCTCCGGTCCGGGCGGTCGAGCACGACCGTCGCGACCGGTCCGTCCCGGTTCACCCGGACCCCCGACAGGTCCGGGTCGAGCCCCGTGAGATCGGCGCTCAGGGTCAGACCTTCTTCCGCCGGGTCGCGCCGCCGCGTCCCCGCAGCGTCACGCCCGATTCGGTGAGAATCCGGTGCACGAACCCGTACGACCGGCCGGACGATTCGGCCAGCGCCCGGATGCTCTGGCCCGAGTCGTACTTCTTCCGTAGTTCGGCGGCCAGCTTGTCCCGGGCCGAGCCGGTGATGCGGGCACCCTTTTTGAGATCCGTTGCCACGTTACGACCCTCCGTCGCCTGAAGGTAATGCGGGTCACCAGGGGTTGTACCCCCCAGCAACCCCATGATCACCCAGGGCAGCGATCAGCACCACCCGGCGACCGGATGATGCCGATGTGTGCATGGTGACGGTGTGACCCGTTCAGGCCAGGGCGACGAGGTCGGCGAGATCGTCGGACCAGGCGTCCTCGTCGCCGTCCGGCAGCAGGATCACCTTCTCCGGCTTCAGCGCCACGACCGCGCCCTCGTCGTGGGTGACCAGCACGACCGCCCCGGTGTAGGCGTTGAGGGCGGCCAGGACCTGGGCCCGCGACGCCGGGTCGAGGTTGTTGGTCGGCTCGTCCAGCAGCAGCACGTTGGCCCGGGAGGTGACCAGGGCGGCCAGCGCCAGCCGGGTCTTCTCCCCGCCGGACAGCGTGCCGACCAGCTGGTCGACGGCCTCGCCGGAGAACAGGAACATGCCCAGCACGCGGCGGATCTCGCCGTCGGTCGAGTCCGGCGCGGCCGAGCGCATCACCTCGAGCACGGTCCGGTCCACGTCGAGCTGCTCGTGCTCCTGGGCGTAGTAGCCCATCCGCAGCCCGTGCCCGGGCACGACCTCGCCGGTGTCCGGGATCTCGGTGCCGGCCAGCAGCCGCAGCAGGGTCGTCTTGCCGGCGCCGTTGAGGCCGAGCACGACCACCCGGGTGCCGCGGTCGATGGCCAGCGAGACGTCGGTGAAGACCTCCAGCGACCCGTACGACTTGGACAGCCCGTCCGCGGTCAGCGGGGTCCGGCCGGACGGGGCCGGGGTCGGGAACTTCACCCGCGCGACCTTGTCCTGCTGGCGCTGGCCCTCGGTGCCGGCGAGCAGCTTCTCGGCCCGCTTGGCCATCTGCTGGGCCGCGGTCGCCTTGGTCGCCTTGGCCCGCATCTTGTCGGCCTGCGCCAGCAGCGCGCCGGCCTTCTTCTCCGCGTTGGC
>DATDKW010000273.1:0-9984 GCA_036519715.1 Mycobacteriales bacterium
TGGGACGAGCCTGTCCCGGCAGGTCACGGCGCTGGACGCGATCGAGGAGATCGCCTGCGCCCCGGCCCAGCCGTCGCTGCTGCTGGAGCTGTGCGTCGAGCGGGCCCGCGCGCTGGTCCGGGCCGGTGGCGCAGCGGTGCAACTGCTGGAGTCGGCCGAGTCCGAGCTGATCTTCGCCGCGACCTCCGGGATGCTGCGCGACCAGCTCGGGTCACTCCAGGCGATCGAGGGCACCCTGTGCGGGACGTCCCTGCGCCGGGGCGAGGTGGTGCGCAGCGCCGACGCCACGGTCGACCCGCGCGGCGACCGGGCCATGGCCCGCAGCCTCGGCCTGCGCTCGACGGTGTCGCTGCCGCTGCGGCAGCGCCAGCGGGCCATCGGCGTGCTGCTGGTCTGCTCCGACCGCACCGACTACTTCACCGACGAGGACGTCGCGCTGCTGTCCCGGCTGGCCCGGGTGGCCAGCAGCCGGCTGGACTTCGCCCTGGCCAAGGACCAGCGCCGGCGCAGCGAGCAGGCGCTGTCGGCCAGCCGGCAGAAATACCGCACCGTGCTGGCCTCGGTCGAGCAGGGCATCCTCGTCATCGACGAGTACGACCGGGTCACCATGGTCAACTCGGCCGCGGAGCGGATCCTGGGCGAGCCCGGCTACGAGCTGATGCGCCGGTCCCCGTCCTGGGTGCTGCAGCACGAGGACGGCGCCCCGCTGCCGCACGAGGACTGGCCCAGCACGATCTGCCTGCGCGAGCAGCGGGTCGCGACCGCGGAGCTGGTCAAGGTCGTGCGCAGCGACGGCAAGGTGCGCTGGGTCAGCGCCACCGCGTCGCCGCTGCCGCCGACCGACGACGGCCGCCGCAGCGTGGTGGTCTGCTTCACCGACGTCAGCACCGAGCGCGGCGCGGCCCAGCGGCTGCGGCGCAGCGAGCGGCTGCTGGCCGAGACCCAGCGGCTGGCCCACGTCGGCAGCTGGGAGTGGGATTCCCCGGGCCCGTCCGAGCGGCTGGCCTGGACCGACGAGATGTACCGGCTGGCCGGCCTGCTGCCGCAGTCGGTGATGGTCACGCCCCAGCTCTGGCTGGACGTCACCCACCCGGCCGACCGGCAGCGGCTGGAGACCAGCCTGCGCCGGGCGTTCACCCGGCCCGGGCCGTTCGAGCTGGCCCAGCGGCTGGTGATGCCCACCGGGGAGGTCCGGCACCTGGCCGTCCGGGGCGAGGTCGAGCACGACGCCGAGGGCCGGGCGCTGCGGGCCTGGGGCTCGGCCCAGGACGTGACCGAGCGCCACCGGGTGCAGGAGGAGCTGCGCCGGACCGCGCTGACCGACCCGCTGACCGGCCTCGGCAACCGGCTGCTGCTGGTCGACCGGCTGCGCAAGTGGATCGCCGCCCTGGACGGCGGCCCGGACAGCCGCCACCGCCACGTCGCGGTCATCGCGGTCGACCTCGACGGGCTCAAGCGGGTCAACGACACGTACGGGCACGCCACCGGCGACGAGCTGCTGCGGGAGACCGCCCGCCGGCTGCGCTCGGTGGTGCGCGACCGGGACCTGGTCGCCCGGCTCGGCGGCGACGAGTTCGTGCTGCTGTGCGCGGGCGTCGACACCGAGGGCGCGTCCCGGCTGGCCGAGCGGATCGTCACCGAGATCGGCTCGCCCTACCTGCTGCCGGGCGGGGTGACGGCCTGGTCCGGCGCCAGCGTCGGCGTCACCGTGACCGACGACCCCCGCGACGACGTGGACCGGCTGCTGGCCCAGGCCGACCGCGCGCTCTACGCGGCCAAGGGCGACGGCGGCAACCGCTACGTGGTGCACCCGCGGGCGGTCCCGCCGGGCCTCACCCTGGCCGCCGGCGGCCCCTGACCCGGGTCCGGCCTCTGCCCGAAACCGGCTGGGTGAGACCCGGCACACTCCGGGTGTGCTGCTGACGCTGTCCACCACGTACGAGCCGGCGACGGACCTGGGCTTCCTGCTGCACAAGAACCCCGGCCGGGCCCAGCAGGTGGAGCTGCCGTCCGGCACCGCGCACGTCTTCTACCCGGAGGCGTCCGCGGCCCGCTGCACCGCCGCGCTGCTGCTCGAGGTCGACCCGGTCGCGCTGGCCCGGACCGCGACCGAGGGCTTCAGCCTCGGCCAGTACGTCAACGACCGGCCGTACGCGGCCTCCAGCCTGCTGGCCGTGGCGCTGGGCAAGGTGTTCGCCAGCGCCCGCCGCGGCATCAGCAAGGAGCGGCCCGACCTGGCCGGCCGGCCGCTGCCGCTGGAGATCCGGTTGCCGGCGCTGTCCTGCCGCGGCGGGGTGGACCTGGCCCGGCGCTTCTTCGCCCCGCTGGGCTGGGACGTCGACGCCCGCGCGGTGCCGTACGACCCGCCCGAGTGGGGCCCGTCCGGGTACGTCGACCTGCGGCTGTCCGGGCGGCAGCGGGTCGCCGACGCGCTCAACCACCTCTACGTCGCGCTGCCGGTGCTGGACGACGCCAAGCACTACTGGGTCGGCACGGACGAGATCGACAAGCTGCTGCGGGCCGGCGAGGGCTGGCTGGCCGCGCACCCGGAGCGGGACCTCATCGCGCACCGCTACCTGGCCCACCAGCGGTCGCTGAGCCGGGCCGCGATCGAGCGGCTGATCGACGAGCCCGAGGACGCCGAGGACGAGCCGGCCGCCCCGCGGCGGCTGGTGGCGCTGCGGCAGGAGGCGGTGCTGGCCGAGCTGCGGGCGGCCGGCGCGGCCCGGGTGGTCGACCTCGGCACCGGCACCGGCGCCCTGCTGCCGGCCCTGCTGGCCGACCCGCGGTTCACCGAGATCGTGGCCGTGGACGTCAGCGCCCGGGCCCTCGCCGACGCGGGCCGGCGGCTGCACCTGGACCGGATGCCGGAGCGGCAGCGGGCCCGGCTCACCCTGCGGCAGGGCGCGCTGACGTACACCGACGCCCGGCTGCGCGGCTACGACGCGGCCGTGCTGATGGAGGTGGTCGAGCACGTCGACCCCGACCGGCTGCCGGCCCTGGAGCACGCCGTCTTCGCCGCGGCCGCGCCGGCCACTGTCGTGCTGACCACCCCCAACGCCGAGCACAACGTGCGCTATCCCGGGCTGGCCGGCGGCTTCCGGCACCGGGACCACCGGTTCGAGTGGACCCGGGCCGAGTTCGGGGCCTGGACCGACTCCGTGGCCGGGCGCCACGGCTACACCGTCGTGCGCAAGGCCGTCGGTGCCGACGACCCCGAGGTCGGCCCGCCGACCCAGCTGGCGGTGTTCGTCCGGCGAGCCGCCGAGGGAGTGAGCATCGCAGGGCCCCCGGGCGGTCGATCCCCGGACGGTCGCCCGAGGAGCGGAGCGACCGACGAGGCGAGCAGATGACACCGCTGGACCTGGCCGTTCCCGACCTGGCCCTGGTGGTGCTCATCGGCGCGTCCGGCTCGGGCAAGAGCACCTTCGCCCGCCGGCACTTCCGGCCGACCCAGATCCTGTCCAGCGACGTCTGCCGGGGCCTGGTCGCCGACGACGAGAACGACCAGTCCGCGACCCCGGCCGCGTTCGACGTGCTGTCCTACATCGCCGCGGCCCGGCTGCGGGCCGGCCGGCTGACCGTGGTCGACGCCACCAACGTCAAGCGGGAGGACCGGGCCGCGCTGGTGCGGCTGGCCCGCGACCACGACGTGCTGCCGGTCGCGATCGTGCTGGACCTGCCGGAGCAGGTCTGCCTGGAGCGCAACGCCGGCCGGCCGGACCGGGACCTGCCGCCCGCGGTGGTCCGCCGGCAGCGGGCCGACCTGCACCGGGGTCTGCGCGGGCTCGGCCGGGAGGGCTTCCGCAAGGTGCACGTGCTGCACACCGTCGAGCAGGTCGAGCAGGCCACCGTCGCGTACGAGAAGCAGTACAACGACCGCCGCGACGACAGCGGGCCGTTCGACGTGATCGGCGACGTGCACGGCTGCCTGCGGGAGCTGACCGAGCTGCTCACCGCGCTCGGCTACGCCGTCACCCCCGGCGATGCCGTCCACCCGGATGGCCGGCGGGCGCTGTTCCTCGGCGACCTGGTCGACCGGGGCCCGGACTCGCCCGGGGTGCTGCGGCTGGTGATGGGCATGGTCGCCGCCGGGCACGCCCTGGCCGTGCCCGGCAACCACGAGAACAAGCTGGTCCGGGCGCTGCGCGGGAGTCCGGTCACGGTCAGCCACGGGCTGGAGGAGACGCTGGCCCAGCTGGACGCGGAGCCGCCGGAGTTCCGCCGGGCCGTCGCCGACTTCTGCTACAGCCTGGTCAGCCATTACGTGCTCGACGGCGGCCGGCTGGTGGTCGCGCACGCCGGGCTGGCCGAGAAGCTGCAGGGCCGCTCGAGCGCCCGGGTCCGCGACTTCGCCCTCTACGGCGACACCACCGGCGAGACCGACGAGTACGGCCTGCCGGTGCGCTACCCGTGGGCGGCGGACTACCGCGGCCGCGCCACCGTCCTGTACGGGCACACGCCGGTGCCCGAGCCGGAGTGGGTGAACAACACGCTCTGCCTGGACACCGGGTGCGTGTTCGGCGGCCGGCTGACCGCGCTGCGCTGGCCGGAGCGGGAACTGGTGTCGGTGCCGGCGCACGAGACGTACTACGAGCCGGTCCGGCCGCTGGCCGGGCCGGCCCGGGATCCGGGCGTGCTGGACGTGACCGACGTACTGGGCAAGCGGGTGGTGGAGACCGCCCTGGCCGGCCGGGTCACCGTCCGGGAGGAGAACGCGGCCGCCGCGATCGAGGTGATGAGCCGGTTCGCGATCGCGCCCGAACGGCTGCTCTACCTGCCGCCGACGATGAGCCCGGCGGCCACGTCGGACCGGCCGGGGCTGCTGGAGCACCCGGCCGAGGCGCTGGGCTACTACGCCGGCGAGGGCGTGGAGCAGGTCGTCTGCCAGGAGAAGCACATGGGCTCGCGGGCCGTGCTGCTGGTCCGGCGCGACCCGGCCGCGGGCGCGGTGCACACCCGCACCGGCCGGGCGTTCTTCGACCCGGCGACCGGCGCCGAGGCGCTGACCCGGGTCGGGGCGGCGGCGGAGAAGGCCGGGCTGTTCGAGGAGCTCGGCACCGACTGGCTGCTGCTGGACGCGGAGATCGTGCCCTGGTCGGCCAAGGCCGGCGACCTGATCCGGGACCAGTACGCGTCGGTCGGCGCGGCCGCCGCGGCGGCCCTGCCGGTGGCGGTGGACGTGCTGGCCCAGGCGGCGTCCCGCGGGCTGGACGTCGGCGCGCTGCTGGACCGGCAGCGGTCACGGCTGGCCGACGCGACCGCGTTCACCGCCGCGTACCGGCGCTACGTCTGGCCGACCGACGGGCTGGCCGGGGTGCGGATCGCGCCGTTCCAGCTGCTGGCGACGGCCGGCGCGACGTACGCGGACCGGCCGCACGCCTGGCACCTGGCCCTGGCCGACCGGCTGGCCGACGCCGACCCGGAGTTGCTGACCCGGACCGCGCGGCTGTTCGTGCCGTCGGCGGACGTGGCCACCGCGACGTCCTGGTGGGAATCACTGACCGCCGCCGGCGGGGAGGGCATGGTGGTGAAGCCGGCCGGCAACCTGACCCGCGGCCGGCGCGGCGTCATGCAGCCCGGCATCAAGGTCCGCGGCCCGGACTACCTGCGGCTGATCTACGGCCCGGGCTACCAGCGCGACCTGGACCGGCTGCGGGACCGCAACCTGGGCCGCAAGCGCGGCCTGGCCCAGCGCGAGTACGCCCTCGGCCTGGAGGGACTGGACCGCCTCGCCGCCGGCGACCCCCTCTGGCGCATCCACGAGTGCGTCTTCGCCGTCCTGGCCCTCGAATCCGAGCCGGTCGACCCCCGCCTCTGAACCCGCCGCGGGTCAGCGCAGCAGCTGGCGGGCGATGACCATGCGGTTGATCTGGTTGGTGCCCTCGTAGATCTGGGTGATCTTGGCGTCGCGCATCATCCGCTCGACCGGGAAGTCGCGGGTGTAGCCGGCCCCGCCGAACAGCTGGACCGCGTCGGTGGTCACCGCCATCGCGGTGTCGGACGCGTTGACCTTGGCCGCGGCCGAGGCCAGCGTCAGCCCGGGGGCGCCGCGCTCGGCCATCGACGCCGCCACGTACACCTGCTGGCGGGCGGCCTCGGTGCGGATCGCCATGTCCGCGAGCATGAACTGCACGCCCTGGAAGTCGCTGACCGACTTGCCGAACTGCTTGCGCTCCTTGACGTACGCGATGGCGGCGTCGAGCGCGCCCTGGGCGATGCCGACGGCCTGCGCGCCGATGGTGAGCCGGGTGTGGTCGAGGGTGCGCAGCGCGGTCTTGAACCCGGTGCCCTCCTCGCCGATCCGCCGGGAGGCCGGGATCACACAGTCCTCGAAGTAGATCTCGCAGGTGGGGGAGCCCTTGATGCCGAGCTTGCGCTCCTTGGTGCCGACCGAGAAGCCCGGGTCGTCCTTGTGCACGACGAAGGCCGAGATCCCGTTGGCGCCCCTGGACGGGTCGGTCGAGGCCATCACCGTGTAGTACGTCGAGACGCCGGCGTTGGTGATCCAGGCCTTGGTGCCGTTGAGCACGTAGGTGTCGCCGTCGCGGACGGCCCGGGTGCGCATCGCGGCCGCGTCGGATCCGGCCTCCCGCTCGCTCAGCGCGTACGAGAACATGGCGTCGCCGCTGGCCACCGGAGGCAGCACTTCCTGCTTGAGCTCCTCGGACGCGGACAGCAGCACCGGCATCGTGCCGAGCTTGTTGACCGCGGGGATGAGCGAGGACGCGGCGCAGGCGCGGGCGACCTCCTCGATGACGATCACGGTGGCGATCGAGTCGGCCCCGGCCCCGCCGTACTGCTCCGGGATGTGCACGGCGTGCAGGTCGGACTTGCGCAGCGCCTCGTAGACGTCCCACGGGAACTGCTCGGTCTCGTCGGTCTCGGCCGCCCGGGGCGCGATCTTGTCCTCGGCCAGCTGGCGGACCGACTCGCGGAGCAGGTCGTGCTCCTCGGCCAGCCGGTAGGTCTCGAAGGAGGGGTTCACGCCTCCAGGTTACCGGCCGGTCGGGTTCCCGGCCCGGTGCACTTTTCGGGGATCTCACCTGCGGTGCCGTACGCTGCCGCGATGACTTTCGGTCAATCGCCGGGCGCCCGGCCCCGCCTGTCGGTGCTCGGCACCGGATACCTCGGCGCCACGCATGCGGTCTGCATGGCCGAGCTCGGCTACGACGTGATCGGCCTCGACGTCGACGAGGCCAAGGTGGCCCGCCTGTCTGCCGGCGAGGTGCCGTTCTTCGAGCCGGGGCTGCCGGAGCTGCTGCGCAAGACCCTGGACTCGGGCCGGCTGCGCTTCACCACCTCGTACGAGGAGGTGGCGGAGTTCGCGGACGTGCACTTCGTCTGCGTGGGCACGCCGCAGTCCCAGGGCAGCTACGCCGCCGACATGCGCTACGTCGAGTCGGCCTTCTCCACGCTGGCCCCGCTGCTGACCCGGTCGGCGCTGGTGGTGGGCAAGTCGACCGTGCCGGCCGGCACCGCCCAGCGGATGGCCGACCTGGTCACCTCGCTGGCGCCGTCGGACCAGGTCGAGGTGGCCTGGAACCCGGAGTTCCTCCGGGAGGGCTTCGCCGTCGAGGACACCCTGCACCCGGACCGGCTGGTCTTCGGGGTGCACTCGGACGCGGCCGAGCAGACGCTGCGGGCGGCGTTCGCGCCGATCCTGGAGGCCGGGACGCCGGTCGTGGTGACCGACTTCGCCACCGCCGAGCTGGTCAAGGTGGCCGCCAACTCGTTCCTGGCCACCAAGATCTCGTTCATCAACGCCATGGCCGAGGTATGCGAGGTCGTGCACGCGGACGTGACAAAGCTGTCCGAGGCGCTCGGCTACGACACCCGGATCGGCAAGCGGTTCCTGCACGCCGGGCTCGGCTTCGGCGGCGGCTGCCTGCCCAAGGACATCCGCGCCTTCATGGCCCGGGCCGAGGAGCTGGGCGCGCAGGACGCGCTGCAGTTCCTCGAGGAGGTCGACGCGATCAACAAGCGCCGCCGGGCCCGCGCCGTCGACCTCGGCCGCGAGCTGCTCGACGGGGAGTACGCGGGCAAGCGGGTGTGCGTCTGGGGCGCCGCCTTCAAGCCCAACTCCGACGACATCCGCGACTCCCCCGCGCTGGACGTGGCCGCGGCCGTGCAGAAGCTCGGCGCGGCCGTGATCGTGTACGACCCGGAGGCGATGGCCAACGCCAAGCGGGCGTACCCGCAGCTGGCGATGGCGTCCTCGGCGCTGGAGGCGGCTCGCGGGGCCGACGTGCTGCTGCTGCTGACCGAGTGGGCCGAGTTCCGCGACATGGACCCGGGCAAGCTGGCGTCCGTGGTCGGCTCGGCCCGGATCGTGGACGGGCGCAATGCGCTCGACCCGGCAGTGTGGCGGGCGGCGGGCTGGACCTACCGGGCGCTCGGCCGGCCCTAGGTAGTTCCGCTCAGCCCGGCTGAGCGTTCCTGGCGATCCGGCCCGGGCCGGGCGCGACGAGGGTGATCGGCATGAGCCGGCCACCCTCGTCCCGCGTCGCCGAGATCGATCTCGAGCTCCGCTCCCTGTACGCCCGGTACGACCAGCTGATGCGGGAGCGGACGGCGCTCGTGTCCGTGCCCGTCCGGCCCGGGCCGGCCGCCGCCCCGCCGGTCGTCGTGCCGCCGACCCGGGAGGCGTCCCGGGTGTCGGTGCAGGCGGTGCTGCTGGCGCTGGGCGGGCTGCTGCTGGGCGTGGCGTCGATCGTGTTCACGCTGGTGGCGTGGAGCCGGCTCGGCATCGGCGGGCGGGCCGCGGTGCTGGGCGCGGTCACGGTCGTCGCGCTGGGCCTGCCGGTCCTGCTGCTGCGGCGGCGGCTGGCCGCGACCGCGGAGACCGTCGCGGCGGTCGGGCTGCTGCTGGTGCTGCTCGACGCGTACCTGCTGAGGCGGCTGGACCTGCTCGGCCTCGGCGGCCCGCCCGCCTCGTCGTACGCCGGGGCGGTGCTCGGGGTGGTCGCGCTGGGCTGGGGCCTGTACGGGCTGGCCCTGCCGGGGTTGCGCGGGGTCCGGCCGGCCGCGCTGGCGCTGGCCCAGCCGGCGCTGCCGCTGCTGGCCGGGCGGGGCGGGGTCCTGTGGGTGGCCGGCGCGCTGCTCGCCGTCGCGGCCCTGGACCTGCTGCTCCGGGACCGGGTGCTGCGGGTCGTCGCCGGCGTCGGCGGCGGGCTGTCGTGGGCCTCCGCCGTGCTGGTGCTGCTGCCGCCGGCGTATGCCGCTCCGGTCGGGGCCGTGGCCGTGGTGCTGCTCGTGCTGGCCGGTGCGGTGGCGGTGGTGGGCGCGCTGACCGGGGCGCTGGGCGGCGCCCGGGAGGTCGGTATGGCCGCCGGCGTGCTGGCCGCGGCGGCCGGGATCCTGGCCCCGCTGCGGGCGGTCCTCGACGGGGTCGACGGCGGGCCGGTCCTGGCGGTGACCGCCGTCGGCCTGGCCGTCGCCGCCCTGCCGTGGCGGTCGCCGGGACTGCGGGTGGCGGCCGGGGTCCTGCTCGGGCCCGGGGTGCTGGCCGCGCTGGCCGGGGCGGTCGTCGCCGCCGCCGTGCCGGGGGCGACCGCGGCGGCGCCCTGGACGGGGGTGGCGGCACCGGACCTGCCCGCGCTGCCGCGGCTGCTGGTCGCGGTGGCGGTGCTGGCGGCCGCGGGGGTGGCGCTGATCCTGCCGGTGCGGTCCTGGGCGCTGCTGGCCGGCGCCGGGGTGACGGCGCTGGTCGCCCCGGTCTCCCTGCACCTGCCGTACCCGGTCACGCTAGCCGTGCTGGCCGCGGCCACCCTCGCCGCCACCGCCCTCACGGCGCGAGTGGCGCCGGCCACCGGGACTCCGGGCGCCGGGACTCCGGCGGCTCGCCTGCGGGTCGGCGGGCGGGTGGCGCCGGTCGGCGCGCTCGGCCTGGCCGCGCTGACGGTGGCCTGGGCGCTGGCGACCAGGCCGGCCACGCTGGCCGTGCTGGCCGGCCTGGCGCTGGCCGCCGCGGCCCTGGCCGGC
>DATDKW010000274.1:0-10678 GCA_036519715.1 Mycobacteriales bacterium
CGGTGTTCGAGCGGCTGCGGCACGGTCCGCGGGCCGCCGGCGAGCTGGCCGAGGGCCTCCCGGTGAGCCGGTCGGCGGTCTCGCAGCACCTCGGCGTGCTGCTGGAGGTCGGCCTGGTCACCCAGCGCCGGGAGGGCACCCGGCGGCTCTACCAGGTCGACCCGGACGGGCTGGGCGCGCTGCGGGCCTACTTCGACGACCTGTGGGGGGCCGCGCTCGAGGCGGCGGCCGGGCTGACCGAGGAGGACCGGTGAGCGCGCCGGTGCTGGCGTCCGTCCACGTGCGACGGTCGCCTGTGGACGCCTTCCGGGTCTTCACCGACCGGATCGGCGACTGGTGGCCGCTGTCGACCCACGGCTGCTTCGGCTCCCGGGCGGTGGGGCTGCGGTTCGACGACGGGCGGCTGGTCGAGCGCTCGGCCGACGGGGACGCCGAGGTCTGGGGCGAGGTGCTGGCCTGGGAGCCGCCGCGGCGGTTCGCGGTGACGTGGCACCCGGGCCGGTCCGCCGGGCCGCACACGGTGGTGTCGGTCGAGTTCCTCGCCGACGAGGACGGCACCCGGGTCGAGCTCACCCATTCCGGCTGGGAAGCGTACGGGGACCGGGCGGCGGCGGCGCGGGCTCCGTACGAGGGGCCGGACGCGTGGGGGCACGTGCTGGGACTGTTCCGGACTGCGGCGGAGGGCTGATCGATGGACACGACCGACCTGCGGAAGGCGTACGAGACCGTCGCGGTCGAGGTGGAGGCGGGCGGCTTCGGGCCGCCGCCGCCGGGTGAGTGGGACGCCGGGCAGATCGTCGGGCACCTGGCCCTGAATGACGACCTGCTGGCCGGCGTGACAGCCGACATCCTGGCCGGGCGGCCGGCCCGCTTCGACAACCGGGCATCGCTGCAGCCGTCGCCGGCCGACGTGTCCGCGCTGCGGCGCAGCGGGGCCGGGCTCTGCGACCTGGTCGAGCGGCTGACCGAGGCGCAGGCGGCGACGGTCGTACCGGTCTTCATCCAGGACGGCGACACGATCGCGGTCGACCGGCCGATGCCATGGGGCGTGCTGCTCGGCATCCAGGCGTCGTTCCACCTCCCGGCGCACGCTGAGCAGCTCCGCGCCCTCAGGCCCTAGCCGCGTCACGCGGTCTGGATGACCTCGAACTGCCAGACCTCGCCGGAGGTCGAGGCGGGACGGTCGGAGTTGCGGTCCTGGGCCGCCTGCGCATGCCCCTTCCCGAACTCCCGGGAGCTCTGCCAGGCCTCGAAGTCGGCCTTGCTGCGCCACTGGGTCAGCACCAGGTAGCGGTCGGCGCCGTCGGCCGGCCGCAGCAGCTGGAACGCCTCGAAGCCCTCGGCCTGGTCTACCAGCCCGGCCCGGCCGGCGAACCGCTGCTCCAGCACCTCGCCGTTGCCGTCCGGCACGGTCAGCGCGTTGATGACGACGTAGCTCATGCCGTCATTCTGGCCTCGACCGCGTCGGCCAGGGGGACGACGTCCTCCTGCTGGACCACGGCGTCGGTCCGGAACGGGATGGCGGCCAGCTGCGGCACGCCCAGTGCCCAGATCGTCCGGTCGGCCGGGGCGGGCGTGTGCAGCGCGGTCCGCTCGCCGCAGTGCGGGCAGGTCAGGTAGGCCATGTTCTCCACCCCGCCCAGCAGCGGGACCTTGGCCTGGCGGAGCACGGCGACGGCCCGGCCGGTGTCGAGGTGCGACACCTCGGCCGGGGTCACGACCAGCAGCGCCGAGACGTCGTCGGACAGCGCCAGCAGGCCCTGCTGGACCTCGCCGGTGCCGGGCGGCAGGTCGGCGACCAGCACGTCCAGCTCGCCCCAGACGGTCTGCTTGATCAGCCGCCCCAGCATCAGCTCCGCGAACGAGCCGGCCATGGTCAGCCTCTGGTCGCCGCCGAGCAGGAAGCCGACCGACGCGACCTTGAGACCGTCGACGTCGACCGCCTCCAGTTCGGCGTTCCGCTCGCCCTTCGCCGCGGTGAGGGTCACGCTGCGCGCGGTCCGGTCCCGGCGGATGCCGAGCATGCGCGGCACATCCGGACCGTGCAGATCGGCGTCGAGCAGGCCGGTCCGCCGGCCCCGCCGGACCAGCTCCTTCGCGAGCGCGACCGCGACGCTGGTCTTCCCCACGCCGCCCTTCCCACTGGCGACAGCGATGACCGGCGGCATCGGCCGAGCCTATGCCGGGCTCCGGGGCTGTGCCCGGCGGCCGCCCCGGCGGCTAGGTGCCGTCCAGCAGCGCGGCGGCGGTGGCGAGGTGGAGGCTCTGCCCGCCGAGCGACGCGACGTACAGGCCGGTGGAGACGCGTTCGACGAAAGCCCACTGCCGGACGGACTCGGGGTCGCCGCCGAGCCGGCGGCAGTACGACTCCAGCAGTGCCCGCGGGTCCGCGGCCGCGGTGAGCTCCTCGCACCAGTCCCGGGCGGCCACGCCCCGGTCGTAGTCGGGGTCGCCGACGAACCCGGCCGGGTCGACGAAAGCCCAACCGCCGCCGGGCCGCCGCAGCACGTTGGCGGCAGCCGCATCGCCATGCACCCGTACGCAGCGGTCCGGGTCGAAGGCGGCCGACCGCCGCTCGGCGCAGCGCAGGGCTTCCGCGACGACCCGGTCGTGCCCGGGCTGCCGGTGCTCCTCTATGAACGCGATGAGGCCAGCGGCCTTGTCCTCGGGCGCCTGGTCCCCGACCGGCACCTGCCAGGCCAGCGGCAGTAGCCCGGCCAGCACGTCGAGCTGCGCCTCCGGGGTCAGGCCGGAACGGTTCAGGGCCTCGCCCAGCGGCTCCAGGAGGACCGCGTCGCGGCCGGGGTCGGCGGCGAGCACCCGGGCGTACCCGCGGCCGCCGGCGGCGAACAGCGTCCGGATCTCGCGGTCGAACCCGATGCCAGGCACGGAGATCTTGAGCACGGCGGGCTCGCCGGTCGCGGTGCTGGCTCGGGCCACGTACGCCGAGGTGCCACCGGGCAGTGGCACCCCGACGGTGATGCCCCAGCTCTCCTCCAGCGCGGCGATCGTCGCGGGCAGCGCGGCCACCCACCGGTCACCGCCCTTGGCCCGCACGATGTCCGGGACGGTCACGGAGTCGACGACTCCCCGGCCCGGCCCCGGGCGAACCAGGCCAACGCCCGGATCTCGAACGGCGGCTCCGGCAGCCGCTCCCGGCACCGCTCCCGCAGCGCCTCCCGCTGCTGGTCGTCCAGCCCGGCGACGTGGTCCCCGGCCGGCCCGACGCCCAGCGTGTAGGGGTGCCACCACTGCTCGAAGGTCTCGTACGGCACGGCCACCGTGAGCACGCCGGACTCGACGCCGGTCAGACCGGCGGCCCGGAACAGCTCGGCCAGCTGCCCCTCCCGGGTGCCGGCGCGCTCGCCCTCGCCCGGATTCGCCGGGTCCAGGTCCCGCACGGCGGCCCAGAAGACGCTCAGCGGCCCGGTCCCGCCGCCGTGGTCCCACACGGTCGCCGCGACCACCCCGCGCGACACCCGCCCCATCTCCCGCAGCCCGGCGACCGGATCGGCCATGAAGTGCACGACCAGCTGCGCCAGCGCAATGTCCACGCTGCCGTCGCCGAACGGCAGCTCCTCGGCGACCCCGCGCCGTACGTCCACCCCCGGGCACCGCTCGCGCGCGGCCCCCACGAACGCCTCCGACGGGTCGACCGCCAGGACGCGCTCGGGACCCAGCACCTCGGCCAACCGCGCCGTCAACGCCCCCGGCCCGCACCCGACATCGAGCGCCGTCTGCCCCGCCCGGACCCCCGCCGCCTTCAGGAACAACCCGGCCAGCGGCTCCGAATACCGCCCCATGAACGCCAGGTACGCATCCGCCACGACGTCGAACCCCATCCGCGGATCATAGGGTCGCCACCCGCCCACCCAGGACGATCCTTGCCGCGATCAGAGACGACGACGCCGGATCGCACCCGGCGGGCGCGGTCCGGCGCTTGTGCTGGTCAGGTGGCGGTGGAGGTGGGATTTGAACCCACGGAGGCTTTCACCTCACACGCTTTCGAGGCGTGCGCCCTCGGCCACTAGGCGACTCCACCGCGGGAGAGTGTACGCGACCGGTCAGCCGGTCCGGTGGGCGGTGAAGAAGCCGCGCAGCAGGGCCGCCGACTCCTCGGCCAGGACGCCGCGGACCACCTCGGGGCGGGAGTTGAGGCGGCGGTCGCGGACCACGTCCCAGAGGGAGCCGACCGCGCCGGCCTTGGGGTCGTCGGCGCCGTAGACCAGGCGGGAGACCCGGGACAGGACGACCGCGCCGGCGCACATCGTGCACGGCTCCAGCGTCACGACCAGCGTGCATCCGGACAGCCGCCAGCTGCCCACAGCAGCCGCGGCCGCCCGCAGGGCCAGGACCTCCGCGTGCGCGGTGGGGTCGCCGTCGCGCTCCCGGGCGTTGGCGGCCTCGCCCAGCACGCCGCCGTCCGGGGACAGCACGACCGCGCCGACCGGCACGTCGCCGGTGTCCACGGCCGCCGCGGCCAGGGCCAGGGCCCGCCGCATCACCGGGTCGTACGGGCTCACGCGCCGCGCAGCGTCTCGAGCTCGTCGAGGCAGCCGGCCCGCTCGCAGACCTCGCTGATCACGTCGGCCGGCAGCGTGCGCTCGCCGGTGACCAGGGCGATCAGGTCGCGCCGGGGCGTGCCCAGGTCGGCCAGCAGGTCGGCGTCGCCGACCGGCTCGGAGTCCGGCGGCGGCGCGTCCTCGTCGTCGGCGTCCGGGACCGGCAGCTCGTCCTCGACCGCGCCGGTGAAGATCCCGGCCACCGGGTACGACTCCGCCGCCAGCCCGTCGGACACGAACACCCGGGGCTCGTCGGAGCCGGCGTCGACCCGCAGGATCGCCACGTACTCGTCGTCCTCCTCGACGAACAGCAGCGCGGTCTCGGCGTCGCCGTCGACGTCCCGGACCCGCTCGGCGACCTCGTCCACATCGGACACCCCGTCGAGGTCGAGCTCCTCGGCGGTCCAGCCGGCCCGGGTCCGAGCCAGGGCGGCAGCGAAGTACGACACGTACGTCCCTCCGGAACAGTCAGTCAGCCGGCTGCAGCGCGTCCAGGACCCGGGCGAACTGGGGGCCCACCCCGATCCGATCCGCGACCGCGGTGAGCATCTCGTCCGCCCACAGATCCACATCGTCCAGGATGAAGCCCAGGTCCCGTTCGTCCAGTCCCAGGTCGCGGAAGATGCCCAGGTCGCCGGCCGGCCACACCTCTTCGGGATCGTCCGGTGCCTCACCCGGATCGGAGCCGCCGAGCAGGTCGAGGGCCTGCCGGGCCAGCTCCCACTCCTCGGCCGCGGTCACGTCGGACAGCAGCACCCGCAGCTCCCCGGTCGGCCCGAACCGCAGCGCCACGAAGAACTCGTCGGCCACGTTCACCAGCGCGATCGGGCCGCCCTCGGGCGGCTGGTGGCGGAGCGCCGTCACGCACCGGTCCAGGTCGTCGAGCACGGCCGGCGGGAGCAGCGCGCAGTCCCAGCGCCCGTCCTCGCGGAAGACCGCCATCGCGAAGCCGTCCTCCGCCACCCCGGCCTCCTTGCGCGCGCTGTCGCGGCGATGGTCGCAGACCGGATGCCCGGCCGATAGCCCGGGATGCGAGGCACGCGGGGTCGTGATGGGGTACCCGGATGCGGCGGTGGGTGTTCGGGGACCAGCTGGGACCGCACTACCTGGACGAACCCGGACAGCCGGTGCTGCTCATCGAGTCCCGCGCGGTGTTGGCGCGGCGGCGCTTCCACCGGCAGAAGGCCCACCTGGTGCTCTCGGCCATCCGGCACCGGGCCGCGGAGCTGGGCGACCAGGCGATCTTCCGGCAGACCCGCACGTACGGAGAGGCGCTGGACGAGCCGGTGACGGTCACCCAGCCGACGTCGTTCTCCGCCGACGGGTTCGTGCGGCGGCACCCGGCCGTGGCCGAGGTGCTGCCCGACCGCGGGTACGCCACGACCCGGGAGGAGTTCGCGGCCTGGGCCGCCGGCCGGGGGAAACGCCGGCTGCTGCTGGAGGACTTCTACCGGGAGAACCGGCGCCGGCACGAGGTCCTCATGGACGGCGTCGACCCGGCCGGCGGCATCTGGAACCTGGATGCCGAGAACCGGCACCCGCCACCGCGCGGGGTGACCGCGCTGGACGTGCGGGAGCCCTGGTGGCCGGAGGAGGACGAGATCGACGCCTCCGTCCGGGCCGACCTGGACCGGTGGGAAGCCGCCGGCGAGATGGAGTTCGTCGGCGACGACGGCCCGCGCTGGGCCCCGGCCACCCGGGACGAGGCCCTGCTGGCGCTGCGCCACTTCGTCCGGCACCGGCTGCCGACCTTCGGCCCGTACGAGGACGCGATGCTGGCCGGCGACCCGTGGATGGCGCACTCGGCCCTGTCCCCGGCGATGAACCTGGGCCTGCTCCACCCGCTGGAGATCGTCCACACGGCCGAGGAGGCCTACCGGGCCGGGCACGCCCCGCTGGCCAGCACGGAGGGGTTCGTCCGGCAGGTGCTGGGCTGGCGCGAGTACGTCTGGGCGCTCTACTGGCACCTCGGCCCGGACTACCGCCGCCGCAACGCGCTGCAGGCCCGGCAGACGATTCCGGACTGGTTCCGGGACCTGGACGCGGACCGGACGGTCCAGGCCCGCTGCCTGTCCACCGTGCTCGGCGGGCTGCGCGAGCGCGGCTGGGTCCACCACATCCCGCGGCTGATGGTGCTGGGCAACTACGGCCTGCAGCGGGGACTGTCGCCGGCCGAGCTGGTCGAGTGGTTCCACCTGTCCTTCGTGGACGGGTACGACTGGGTGATGCTGGCCAACGTCGTCGGCATGTCGCAGTGGGCCGACGGCGGCATCATGGCGACCAAGCCGTACGCGGCCGGCGGCGCCTACATCGACCGGATGAGCGACTTCTGCGGCGGCTGCCGGTACGACCCGAAGAAGCGGCTGGGCGAGGACGCCTGTCCGTTCACGGCCGGCTACTGGGCCTTCCTGGACCGCAACGCCGAGCACTTCGCCGGCAACCAGCGGATGGCGCAGCCGCTGGCCGGGCTGCGGCGGCTGTCGGACGTGGCCGCGGTGGTCGCGCAGGAGCAGGAACGCGGCACGACCGCGCCCTGAGGCCTGTTTACACACCCGGCCGGGGGGCGCATAGTCCGGTCATGGGTGAGGTGCTGCCGCTGCCCAGGCTCGGTGGCGTCGTCCGGGACGTGCGCGGAGGCGGCCGGGCGCTGCGGGTGAGCTGGCACGGCGACGGCGACAGCCTGGTCGTGCTGTCGCTGTGGGACGGCGGCCGCTGCACCGGGACGGTCCAGGTCGCGGCGGCCGACGTGCCGACCCTGGTCGAGGCGCTGCAGATCGGGCTGCTGCTGGAGCCGATCGCCCCGGCCCCGCCCGGGACGGACACCGTCGAGGGCCCCGCCGGATCGGCGACCGGCTGAGCCCGTACGGCACGATGACCGCGTGCGGATCGCGGTGGTCGGGCTGGGGTTGATCGGCGGGTCGGTGGCGCGCCGGCTCGCGCCCGGCCACGACGTCCGGGTCTGGGACACCGACCCGGCGACCCGGGAGCTGGCCGCGCGGCAGGGCCTGACCGTGGCCGAGAACGTCACCGGCACCGACGTGGTCGTGGTGGCCACCCCGATGGACGTGCTGCCGGCCGTCCTGTCCGGACTGGCCGGTCAGCCGGCCGGGACACCAGCCCCCGGTGACGGTCCGGTCGTGACCGACGTCGGCTCGGTCAAGGTCCCGGTGCTGGCCGCGGCCCGGGCCGCCGGCCTGCGGGACAGGTACGTCGGCGGGCACCCGATGACCGGGATCGAGCGGTCCGGCTTCGGCGCCAGCGACCCGGCCCTGCTCGACGACGCGGCCTGGGTGCTGGTCCTGGAGGACGACACCGACCTGGACCGCTGGCTGACCGTGGCCGAGCTGGTCACCGCGGCCGGCTGCCGGGTGGTGCCGGCCACCGCGGTCGACCACGACGAGGCCCAGGCCCGGATCAGCGGCCTGCCGCACCTGCTGGCCTCCGCGCTGGCGGTCGCCGGGGCCGCCGGCGGGCCGCTGGCCAAGGCGCTGGCCGCGGGCTCGTTCCGGGACGGCACCCGCGTCGCGGGCACCCGGGCGGAGTTCGTCGCCGCGCTCTGCGACACCAACCGGGAGGCGCTGGCCCGGGTCCTGGACGCGACGCTGGCCGACCTGACCGCGGCCCGGGACGCGCTGGCGACCGGGCGCAGCGTGCTGCCGCTGGCGGTGGCCGGGAACCGGGCCAGCCGGGACTGGGCCGACGGGGCGGGAACCGGGATCACCCTGCACCGGAACGCCCCCGACCTGCGCGCCCGGCTGCTTGGCCTCGGCGCCGCCGGCGGCACCATCGAGACGGTCACCGAGCGTGAGGTACGCGGACGAGTGTCGCGAGCCACCGGGCAGGGAAGGTTGCCGCTGTGACGTTCAACGACGACGCGAGTCTGGACACCTCCCAGGTCGGCGACCGCCGGGGCATCGGCGGCGGCGGGCTCGCCCTCGGCGGAGGTGGGCTCGGCATCGTAGGCGTGATCATCTACCTGGTGATCAGCGTGCTCGGTGGCAACGACCCCACCAGCGGCACCGGCGGGGTCGGGGTGCAGAGCCCGTTCCAGCCCGGGCAGACCGGGGCGGTGTCCCAGGAGGAGCTGTCCGGCGTGTGCAAGACCGGCGCCGATGCCAACGCCCGGGACGACTGCCGGATCGTGGGCTACACCAACAGCGTCCAGGCCTACTGGTCGAAGGCGCTGGGCAGCCGCTACCAGCCGGCCGAGACGATCATCTTCTCCGGCTCGGTCCAGACCGGCTGCGGCAACGCGACCACCGACGTCGGCCCGTTCTACTGCCCGGCCGACGGCAAGGCCTACTTCGACCTGGGCTTCTTCGACGAGCTGAGCACCCGGTTCGGGGCCAAGGGGGGCTCGTTCGCGCAGGGCTACGTGGTCGCCCACGAATACGGCCACCACATCCAGAATCTGCTCGGCACCTCCGACCGGGTCGGCAAGGAGACCGGCCCGCAGAGCGGCTCGGTCCGGCTGGAGCTACAGGCCGACTGCTACGCCGGGGCCTGGGCCAAGAACGCGACCACCACCAGCGGCGCCAACGGCAAGCCGCTGTTCGCCTCGATCACCGCCAACGACATCTCGATCGCGCTGGACGCGGCGGCGTCGGTCGGTGACGACCGGATCCAGTCCAAGGCCCAGGGCCGGGTCAGCCCCGAGTCGTTCACCCACGGCACGTCGGCGCAGCGGCAGAAGTGGTTCACCACCGGCTACCGGAGCGGCAACCCCGCCAACTGCGACACCTTCACCGGCAGCGTCTGACCCCTGCACCGCCTCGCCCGCCGACAAGCTGGCGCCAGCCGGTGTGTCACAAGGCGTACAAACCCTTGTCGCTGTATCGTCCCACCCTTATCTCTTGACAGCTCGCAAGGGAAGGGCGATCGTGGACGAGAAAGACTTGGGCGCATTGATCCGGTGGGCCGAGTCGCAGTGGGACGTCAGGATCGACGCGAGCGGCTACAGCCGGTTCTACGACCCAGAAGGAAACTACGTCGCCAGGTATCCGGCAACGCCAGGCCGCTCCTGGCGCCGGATGATCGAGTTGCAGCAGGCGTTGAAGCGGGCCGGCCTGCAGGTGCCACCGCCGAGCAAGCGAGAGCAACGCGCACAGCGCAGGAAGGGCGCCGAATGATGGACGAGCGCACGAGCGAGCACTGGTCGGTCACGTTCACCTACGACGCGGCTCCGGACGAGGCCACGCTGCAGACCGTGGAGACCGCCCTCGACGAGAGCTCGACCGACGTCTCCGTCGCTGCGCTGCCCCGCGAGCACCGGGTGACCGTGACGCTGTATCTGCCGGGGCCGGACCCGGCCGACGCGATCGAGTCCGGCCGGAAGCTGCTATCCGGCATCAACCCGGAGGCGGTGCTCGGCGGTCCGCTGATCGCTGTCGAGGCGATCGCCGAGGCCGAGCAGGAACGCCGGGCCGCCCAGCCGACGCTTCCCGAGTTGGTCGGTGCCAGCGAGGTCGGCCAGATGCTGGGCGTCTCCCGTCAGCGGGTGCACCAGCTGCGGGAGCACGACACCTTCCCGGCGCCGCTGGTCGAGGTGGCGATGGGTCCGCTGTGGGATGCACGGGCGATCGAGGCGTTCGCTCGGGCGTGGAGTCGGCGGCCTGGGCGGCCGCCGCTCGCGGTGGCTCAGTAGGAGCTGTCAGCGGGAGTGTCCGGGCGGGCGGTGGGTGGCGATCCAGGTGTCGAGGTGGGACCACCAATCGAAGAGCCAGTCGACCTGGCCGTCGAGGTCGCGGTCGCAGGGCAGCTCGTCCGACTCGACCAGCCACCACTTGACCTCGACCACGTCGTCCATCGGCAGCCCGCGCCACAGGTCGGCGAGGGAGGAGAGGTCCTCCAGACCCTCGTGCGCGACCAGCAGCACGTCCGCGTCCGGAGCGGCGGCCATCGCGGCCAGCGTGCCGCCGGGCTTGGGCGCCATCAGGTGATGCATGCTCTCGGCCTTGGCCGCCTCGTCGGCGTGACCGAGCCCGCGCAGCCGCTCGATGGCCCGGGACCGGCGGCGCTCGGAGAAGTTGCCGCCCTCCGGGAAGATGATCACCGCGTCCCCGGGGCCGGCGCCGGCGGCCAGCGTGGCGATGGCCGCGGTGACGTCCTCGGCCACG
>DATDKW010000275.1:0-2822 GCA_036519715.1 Mycobacteriales bacterium
GCGCTGGAGGGCGGCCGGCCGATGAGCGTGTTCGGGCACGAGCACTACGCCGAGCACCTGGAGAACCTGGCCTGCGCCGGGGTGCCGATCCACCACCCGATCTCCGGCAAGACCGTCGGCGCGGTCGACCTGACCTGCTGGCGCCGGGACGCCGGCTCGCTGCTGCTCACACTGGCGAAGTCGACGGCCGAGCAGATCCGGCAGCAGCTGCTGGCCGACGCGGGCACCCGCGAGCTGGAGCTGTTCCACGAATACCTGCGGGTCTGCCGGCGTACGGCCGGGATCGTGTTCGCCGTCGACAGCGACGTGGCGATGATGAACGACCTGGCCCGCACGATGCTGGACCCGGCCGACCAGGCCGCCCTGCTCGGGCACGGGGCCGACGCGCTGGCGGCGGGCCGGTCCGGCCGCCTGGTGGTCGAGCTGCCCAGCGGGTCGACGGCCCGGATGATGGTGCGGCCGGTGCCGGGGCCCGGCGACGGCGGCGTCGTGCAGGTCAAGCTGGTCGCGGCCGTGACGGTGCCGGCGCAGCGGCCGGCCGGCGCGACCCGGTCTGTGCTGCCGGGCCTGGTCGGCTCGTCGCCGCTGTGGCTGCGGGCCTGCGACGAGGTCGAGAAGGCCTACCGGGCCGGCGAGTGGGTCGCGGTCGAGGGCGAGCCCGGGGTGGGCAAGGCCGCGGTGCTGCGGGCGGTGCAACTGAGGCGGCAGCCGGTCGGCCGGTTCGCGATGCTGGACGCGGCCGAGTCGGGCACGCCCGGCTGGCTGGACACGGTCCGCCGTACGGTCCTGGAGGAGGCCGACAGCGTGGTGCTGCGGCACGTGGACACGCTGGACGGGCCGACGCTGCGTGCGGTCGAGGCCACCCTGCAGGACGCGGCCCGGCTGCCGGCCCGGCCCTGGGTCGCGGTCACCGTGGTCACCCCGGCCGCGCCGGCCCAGCGCGGCAAGGAGCTGACCAAGCTGCTGCGGCTGTTCCCCGGCACGGTGCCGATCCCGCCGCTGCGGCACCACATCGAGGACCTGCAGCGGCTGGTGCCGTTCCTGCTGGCCCGGCTCGGGCACGGCGGCTCGCTGTCCTGCTCGCCGGAGGCCCTGCAGCTGCTGATGCGGGCCAGCTGGCCCGGCAACGTGGAGCAGGTGCTCGGGGTGCTGCGCGGGGTTGTGCAGCTCCGCCGGACCGGGGTGATCCGGCCGGACGACCTGCCGCCGGAGTCCCGGACGGTGTCCCGCCGCCGGCTCAACCCCCTGGAGTCGATGGAGCGGGACGCGATCGTGCGCAGCCTGCTCGACTCCCGCGGCAACAAGGTGAAGGCGGCCCGGGCGCTCGGCATGTCCCGGGCCACGATCTACCGCAAGATCCACGAGTACGGGATCGTGTCACCGGTGTGATCTCGCGCCCGCCCCCCGCGCGGGCTTGACCTGCGGCTTCCCTCTCGCACTGGGAACACTTGCAGCGGGCGGGTGAAAACGTTGCCGAGTGCGGTCCGGGCCGTGGCCCGACTCCCGTACCCTCCCCGCACGTGAGAGCACTTCGACGCTTCACCGTGCGGGCCACGCTGCCGCCGGAGCTGGCCGCCTTGAGCGACCTCGTCATGAACCTGCGCTGGTCCTGGCACCAGGACACGCTGGACCTCTTCGCGTACGTGGATCCCGACCTGTGGCGGGACTGCGGCGGCGACCCGGTCCGGCTGCTGGGCGCGGTCTCCCCGGCCCGGCTGGCCGCGCTGTCGAGGGACAAGCGGTTCCTGCGCCGGCTCTCCGACGCGGCTGACGACCTCGCCGACTACCTGGCCCAGCCGCGGTGGTATCAGGACCAGGCCGACGCGCCGAGCTCCATCGCGTACTTCTCCATGGAGTTCGGGATCGCCGAGGTGCTGCCGCAGTATTCGGGCGGTCTCGGCATCCTGGCCGGCGACCACCTCAAGGCGGCCAGCGACCTGGGCGTGCCGATCATCGGGGTCGGCCTGCTCTACCGGGCCGGCTACTTCGCCCAGGGGCTGTCCCGCGACGGCTGGCAGCAGGAGCTCTACCCCTCCATCGACCCCCACGGCCTGCCGCTGTCGCTGGTCCGGGACGCCGACGGTGCCGCGGTGAAGATCTCCCTCGGCCTGCCCGGCGGCCGCACCCTGCGGGCCCAGGTCTGGAAGGTCCAGGTCGGCCGGGTCCCGCTGCTGCTACTGGACTCCGACATCGAGGAGAACGAGGCCGCCGACCGCCAGGTCACCGACAAGCTCTACGGCGGCACCAGCGAGCACCGGATGGCCCAGGAGATGCTGGCCGGGGTCGGCGGCGTCCGCGCCGTGCGGGCCTGGTGCGAGCTGACCGGGACCCCGGCCCCGGAGGTGTTCCACACCAACGAGGGCCACGCCGGCTTCCTCGGGGTCGAGCGGATCCGGGAGCTGGCGGCCGAGGGGCTGAGCTTCGACGAGGCCCTGCAGGGCGTCCGGGCCGGCACCGTGTTCACCACCCACACCCCCGTCCCGGCCGGCATCGACCGCTTCGCCAAGGACCTCGTCCGGTCCTACTACACGCTCCCGGAGTGGGCCGTGCTGCCCGTCGACCGGGTGCTGGAGCTGGGCGGCGAGAGCGACCCGAACCTGTTCAACATGGCCCACATGGGGCTGCGGCTGGCCCAGCGGGCCAACGGCGTGAGCAAGCTGCACGGCGAGGTCAGCCGGGGCATGTTCCAGCCGCTGTGGCCGGGCTTCGACGTCGAGGAGGTGCCGATCACCTCGGTCACCAACGGCGTGCACGCGCCGACCTGGATGTCGAAGGACCTGCTGGAGATCGTCGACCGCGAGGGCGGCGACGGGCTGCTGCTG
>DATDKW010000276.1:0-8446 GCA_036519715.1 Mycobacteriales bacterium
GATGGTCGACTGGGACAAGGTCGGCGACGGGTCGATCTTCGACGATCCGGCGTACCGGCAGGGTGGGGCGGCCGGATCGGTCGTCGGCGACCCGGCGGTGCTGCGGACCAGCTATATCAACTCGATCCGCTACTCCCTGACCGCACTGATCTCCTACGTGCAGCGGTACGGCGACAAGAACCTGGTGCTCGTCTTCCTCGGCGACCACCAGCCGTCGCCGGTGCTGACCGGGCCGGCCAGCCGGGACGTGCCGATCACGATCGTGGCCGCCCCGGACGTACTGGCCTCGGTGGCCGGCTGGAACTGGACCCCCGGCCTGCGCCCAGACCCGAAGGCTCCGGTGTGGCGGATGGACCTCTTCCGCAACCGCTTCCTCACCGCGTACGGGTCGACGCCGGTGTCGCGTTAGGACCAGTCCCGGAACGTCATGACCGTGCCGGTCAGGGCGGCGACCAGGCACGCCACCCAGACCGGGATGCGCACCCAGGCCGGGGCGGCGGTGACCACCGTGGCCAGGACCATCGCGCCCACGATCAGCGCCCCGCCGTAGACCGGCGTCCGCTGGGGGTGCTGCGCCACCTACCGGGTCACGTCCCAGAGGTGGTGGACCGGGTCGTGGATGAAGTAGCGGGCGAAGGTGGCGACGGTGAACCGGGCGCCGTCGGAGCGGCGGCCGGGCCGGTCCCACTGCTCGCCCCGGACCTGGTCGAAGTGCGCGGCCAGGGCGGTGCCGGCGTCCTGCAGCTCGCGGGCGACGGTGGCCGGGTCCTGCTCGCCGTACCGCTCGGCCACCGCGGTGTCGTCCTGGTCCCAGTTCGGGAACAGCGGGTCGTCCTCGGTCAGCATCAGGCCCAGCCGCTGGTCGTAGATGCGGAAGACGTCCCGCACGTGGCAGCCGTACTCCAGCGGAGACCACACCTCCGCCGCCGGTCGCACCCGCACGCCGTCACCCCCGCCGAGCACCCCGGCCCAGGCCCCGGCCAGCTCCCGCACCATCCCGCCGACCGCGGCCGGCTCCACCTCCCGCGTGTCCATCCCGCACTCCGGGCACGCCCGCCCCAGCACCCACGTCCAGTCCTTCGAATCCACCACCCCCCGACCCTAAGCCCGGATCCACCGCCATTCTTGATCGGTAGTGGCGTGCCGTAGACGCGCAGACGCCGGCCTCGCCCACCTGCCGTCGGGCAAGTTCATGGCCAACGCCGCCTGGCTCGCCCTGGCCGTCATGGCGCACAACCTCGGCCGGGCCGTCGGCCAGCTCGCCGGAGCCGACCTCGAGCGGGCCACCGCAGCGACGGTGCGCCGCAAGGTCTTCACCATGCCCGGCCGGCTCGTGCACAGCGGACGGCGACAACAGCTACGACTCCCGGCCCGCTGGCCGTGGGCCGAGGCCATCACCACCGCACTCAGCCGCATTCACACCATCCCGCTGCACTGCTGAACAACCACCCCGCCCCAACGACCAGGACCTCAGACAAGCCGGCAGACCGGCGGCCCCCGCACGTCCTCATCCAGACAGCGTCGACACCCACTTGTGTCCCAGGCGCCCCACCTCAACGGCAAGATCGACGGTGGATGCGGGCTAAGCGGACACCGGCGGCGCTTCATCAGCAGTTCGAGGCGCGACACCTACGGGGGGCGGGGTGCGTGTAGGCACTTATCTGCCACTGACCGGGCACGTTGGTCGAGGGCGGGCACCGTCGATCGCAGGGCTGGTCGGCTGAGGCCGCTGCTCGCAGCATGGCTCAGCGACCGGTGTGGCGATCAGCGGGGCGGGGACCGATTCGTGCGGCGGCACGACCGTCGACGCGGGCACTGCGGCCGCCCCGTCCGAGGTGCGGGGGCGGCGGGTGCACCTGCCGGACCTCGGTCACAAGGTCGACCGTCGCGTCGCCCGCCTTACGATGACCCACGTGCGCACAGCGACCAAGAGGACGGCATGACACTGACCGTTGAACAGGTCCGATCCGGCTGCGAGTGGCAGCGTGGCCTGTGCGCCAAGAACGACGCGCCGACCTACGTCGCGCTGATCGACGAATTGATGGGCAGGCTTGGCCCGGACGAGGCCCTCACCGACCTGGTCACCGACGGCGACGAGGATCCCATCCAGTCCGCGCTGTGCCTTCGGCTGTTCGGGGCGGTGAACCGGATTGCTATGGCCTCCGCGGCCGGGTGGATCGACGCGTACTATCCCAACCGGGGCGGCGTCACCGACGTCGGCGCGGTGGTGCCCGCGTTCTTCGACTTCCTGACCGGCCACGTCGAGACCGTGCGGGAGCAGATGCGGGCGGGCGTGCAGACCAACGACGTCACGCGGGCGGCCCCGCTGTCGGCGGCGATGAACCACGTCGCCCTGGCCACCGGCCTTCCGTTGAGGTTGCTGGAGGTGGGTTCGAGCGCTGGGCTGAACCTCTTGCTGGACAAGTACTTCGTCGAGGGCACGACGCGGTCCTGGGGCCCGGAGGACTCCCCGCTGCGGTTGACCGGGCAGTTCGAGTCCGGCGACCCGGAGGCCGCCGTCCTGCGGGTCGCCGAACGCCGGGGCTGCGACCTGAATCCGATCGACGTGCACAGCGCGGGCTCCGCCGACCTGTTGCGGTCGTTCGTCTGGCCGGAGCACGTCGAGCGCGCGCGCAGGCTCGACGCCGCGTTGCGCGTCGCGCGCTCGTCGCCACCGGTCACCATCGACGCGAGCCCGGCCACGCCCTGGGTCGGCGAGCACGCCGCGACCCTGCCCGACGGCATGGCAACCGTGATCTACCACTCCATCGTGCTGCCGTACTTCGACTCGGGCGAGCGCGAGCGGTTCGCCGCCGCCGTTCGCGCCGCGGGGGACCGGGCGCGCCAAAGCGGGCCGCTAGCGTGGATCTCGATGGAGCCGCGAGACGACGACCCGAGCGCGGTCGAGCTGCTGTGCCGCACCTGGCCGGACGGCCGGAGCGTGCGGCTGGCCCGGACGACGCCGCATGGCACCCGCGTGCGCTGGGACCCCGTCGATGCGCCGTCCCGGTAGCCACGGCCGGAACGCTCAGAACCACCCTGCATGCAGCCATCGTCCCGACCCCGCTGCGCGGGACCGGAACGACACGCCCTTGTTCAGGAATTGCCTAACCCCGGATCCACCGTCGTGCTGGAGGTAGATCGCGGGTCGTAACGACGGAATGCCCCTCTGCTGCGAGAGAATCGATCTTGTCTAGGGAAAGATCCGCTCGCGCAGAAGGGACGCGCTGCGTGCGGGCGAACCGGCCTAGGGGTCGGGGGTCCAGTGGGCGGTGGCGGTCTGGCGGCCGGTTCGGTCGCGGACGGCGGCGGTGCCGTCCGGGGTGGCGGAGACGCGCATGCCCTGGCCTTCGCAGAGGGGGGACAGGAGGCGGTACGAGAACGTGCCCTGGCCGCGCGGCCGCAGCAACCACGCCATCGCCAGCGCCTGCAGCGGCCCGTGCACGACCAGCCCCGGGTAGCCCTCCGAGCGGGCGAACTCCCGGTCGTAGTGGATCCGGTGCCCGTTGTACGTCAGCGCCGAGAACCGGAACAGCAGCGTCGGCGACGTCTCGATCTCCCACTCGCCCGGCGCCGGGGGCACCTCCGGCGCGGGAGCGACGGGCAGCGACCCGGACGGCCCCCGGTAGACGATGTCCTGCTCGTCCACGACGACCGTCAGGCCGTACTGGGAGATCTCGTGGGTCACGGTGACGATCGTCAGCGGCCCGGACCGGCCCTCCTTCTCCACCGTCGCCGTCACCGCGCTGTCCCGGGTCGCCTCCAGTCCGATGTGGACGGAGCCGAGCACGCGGACCCGCCCGCCGGCCCACATCCGGCGGCGGCCCGGCGCCGGAGGCGTCAGCACCGCGCCCCGCACCGGGTGCCCGTCCGGCCCCAGGTCGGCCTGGGCCGGCCGGTCCAGCAGGTGGACCCAGTGCCACAGCGGCGGCAGGTCGGCCCCGGGCGCCGGCACCCCGAGGAGCCCGGCCAGGGCCCGGCCCGGCTCCGGCCCGATCAGCTCATCCATGCCCGTCCCGCACCGCGTCGGTGTGCTGGCCCAGCGCCGGCACCGGGCCGAGCCGGGGCGACCGCCCCGCGACCGTGACCGGCGGCAGCAGCGCCCGTACCGGCCCGCCCGGCGTGTCCACCGGCCGCCACCGGTCCCGCGCCGCCAGCTGCGGGTGATCGGCCAGCTCGGCCGCCGTCCGCAGCCGCGCGGTGGCGATCCCCATCCGGTCCAGCCGGGCGGTGGCCTCGTCGGCACTGAGACCGGCCAGCCCGGCCTCGATCAGGCCGGTCAGCTCGTCGTCGTGCGCGACCCGGTCGGGGTTGGTCGGGAACCGCGCCGCCAGCTCCGGGTCGCCCAGCAGGTCCGTGCACAGCACCACCCACTCCCGGTCGTTCTGCACGCCCAGGAACACCACCCCGTCCTTGGCCCGGTACGGACCGTACGGCGCGATCGACGCGTGCCGGGCCCCAGCCCGCCGCGGCGGCGACCCGCCGTAGCCGGCGAACAGCAGCGGCTGGGTCATCCATTCGGCCAGCGCCTCCAGCATCGACACCTCCACCGCGGTGCCGGCCCCGGTCCGCTCGCGCTCGTACAGGGCGGTGAGGATGCCGGTGTAGGCGTACATCCCGGCGGCGATGTCGGCGACGGAGATGCCGACCTTGGCCGGCTCGGCCTCGGTGCCGGTCACCGACAGCACCCCGGCCTCGCACTGGACCAGCAGGTCGTACGCCTTCTTGGCGGCGTACGGGCCGTCGGCGCCGTAGCCGGAGACGTCGCAGGTGATCAGCCGCGGGTGCCGCTCCCGCAGGACCGCCGCGCCGAGCCCGAGCCGCGCCGCCGCGCCCGGCCCGAGGTTCTGCGCGAACACGTCCGCGGTCTCCAGCAACGAGGTCAGGACGGCCAGGTCCGCAGCGAGGGTGAGGTCGAGCGCGACGCTCTCCTTGCCCCGGTTGAGCCAGACGAAGTAGCTGGACTGCCCGTTCACGGTCGTGTCGTAGTGCCGGGCAAAGTCGCCGGTCCCGGGCCGCTCGATCTTGATGACCCGTGCACCGAGATCGGCCAGCTGCCGGGTCGCGAACGGCACCGCGACGGCCTGCTCCAGCGCGACGACGGTGATCCCGTCCAGCGGGGCGGTCACCGGAGCGGGTTCCGCTTGATCAGCTGGCGGACGATGACGGTGCGCTGGATCTCGTTGGTGCCCTCGCCGACGATCATCAGCGGCGCGTCCCGGAAGTAGCGCTCGACGTCGAACTCGGTCGAGTAGCCGTAGCCGCCGTGCACCCGGACCGCGTCCAGCGCGACCTGCATCGCCGTCTCCGACGCGAACAACTTCGCCATGCCGGCTTCCAGGTCCGCCCGGGCGCCGGAGTCGTACGTCCGGGCCGCGTGCAGCACGAGCTGCCGCGCCGCCTCCACCCCGGTCGCCATGGTGGCCAGGTGGTTGCCGACCGACTGGTGCTCCCAGATCGGCTTGCCGAACGACTCGCGCTGCTGGGCGTACCGGAGGGAGTCCTCGAGGGCGGCCTGCCCGACCCCGACCGCGCGGGCGGCGACCTGGATCCGGCCGATCTCCAGCCCGCGCATCATCTGCCCGAACCCGTGCCCCTCGGTGCCGCCGAGCAGGGCATCGAGCGGGACGCGGAGGTCGTCGAAGACCAGCTCGCAGCTCTCGACGCCCTTGTAGCCGAGCTTGGGCAGGTCGCGGGTGACGGTACCGGGGACGGGCTCGACCAGCAGGATGCTCACCCCGCGGTGCGGCGGGTCCGCGGCCGGGTCGGTCTTGCACAGCAGCGCGATCAGCTGGGAACGGCGGGCGTTGGTGATCCACGTCTTCGACCCGTTCACCACGTACGCGTCCCCGTCGCGGCGTGCCGTGGTCCGGATGGCCTGCAGGTCGGAGCCGCCGCCGGGCTCGGTCAGCGCCATCGTGGCCCGGACCTCGCCGGTCGCCATCCGCGGCAGCCACCGGTCCTTCTGCTCGTCTGTTCCGTACGTCAGCAGCAGTTTCGCCACCACGGTGTGACCGCCCATCGCACCGGCCAGGCTCATCCAGCCCCGCGCCAGCTCCTCGGTCACCGCGGCGTAGCACGGGGTGGAGACCACGGCCTCACCCCAGGGCGCCGGGATCGCCAACCCGAAGATCCCGAGCTGCTTCATCTGCTCGATGAGCTTCTCCGGGTACGTGTCGGCGTGCTCCAGCTCGCGGACGACCGGCTTCACGTCCCGATCGACGAACTCGCGTACCAGGGCCACGATGGCGATCTCGTCTTCGGTCATGACCGTCCCCCCAGGTGCGCGCGGAGCACCTCGGCCGCCGTCGCCCAGGTGATCGGGTCGAGGGAGAGCCCGGCCGTGCAGTCGGCGATCTTGGCCCGCAGGTCGTCGGCGGTCGGGGGCCGCTGCGGGGAGCCGGGCGGATACTGCTCGGTGACCTCGACGGTCCCGGTGGCCGTCTCGACGGTGGCGGTCAGCGCCCCGGCGAGCAGCCAGTCGCCGCCGGGCTCCAGGACCGTCCGTACCGACGCCATCAGCTCCCGGGCCGCCGGCCGCCGCACGGCCGCGTCGCCGAACGCCTCGAACCCCGGGTACGGGTCGAGCAGCGCGGTCGCGGCCGCGTACTCCAGGCTGAACTTGGCCTGCAGGCCCGTCTCGGGACGGTGGTGGATCAGCGGGGCGACGGTGGACTCTGGGGTGCGCAGCACGATCCGGGTCACCGTGGCCGGGTCGACCCGGTCGCGCACCGAGGCGAGCGCGCTGATCGGCCGCTGCAGGGCGTAGCAGCACGGGTAGAGCTTGATCGCCAGTCCGCCCGGCACGGCCGGCCCGCTCAGGTCGAGCGCGCCGGTGCCGCCCGGGTCTTCTTGCCCGCCCGACCCGGCCGGGCGGCCCGACCCCGGTCCACCCGGCTCGACCGGGCGGCCCGGGCCCGGCTCAGCCGACGCGGCCCCGCGGTCGGATCCGGCCGGAACGCGACCGGCGACCAGCGCGAACCAGGCGTCGACGGCCGTCGGGTCGGCGCCCGCTCCGGCCGCGGCCAGCCGGGCTGCCCGCACCCCCGCGTCCACCGCGAACCCGACCTGCAGCGCCTTGCCGTCCGTGCCGAACGCCCGCTGCACCCCGCCGGCCCCGGGCACCGCCAGCGCCATCGCGACGGCGATCCGGTCCGGGTCCAGGCCGAGCGCGACCGCGGCCCCGGCGGCGGCCCCGAGCGCGCCGACCGTGCCGGTGGGGTGCCAGCCGGCGGTGTAATGGGGCCAGCCCAGGGCGTCCCCGAGCCGGGCCATCACCCCGGCCCCGGCCAGGTAGGCCCCCGCGTCCCCGGCGACGGCCAGCACCGCCGGCACGCAGATCACGCTGATGTGCGAGGTCGAGGTCATGTGCAGGTCGTCGAAGTCGAGCACGTGCCCGGCCGCGGCCCACCGGCCGCCGTCGTCCAGCGCCGCCGCCAGCGCGGTCAGCGGATGGTCCCGCGCCGCCAGCGCGACCGCGACGGTGTCGGCCAGCGACCGCTCGGCCAGCGCCAGATCCTCCGCCGACGGCTCCAGCGCCGCCGCCCACCCGGCCAGGTCCCCCGCGATCGACGCCACGCCCCGATTCAGTCACCCGGAGGCGGCCGGGGCAACCTCCGCGCTCCCGAGCCGCCCCCGAGTCCTCAGTCCGTACGGCCCGGGGTCCGGCCCAGACCCGCCTCCCGTGCCCGCACGATCGCCTGCCCCCGCTCGGTGAGCTGGAGCTTGGTGAGGATGGTGGACACGTTGTTGGCCACGGTCTTCGCGGACAGGAACAGCTTCTGGCCGATCTGGGCGTTGGTGAGGCCGGCGGCGACGCCGTCCAGGATCATCCGCTCCCGCTCGGTCAGCTGCGGGAAGGGCGTCTGCGCCGCGGGCGGCCCGGCCGCGAGCCAGCGACTGAGCCGGTGCGCCAGCGCCGCCCCGAAGACCGCCTGCCCGGCCGCCGCGGCCCGCACGGCGGTCACGATGTCGGCGCCGTCGGCCCCCTTGAGCAGGTAGCCGGACGCCCCGGCGGCGACCGCGGCGAAGACCGTGTCGTCGTCCTCGAACATGGTCAGGACCAGGATCGCGGTGCCGGCGCCGGCCGAGCGGATGGCCCGGGTCGCCTCGATGCCGTGCAGGCCGGGCATCTGCAGATCCATGATCACCACATCCGGGGCCAGCTCGGCCGCGAGCCGGACGACGTCGTTGCCGTCGCTGGCCTCGCCCAGCACCCGCAGGTCGTCCACGCCGCTGAGCACCGCCCGCAGGCCCTGCCGGACCAGCGGGTGGTCGTCGGCGATGAGGACGGTGGTCACCCGGTGCCGCCCGGCAGCAGGTAGCGGGCGACGACCCGGCCGCCGTCCGGGGTCGGCCCCGCGGCCAGCGAGCCGCCCAGCGAGGTCGCCCGCTCCCGCATCGCGGGCAGGCCGCCGCCCGGACGCCAGGCGCCGGCCGACCGGCC
>DATDKW010000277.1:0-22098 GCA_036519715.1 Mycobacteriales bacterium
TCCAGCTCGGAGATGTTCGGCAAGGTCCGGGAGACGCCGCAGCGGGAGACGACCCCGTTCCACCCGCGCTCGCCGTACGGGGTGGCGAAGACGTTCGGCCACTACATGACCATGAACTACCGCGAGTCCTACGGCGCGTACGCCTGCTCCGGGATCCTGTTCAACCACGAGTCGCCGCTGCGCGGCACCGAGTTCGTCACCCGGAAGGTGACCCGGGCGGTGGCCCGGATCGCGCTGGGCCGGCAGCCGTCCGTGGCGCTGGGCAACCTCGACTCCAGCCGGGACTGGGGCTTCGCCGGGGACTACGTCCGGGCCATGTGGTCGATGCTGCAGCAGGACGAGCCCGAGGACTACGTCGTCGCCACCGGGCGGACGCACTCCATCCGGGACCTGCTCGACATCGCGTTCGCCCGGATCGGGGTCGCGGACTGGTCCGGGCACGTCACCCAGGACCCGCGGCTGCTGCGCCGGGCCGAGGTCGACCACCTCATCGGCGACGCCGGCAAGGCCCGGGACCGGCTGGGCTGGCAGCCGTCGGTCGACTTCCGCGAGCTGGTCGAGATGATGGTGGACGCCGACCTGGCCCGGGAGTCGGCTCTTCCGTCCTGACCGTCCGTGGCGGTCCGGGCACTACCAGCTCCGGTCGGCCCTCGGCGCGCCGGACTGCTCCCTGCACCTGCGCGGGTTAAGGCACGGGGTCGGCGGCGGGCACTGGTTCGGCCGGTTTCCGCCGCCGGCCCATCGCCACCCCGATCAGGGCGGCGACCACGTCGGCGACGGTGAGCAGCAGCCGGGACACCACCGCGATGGTGAGCGCGGCCGCCGACCCGCCCGGCAGCTGAGGGGCCAGCGCGATCGTGAGCACCGCCTCCCGGGTGCCGGCCCCGGTCGGCACCACCACGACCAGGAAACCGGCGCACCAGGCGGCCGCGAACGCGCCGGTGGCCGGCAGCAGCAGCGACCCCGGGCTCGCGCCCAGGCTCCAGCCCAGCAGGGTGATCTGCAGGCCGTAGAAGAACCAGGTGCCGAGCTGGGCGGCGGCCGCCTTGGCCATCCCGGGCCAGGAGAAGCGCTGCTCCAGCGGCGGCCGCCGCAGCACCCGGAACAGCAGGGCGCAGGCCGCGGTCAGCACCGGCGGGGTCAGGAAGGCCAGCACCACCGGCACCAGCAGCGGCGTCCAGCGCAGCACCGCCGGGGTGTCGTCGGAGGTCAGCAGGCGGGGGAGGGCCAGCAGCGCGACGACCAGGCCGACGCCCAGGGTGACCAGGTTGAGTACCCGCGCGGCCGCGGCCGCCCGCCGGCGCGGCACGCCGAAGTCCCGGGCCAGCTCGGTCTGCGCGACCATCGCCCACACGCTGCTGCCGGGCAGGTACTTGGCCAGCTGGCCCAGGAACAGCACCCGGGTGGCCGCGCCCAGCGGCAGCGGGCTGCCCAGGTCGGCCAGCAGCGCCCGCCAGCCCAGCATGCTGAAGAACAGCCCCAGCAACGAGCAGGCGAACGCGCCCGCCACGGCCTGCGGCGACACCCGGCCCAGCTGGCCGGCCACCTCGTCCCAACGGGACGCCAGCGCCAGCACCAGGAAAGCCAGCGCGGCTACGGTGAGCACCACGCGGGCGACCTTGAGCAGCCGGGCCCGCGGGCTGCTCGGTGTGGTGCTCGGCGCCGCCTCGCTCGTGCCGGGGCGGCCGCCGCTGTCGCCCGTCACGGCCGCATACGCTACTAGCACGACGGAGTCAGGGAGGCAGCGCCCGATGCTGGAGGGTGATTACTCCAACACATTCCGTAACCGGTATGGTCTGGAGTCGTGAGGATCCTGGCGTTCGGGACGTACGACGTCCGAACCCACCCTCGGGTCGGCGTACTGCTCGAAGGGCTGCGGGCCGAGGGGGATCACATCGTCGAGGTGAACGTCCCGCTCGGGGTCGACACGGCCGCGCGGGTGGCCATGCTGCGCCAGCCCTGGCGGCTGCCGCTGCTGGCGTTGCGGCTGCTGCGCTGCTGGCTGGTCCTGAGCGTGCGCGGCCGCCGGGAGTGGCGGCGGCAGCGGCCGGACATCGTCCTGGTCGGCTACCTCGGCCACTTCGACGTGTTCCTGGCCCGGCTGCTGTTCCGCAAGGCCGTGATCGTGCTGGACAACCTGGTCTTCGCGGCCGAGACGGCGACCGACCGGGGCGAGTCCGCGAGCTGGAAGGTGCGGCTGCTCAACGCGCTCGACCACGGCGCCCAGCGGCGGGCCGACGTGGTGCTGGTCGACAGCGAGGAGCACGCCGCGCTGGTCCCGCCGGAGCTGGCCGACCGGGTCGAGGTGGTGCCGGTCGGCGCGTCCGCGGCCTGGTTCGCCGCCGGGGACGAGGTCGGGCCGCCGGCCCCGCCCGACCTGCTGCGGGTGGTGTTCTTCGGCCTGTTCACCCCGCTGCAGGGGGCGCCCACGATCGGCGCCGCGCTGGGCGAGCTGGCCGGCGACGGCCGGATCGCCGTCACCATGATCGGCCAGGGCCAGGACCGGGCCGAGACCCGGCGGCTGGCCGCGGCCAACCCGCGGGTCGACTGGATCGACTGGGTGCCGGCCGCCCGGCTGCCCGCGGTCGTGGCCCGGCACGACGTCTGCCTGGGCATCGTCGGCGACGGGCCCAAGGCCCGGCGGGTCGTGCCCAACAAGGTCTACCAGGGCGCCGCGGCCGGCTGCGCGGTCGTCACCTCCGACACCCGGCCGCAGCGGGCCGCCCTCGGCGACGCCGCGGTGTTCATCCCGCCGGCCGACCCGCAGGCGCTGGCGGGCGCGCTGCGGGAGCTGGCCGGGGACGGCCCGGCGCTGGCCAAGCTGCGCAGTGGGGCCCGGGACCGGGCCCGGGACCGGTTCGCCCCGGTCGCGGTGGTGGGTACGCTGCGCCGTCGGCTGAGCCAGTCCTTCTCCCCCTAGGAGCCCCTGACCATGACCGCGGCCGCGGCGCCGACCGTCCTGCCCCCGCTGGCCCCTCGCGCCTGGCTCCGCTACGACCTGGTCGACCGGCTCGTCACCGCGCTGCGGCCGGCGACCGTGCTGGAGATCGGCTGCGGGCAGGGCTCGATGGGGGCGCGGCTGGCCCGGCGGGCCTCGTACCTGGCGGTGGAGCCGGACCCGGTGTCGTTCGCGGTCGCGTCGGCACGCATCACCGCCTGCGGCGGGACCGTGCTCAACGCCGACCACACCGCGGTGCCGGCCGGGGCCACGTACGACCTGGTGTGCGCGTTCGAGGTGCTGGAGCACCTGGCCGACGATGCCGGGGCGCTGGCCGAGTGGGTCCGGTTCGTGGCGCCGGGCGGTCACCTCATGCTGTCGGTGCCGGCGTTCCAGGACCGGTTCGGGCCGATGGACACCCGGGTCGGGCACTACCGGCGCTACGAGCCGGCCCAGCTGGCCGGACTGCTCACCGCGGCCGGCCTGACCGACCCCGACGTCCGCGTGTACGGCTGGCCCCTCGGCTACGCCCTCGAGGCAGTCCGCAACCGCATGGACGCCCGGCATCTCGCCGTCGAAGCCGCCGCCGCTCCGGCCGGACCGGCCGGCGCGGCCGGCGCGGTCACCGCCGGATCCGTGGCCGGGCCCTCGCCGGAGGAGCGGACGGCGGCCAGCGGGCGGCACCAGCAGCCCGGGCGGGCGGCCGTGGGGCGGGCGATCGAGGCCGCCACGCTGCCGTTCCGGTACCTGCAGCGGCTGACGCCGGTGCGCGGCACCGGGCTAGTCGCCGTCGCCACCCGGCCGGCCTGAGGGCCGCCGTGCGCCTGGGCATCCTGGTCGAGCAGGTCCTGGCCCCGGTCCCCGGCGGCACCGGTCGGTACGCCCGCGAGCTGGCCGCCGCCCTCGCCGCGACCGCCCCGCCGGGCGCGTCCGTGACCGGCTGGACCTCCTGGCACCGCGACCTCGGACCGGCCCGGATCCCCGGCGTGCGCGGCCCGCGCCGGCTGCCGGTGCCGCGGCGGGGCCTGGTCGCGGCCTGGGAGCGCGGCGTCGGCCCGGGCCCGGCCGGCCTGGACGTGCTGCACGCGCCGACCCCGCTGGCCCCACCCCGCCGCCGTACGCCGCTGGTGGTGACCGTGCACGACGCGGTGCCGTGGTCGCACCCGGACACGCTCACCCCGCGCGGCGTGACCTGGCACCGCACCGCGATCGGGTCCGCGGTCCGGTACGCCGACCGGATCGTCGTCCCCACCCACGCCGTCGCGGCCGAGCTGGCCGCGCACGTGCCGGGCTGGTGGCCGGAGAAGGTGGTGGTCGTCGGCGAGGGCGTGCCGGACGCGCTGCGCACGCCGCCGCCGGACGCGGCCGACCGCGCGGCCCGGCTCGGCCTGCCCCCGGCCTACCTGCTGAGCCTGGCCACCCTGGAGCCGCGCAAGGGCCTGGACGTGCTGCTGGCGGCGCTGGCCGACCCGGCCGCGCCGGACCTGCCGCTGCTGCTGGTCGGCCAGCCCGGCTGGGGCGGCGTCGACCCGCTGGAGGCGGCCCGCGCCCTCGGCCTGGCCGCCGGACGGGTCCGGGTGCTGGGCCGGCTGCCGGACCTCGACCTGGCCGTCGTCCTGCACCGGGCCACGGCGCTGGCCTCGCCCAGCCGGGCCGAGGGGTTCGGGCTGCCGCTGCTGGAGGCGATGACGGCCGGCGTCCCGGTGGTCAGCTCCGACGCGCCCGCGCTGGTCGAGGTCGGCGGCGGCGCGGCGCTGGTGGTGCCCCGTGGCGATGCGGCCGCGCTGGCCCGGGGTCTGGCCGAGGTGGCCGATCCGGCCGGCCGGGACGCCCGAACGGCCGCGGGCCGGGCCCGGGCTGATCGCTACTCGTGGTCCACGGCCGCTCGCGAGCTGTGGCAGCTCTACTCCACTTGGGGACATGGGCCCCGCTAGTGACGGACAGTGGCGTCGGCGGGCGTAGGCTGTCCGGCGACGGGGACCCCCGGGTTCCCGCCGCTCAATGCACCACCGCCGAGCAGACGCCAGGAGCCGATTCGTGTCAGGACGCGCGCCCCGCGTGCTCGTCGATGCGACGGCCGTCCCCGCCGATCGCGGTGGAGTGGGACGGTACGTCGACGGACTCATCTCAGCGCTGGGAGAGGCCGGAGCCGACTTCGCGGTCGTCTGCCAGCGGTCCGACGGCGAGCGCTTCGGCCGGATGGCCCCGGAGGCCACGATCGTGCCGGGACCGGCCGCGGTCGCCCACCGGCCCGCCCGGCTGGCCTGGGAACAGACCGGTTTACCGCTGGTCGTGGCCCAGGTCGGCGCGGACGTGCTGCACTCTCCGCACTACACGATGCCGTTGCGGGCCGGGAAGCCGGTCGTGGTCACCATCCACGACGCGACCTTCTTCACCCAGCCCGACGTGCACACCTCGATCAAGGGGCCGTTCTTCCGGTCCGCGATCAAGACCGCGCTGCACCGGGCCGCCCGCTGCGTGGTGCCGTCCAAGGCCACCCGGGACGAGCTGATCCGGGTGCTGGACGCCGACCCGACCAAGCTCGACGTCGCCTACCACGGCGTCGACCAGGCCATCTTCCACGTGCCCAGCGAGAAGGAGCGCCAGCTGGTGCAGGCCCGGCTCGGTCTGCGGGGCCTGCCGTACATCGCCTTCCTGGGCATGCTGGAGCCGCGCAAGAACGTGCCGTCGCTGGTCCGGGGCTGGGTCGAGGCCGTGCAGGACCGGCCGGAGCCGCCGGCGCTGGTGCTGGCCGGCGGGTCGGGCTGGGACGACGAGATCGACCAGGCCATCACCGAGGTGCCGAGTCACCTGCGGGTGCTGCGGCCGGGCTACCTGAAGTTCTCCGACCTGCGCGGCTACCTGGGCGGGGCGACCGTGGTCGCTTACCCGTCCCACGGCGAGGGCTTCGGGCTGCCGGTGCTGGAGGCGATGGCCTGCGGCGCGGCCGTGCTCACGACCCAGCGGCTGTCGCTGCCGGAGGTCGGCGGGGACGCGGTGGCCTACACCGAGGGTGACCCCAAGTCGATCGCCACGTCGCTGGCGGCGCTGCTGGACGACCCGGAGCGGCGGGCCCGGCTGGGCGAGGCCGCGGTGGCGCGGGCCGGGGAGTTCACCTGGGCCGCCAGCGCCGAGGCTCATCTCGCGGCGTACGCGCGGGCCGCCGGGCTGTAGCGACACAGAAAACCGCCGGACCCGGGCCGGGTCCGGCGGCGTCCCGCGTACGTCAGTGGTCGAGCTCGACCCAGCACACGGTCCACGGGAACGGCTTGGACACCGCGCGGACCTTGCCGACCTGGGACAGGAAGCGCACGAAGCTGCGGGTCGACCAGTGGTTGAAGTGGCCCGGGGTGTTGCCCAGGTCCTTCAGGTAGCGACCGGTGATCACGTTGCAGCTGCGGAAGATCGGCTCCCGGGGAACCGAGACCAGCAGGTGGTTGGAGGTGACCCGGGCCAGCTCGGTCAGGCCCTTCTGCGGGTCGACCAGGTGTTCCAGCACCTCCACGCACACGGTCAGGTCGAACTCGTCGGCCCGGAACGGCAGCTTCTCCGCGTCCGCGTGCAGGTAGCGGGGGCCGGGGCGGGTGGCCCACTCGGCCCGCAGCCCCGAGTCCGGCAGGTCGATCGCGGTCGCGTCGCCGAACCGCTCGAACAGCCGCATCGAGATCACGCCCTCGCCCGCCCCGACCTCGAGCGGTCGCTTCGGCGGGGCCTCGGACGCGGCGATCTGCTCCAGGAACCCGTCCAGCCGGGCGACCCAGCGCTCCGTCAGGAAGCGGATCGCCGGGTTCTTGGCGACGTACTTGTTCGTGTGGTTGCCGATGACGACGCCCGGGCTCTCGGCGCTCGGAGTGGATGGCTCCGGCGCCTTCGGGGCGGACCCGTCGACGGTGGTCATGGCGTGCCTCGCTTCTGGTAGCCAGCTCCTGGAGCGGGCCCTCGGGGCCCGCAGCATCCCCCGCGCTCGATACGCTACCGCAGTGAGCGAGTCGTGAAGATTCCCCGGTATGTGACCCGGCTGGCGCGGATCGCCGTCGCCGTCCTGGCGCTGAGCCTGCTGGCCCTCACCATCGTCCGGCAGCGCGACGCCGTGCTGGATGCGCTGAGCCGGATGGGCCCGGCCTGGTTCGCGGCGTCGCTGGCGGCGGCCGTGGCCGGCCTGCTGTTCACGAACTTCGCCTGGCGCACGATCATGGCCGACCTGGGCAGCCCGCTCCCGCTCGGTCCGGGGCTGCGGGTCTTCTTCCTGGCCCAGGTCGGTAAGTACCTGCCCGGCGCGGTCTGGCCGTTCGTGGCCCAGATGGAGCTGGGCAAGGCGCTGGGCGTGCCCCGGCAGCGCAGCGCGGTCGGCGGGCTGCTGTTCGTCGGGATGCACTGCGCGACCGGCCTGCTGGTCGCGTCGGCCACGTTGCCGTTCGCCAGCCCGGCCGCGGCCGAGCGCTACTGGTGGGTGCTGGCGTTCACGCCGGTGCTGCTGGTGGTGCTGCATCCGCGGGTGCTCTCGCCGCTGCTGGACCGGGCCTTCTGGCTGCTGCGCCGGCCGCCGCTGCCGCGGGCGCTGACCCTGGGCAACACCGTGCGGGCGTGCGGGTTCCTGTTCGTGACCTGGGCCTTCTACGGCCTGTCGGTGCTGGCCCTGGCCCGGCCGCTGGGGCTGCACGGGGCCGGCTCGTTCTTCCTGGCCACCGGGGCGTACGCGCTGGCCTGGTCGGCCGGGGTGATGGTGCTGGGGCTGGTGCCGGCCGGCATCGGCGTGCGCGAGGTCATCCTGGGCGCGATCCTGCTGCCGGTGCTGCCGGCCGGGGAGGCGACCGCGGTGGTGGCGACGTCGCGGGTCGTGCAGACCCTCGGCGACACGCTGTGGGCGGTCGCCGCCGGGTTCTTCCTGCGCGGGTCGATGCGCAGGGCCGCGGACCGGATGGGCACGCCGGAGGACCCGGCCCGGGTCCCGGCCGCGCCGCCCGAGGCGGGCTGACGGCGGTCCGGTAACGGCCGGTCGGCTATCGTTCCCGCGCCCGTACGACCGAATGAGGAGCAGCCGACTCGTGCCAGGCCAGCAATCGCAGGTGGGCGTCGTCGTGGTGACGTACTCGCCCGGGGACACCCTGGACGGGTTCCTGGACACGCTGGAGAAGGCGACGATCCGGCCGGTCGCGGTGGTGCTGGCCGACAACGGGTCCACCGACGGGGCGCCCGAACGGGCCGCGGCCCGGCCCGGGGTCTCGCTGCTGCGGACCGGGGGCAACCTCGGTTACGGCCGGGCCGCCAACCTGGCCCTGCCGAAGGCCCCGGGCGAGTGGGTGGTCGTGGCCAACCCCGACCTGCGCTGGGAGCCGGGGGCGCTGGACACCCTGCTGGACGCGATCGAGCGCTGGCCCCAGGCCGGCGTGCTCGGCCCGGAGATCCTGACCCCGGACGGCGAGCTCTACCCGTCGGCCCGCGAGCTGCCCTCGCTCGGGCGCGGCATCGGCCACGCGCTGTGCGGCTGGTGGTGGCCGTCCAACCCCTGGACCGCGTCCTACCGGCGGGAGCGCGGGGAGCCGACCGAGCGGGTGGCGGGCTGGCTGTCCGGGTCGTGCATGCTGGTCCGGCGGGAGGCGTTCGACGCGGTCGGCGGTTTCGACCCGGCCTACTTCATGTACTTCGAGGACCTCGACCTGTGCGAGCGGATCGGTCGGGCCGGCTGGCAGAACGTGTACGTACCGACCGCGGTCGTCATCCACGAGGGCGCCGCGTCGACCCGGTCGAACCCGGTGGAGATGGCCGACGCGCACCACGCCAGCGCCTGGCGCTACCTGTCGCGGCGCTACACCGGGCCGCGCTGGGCCCCGGTCCGGCTGGTGCTGCGGCTGGGGCTGATGGCTCGGGCCGCGCTGGCGCGGCGGGTGCCGGCGGTGGCGGCGGGGGCTAAGCCGACCGGTCACCCGAAGACCTGAACGCCCGCGGCGACCCGCACCAGCTCGGCCGCGGCCGCGACGCCGAGCCCGGTCAGCCCGACGTAGAGATAGCGGCCCTGCACGGCGACCAGCTTGCCGCCGTGGGTGGGGAACAGCGACCAGCTCTCGGACGCGACGAGGGAGCGCGGGCCGTGGTCGCGACCTCCGGGTCGACGGCGTGGCTCTCCACAGTCCGCACGGCGGTCACCGAGGCGCTCTTCTCTGTCCGGAAGTAACGTACCTGCTCGTGCGGGACCGGCTCCGGCCGCGTCGGTGTCGCCCGTACCCGTTACCCTGCGTAGGTCCGGAACGGAGAGAGGGGCGCCGAGATCGACGCGATCGTGCTCGTGGGTGGACAGGGAACCCGACTGCGGCCACTCACGCTCAGCGCACCCAAGCCGATGCTGCCGACGGCCGGCGTGCCGTTCCTCACCCACCTGTTCAGCCGGGTGAAGGCGGCCGGGGTACGCCGGGTGGTGCTCTCGACCTCGTACCAGGCCGGCGTCTTCGCCGACCACTTCGGCACCGGGGCCGACCTCGGCCTGGAGCTGGAGTACGTCACCGAGGCCGAGCCGCTCGGCACCGGCGGCGGGATCCGCAACGTGCTGGACCGGGTCCGGTCGGAGGACGTGCTCGTCTTCAACGGCGACGTGCTGTCCGGGGTGGACCTGCGCAAGCTGGTCGACACCCACCGCAATGGGCGCGCCGACGTGACCCTGCACCTGACCCGGGTCGACGACCCGCGCGCGTTCGGCTCGGTGCCGACCGACGCCGAGGGGCGGGTGCAGGCGTTCCTGGAGAAGTCCCCGGAGCCGGTCACCGACCAGGTCAACGCCGGCTGCTACGTGTTCCGCCGGTCGGTGCTGGAGTCGATCCCGGCCGGGCGGCCGGTGTCGGTCGAGCGGGAGACGTTCCCCGGGCTGCTGGCGGCGGGCGCGGTCGTGCTCGGCTACGTCGACTCCACCTACTGGCTCGACCTCGGTACGCCGGCCACCTTCGTCCGCGGCAGCGCCGACCTGGTCCTGGGGTTGGCGCCGACCGACGCGCTGCCGGGTCCGGCGGGCCAGTTCGTGGTCCTGCCCGGAGCGACGGTCTCGGCCGACGCCCGGCTGCTGGGCGGATCCACGATCGGGGCCGGGTGCACCGTCGGGACCGGGGCGACGCTGGACGCGGCGGTGCTCTTCGACGGGGCGCAGGTGCACGACGGGGCCGTGGTGGTCCGATCGGTGCTCGGCCGCGGTGCGGTGGTCGGCGCCGGGTGCGTGGTCGAGGACGCGGTCCTGGGCGACGGGGTCGTGCTCGGCGCGCGCAACGAGCTGCGCGCCGGTGCGCGGGTCTGGCCCGGGGTCCATCTCGGGGACACCGCCGTCCGGTTCTCCACCGACACGTGAGCCGGCGCGCCCCCGGCACCCCACCGGCGCCCGGCCCGGCGCACGATGCTGGACCGACGCCGCTCGCCGCCGGCGGGTCGGCCGGGTTCGGCCGTGCGGCCGGGGCCGGGTGGGCCGGGGGTGCGGGGGCGGCCGGGTTGGGCCGGGGGGCTCGATGACGGCGGTGGTGGAGCGGGCGGTGGAGACCGTGTGGCGGGCCGGGCGGCCGGTCGACGTGCACGGGACGATGCGGCCGTTCCTGCGGGGCCGCAGCGACCGCGCGCACCGGTTGCTGGACGGGGTGTTCTGGCGGTGCGCGCTGACCCCGGCCGGGCCGGTCACGCTGGCGCTGCGCCAGGCCGCCCGCGACGAGGTGCACGCCACGGCCTGGGGCCCGGGCGCGGAGTGGACCATCGCCTCGGTCCCGGACCTGCTCGGCGCCCGCGACTCGAAGCACGACTTCGTGCCCCGGCACCGGGTGCTCTCGGACATGCACCGCCGGCATCCCGGCGTCTGGATCCCGCGCAGCGGGCTGGTCATGGACGCGCTGGTCCCGGCCTGCCTGGAGCAGCGGGTGGCCAGCGGGACGGCCCACCAGGCCTGGACGTTCCTGCTCCAGCGCTACGGCTCGGCGCCGCCCGGCCCGGCCCCGGCCGGGATGCGGGTCCCGCCGTCGCCGGCGGTCCTGCTGGCCGTGCCGACCTGGGACTGGCACCGGGCCGGCGTCGACATCAGCCGTCAGCGGGCGATCCGGGCCGCCTGCTCGGTCGCCCACCGCCTGGAGGAGTGCGTCGACCTGACCCCGGCCGACGCGCTGGCCCGCCTGCGCGTCGTGCCCGGGGTCGGCATCTGGACCGCGGCCGAGACGGCCCAGCGCGCCCTGGGCGACGCGGACGCGGTCTCGGTCGGCGACCTGCACATCCCGCACCTGGTCGGCTTCGCGCTGATCGGCCGGCGGGTGGACGACGACGGCATGCTGAAGCTGCTGGAGGAGTGGCCCGGGCACCGGCACCGGGTGGTCCGGCTGGTCGAGATGGCCGGCCTGGGCGCACCCCGGTACGGCCCGCGCTTCGCGCCGCAGGACTACCGCGACTTCTGAGCCGCCCCGTGCGCGGCCAGCACCGCGTCCGCGAGCGCCGGCCAGGCGTCCTTGGCCCACTGCTCGAACTCGGTGTCGGTCAGCACGACCAGGCTCACCCGGGCCACCGGATCGACCCACAGGAACGTCCCGGACCGGCCGAAGTGCCCGAAGGTGACCGGGTGGTTGCCGGCCCCGGTCCAATGTGGACTCTTCGAGTCCCGGATCTCGAAGCCCAGGCCCCAGTCGTTGGTCGGCTGCCGGCCGAACCCGGGCACCACCCCGGACAGCCCGGGGAACTGCACCGTGGCCAGCTGCGCCACCGTGCTCGGGTGCACCAGCCGACCGGGGGAGAGCAGCTCGGCCGCGACCCGGGCCAGGTCGCCGATCGTGGACCGGCCGCCACCGTGCGGCGGCCCGACCAGCTCGGTCGCGGTCAGCCCCAGCGGCTCGGACAGCGCCTGGTGCAGGTAGTCGGCGCAGGAGATGCCGGTGGCGGCAGCCAGGTGGTCACCGAGGACGTCGAAGCCGGCGTTGGAGTAGATCCGCCGGGTGCCGGGCTTGGCGATGGCCAGGTCCTTGTCCGGGGCGATGCCGGAGGCATGGGCCAGCAGGTGCCGCACGGTCGAACCCGCGGGCCCGGCCGCATCGTCCAGCCCCAGCGCGCCCTCCTCGACCGCCACCAGCACCGACAGCGCCACCAGCGGCTTGGTCACCGAGGCCAGCCAGAACCCCGCCCCCTGGTCCCCGTACGCCTCCACCACGCTGCCGTCCGCGCCGACCACGGCGGCCGCGGCCGACCCCACCGGCCAGCTCCCGATCACGTCCAGGACGCTCACCGGCCGCACCTCTCCGGCCGGACCGGACCGGCGCCCGGCATCGCCGATTCGGCCGGGTGGCACGGTGCGAGCGGGCCGGTCATGGCTGCCGCTCCCGCAGGCGGGTCAGACCGCGGGCGAGGAGGGCGGGCAGGTCGGCGACGATGCCGTCGGGGAGCGCGACGACCGGGAACCAGCGCAGGTCGAGGGACTCGTCGCTGCGCACCGGCTGGGCGCCGGCCGGCGCCACGGCCAGGTATTCGACGTCCAGGTGCCGGGTGGGGATGCCGAGCGAGCAGGTCACCGGGTGCACCCCGATCTCCAGCGGGACCGGGTCGACGAGCAGCCCCTCGATGCCGCTTTCCTCGAGCGCCTCCCGGGTCGCGGCGCCGACCAGCGTCGTGTCCTGCGGCTCGATGTGCCCGCCGAGCGAGACCCAGCCGCCGACCCGGGGGTGCAGGGTCAGGAGCACGTGCTCGCCGGTGGCGTCCAGCACCAGCGCGCTCGCGGTGAGGTGCCCGGGCCGGCAGGCCCGCCGGGTCGCGTCCGGGCGGGCGTGCAGGTAGGACAGCAGCGCGAAGGCGAGCGACCGCTGGTCGGGCTCGGGCGGATCCCAGGCCGTCAGCACCGCGACCGCGTCGGCGTGCGCGGCCGGCACCGGAGCATCCACATCGGACAGTGCTTCCCGCCGGCCCTGCTCCACCGCCTCGGCCGTGCCCAGCCGGAAAAGGTCCTCGGCGGAGGACCGCAGCATCGCCCGGGCACCGCCGGCATCGTCCACAGGCGACAGTCCACGGACGACCGCCACCGGGACGCCGCTGAGCTTCCCCTTGGCCAGCTCGGCCGCCGCGGCCACCTCGTCCGCGACGGCGACCTCGGTCATCTCCAGCCGCAGCCCGTGCGTGTCGGTGGCGCCGCGCAGGTCCTCCACCGCCCGGATGCCGGCCGCGCCGATGGCCACGTCGACCACCCCGGTGCGCCAGGGCCGGCCCATCGTGTCGCTGACCACGACCGCGACCTCGACCCCGAGCGACTTGTGCAGCGCGTCCCGCAGGTTGCGGGCGGAGGCGTCCGGGTCGACCGGCAGCAGCGCCAGCTCACCGGCCCGGACGTTGCTGGCGTCCACCCCGGCCGCGGCCAGCACCAGCCCCTGCCGCGTCTCCACGATCCTGGTCCGCCCGCGCGCCGCGACGACGCGGACCGTCTCCCCGTCGATCGCCGCCTGCCGGGACGCCTCCCGCCCGGCCGGGTCGGTGGGCGTCGGCACCAGCCGACCCTCCACCTTGGACACCGCCTTGGACGTGACCACGACGACGTCCCCGTCCCGCAGCCACGGCGCCGCCTCGGCCACGGCCCCGGCCAGGTCGTCACCCGGCCGGAAGTCCGGCAGCCCGGCCACCGGGATCACCCGGACCTCGGCCGCCCCCATCCCCGCCCCGGCCGGCGAACCGGCCTCGTCCGGCGCCGGGACCCCGGCCTCGTCCGGGGCCGGGACCCTGGACTCGTCGGGGGCCGGGGCGCGGGACTCAGACACCGGCGAGGGCCAGGGCGGCGCGGGCCATGTCGGCGGTCGCGGCCTCGTCCGTCATCAGCAGCGGCACGGCTTCGACCCGGACGCCCGGCACGACCGCGCCGGCGTCGGCGGAGTCGACCAGCCACCCGTCCAGCACGCCCGCACCCCACGACCGCGAGTCGTACCAGCGCCCGACCGCCTCGGCCGAGGTCCGCACCCCGATCGCGGTCAGGCACGCGTCCGCCATCCCGCGCACCGGCGCTCCGGCGACGATCGGCGACAGCCCGACCACCTGCCCCGGCGCCGACCGGACTGCGTCCCGCACCCCCGGCACGGCCAACACGGTGCCCACGCTCACCACCGGGTTGCTGGGCGCGAACAGGATCGCGTCCGCCTCGGCCAGCGCGTCGAGCACGCCCGGCGCCGGCTTGGCCCCGTCGACCCCGACCTGGACGAACCCGTGCGCCGGCAGGGCCGCCCGGTGTCGCACCCACCACTCCTGGAAGTGGATCGCGTGCCGCCCCGGCCCGTCGTCGTTGTCGACGATCACGTGCGTCTCGACCCGGTCGTCACTCATCGGCAGCAGCCGCACCCCCGGCTGCCACCGCTGGCACAGCGCCTCGGTCACGGCCGACAGCGGATATCCGGCGTCGAGCATCCGGGTCCGCACCAGGTGGGTGGCCAGGTCGAGGTCACCGAGCCCGAACCAGGCCGGATCCGCGCCGTACGCCGCGAGCTCGTCCTTGACCCGCCAGCTCTCGCCCGCGCGGCCCCAGCCCCGGACGCGGTCGATGCCGCCGCCCAGCGTGTACATCACCGTGTCGAGGTCGGGGCAGATCCGCAGCCCGTGCAGCGTCACGTCGTCGCCGGTGTTGACCAGCGCGGTGATCTCGGCCTCCGGCACCGCGGCCCGCACCCCGCTGAGGAACCGGGCCCCGCCGATTCCCCCGGCCAGCACGACAACCCGCACGGGAGTCATTCTCCCACCTGCCGTCGGCCGGACTCAGCCGGGACCGACGGGGCGGCCCGGACCCGGGTCAGGGCGCGGGCGACGCGCGGGTCGGCCGACTCGAGGTCGTGGATCGCCCGCACCGCGACCGGCAGATCGCCGACCAGGACGGTGACCGTCTCCGGCGGCTCGTCGACCAGCCGGACCCGGAACTCGCCGTCGAGCGTCTGCCACCGCATCGGCCCCGGCGTCCGCGGGCTGGCCGCCCCGATTCCCCACCGGGACCAGACGTCGCTCCAGCGCTCGGCGTAGCTGCGCCGGATGACCTCGTCCAGCGCGCGGAGCCGGGTCCGCTCGACGGCCACGTCGAGTCCGCGTACGGGCACCGGGGCTCCGTGCAGGACGGCGCCGGCGGCGCCCTCGACGACCGGCTCGGCCGGAGCGAGCATCCGGAGCAGGGCGGCGCCGTCGAACCGGGGTCCGGTGAGCCGGTCGGCCGGCGGGATCGCCCGGAGGGCCTCGATCGCGGCGTCCAGCTCGGCCTCGGGCTCCTCCAGCGGCTCGGCCGCGAGCCGGATCTGCAGGCCCAGCGCGGCCAGCACCCGGCCGATGAGGGTCAGGCTGGGCCGCCGGGTGCCGCGCTCCACCGCGGAGATGGTCGACTGCGAGACGCCCGCCCGCCGCGCCAACTCCGTCTGCGTCAGCGCGGCCTTGTCCCGCCGCTCCCTCAGCATCGTCCCGATCTCCATGCGGTCAACCCTGCTCCGCCGGCACCGCGGCCAGGAGTGTCGATCACGGATCTGTGGACAGCGGGCAGGCCTGTGGACAGCCGGTTGCGCCGGGCGGAGGAGGCATGTGCGGGCCAGGACGTACCACTCGGAGCACTATTTACCACTCTGAGTAGTACGTGTTCGGAGAGACAGGCACTCCCGTCGGGCGGTCGTAGCGGCCGGCACTGAGGTCGGCGGGTACGGGGCGGCGGCGGGAGGCCGCGCTTGGATGCAGTTCCGTCACTCGAACGGCGTGTTCGGGATCGACAGGCACTCCTGCGGCGTCAGGCAGGTCCTGGCGGCCCGCTCCGTCGGTTGTACGCGGCGGGTGCGGGACTGCGCACCCGGTGCGACGCGGCGTGCGGATGTAGTACTGGCACTCGAACCGCGTGTACGGAGCGACAAGCACTCTTGGGCGTCGGGGCGGTCCGTGACGGCCGGGCCAGTCCGGTCGGTGGTGCGGGGACGCTGCGGGCGACTGCGCGCTGGGAGCGACAGGCACTCCTGGGGCGTCGTGGCGGTCGTGGCGGCCCCGCGCCCGATCGCTGGGTGCGGGGCGCGTACGGGAGACTGCCCAGCCGGTCCGATGCGACGCCCGAACGTAGTTCCGTCACTCGAACGGCGTGTCCGGCAGACACGCCGAGTCATCGGGAGCAGATGCGGCCGAACATGATCGTGTAGCAGATCCCAGCTTGACGGTCCGGTAGCGACACGGGTGTACTTACACCGGTGTGATTCTCCGGAGGACGGGGGAGACACCGACGCGGGGGTGGGTCGAGTGGTGAGGAAGGGGCCCCGATGAGCGAGGCCATGTACGACGAGGGGGAAGTCTTCCCGGGCGCCTTCGGGATGCCCGAGGAGCCGGGATGGCAGGAGCGCGCTTTGTGCGCGCAGACCGACCCGGAGGCGTTCTTCCCCGAGAAGGGCGGCTCGACCCGGGAGGCCAAGCGGATCTGCACGACCTGCGAGGTCCGGGACGAGTGCCTCGAGTACGCGCTGGAGCACGACGAGCGCTTCGGCATCTGGGGCGGGCTGTCCGAGCGGGAGCGGCGGCGGCTCAAGCGCCGCGCGGTGTAGGAGGACGGCGTCCCCCGCGCCGTCACTCCACCCACACCAGATAGAGCGGACAGGGCTCGGCCCGCGGCGGTTCCCGGGTGATGACCCAGCGATACCAGTCGTACTCGGAGCAGATCGTCACGGCCACGTCGCCGTCCGGATCCAGGTACGGCTCGCTGACCGCGCGCCGGTGCCGGATCGGACCGCCCGGCTGGACCACGACGACCCGGCGGCCGGCCAGGTCCGGGACGTCGCCGGCCCGGCGCGGCGGGCGTTCGGGCGGGACGTCCGGCGTCACCAGGCGCTCGAAGACGCCGGACGGCGGCGCATCCGGCGGGGCCGCGGTCAGGAGCTCACCCTGCTCGACCCAGACCCGGTCGAGGCGGTAGGGCGAGGTGCGGACGGGCTCCTTGCGGATCCGCGAGCGGTACCAGTCGTGCTCGCTGACCACGTCGACGTAGACCTCGCCGTCCTCGGCCGCGTACGGCTCGCTGACCGCGCGCACGTCGTACCGGAACGCGCCGGGGGGCTCCGCCAGCACCACCCGGCGGTCGGCGAGGTGGCCGGCGCCGGCCGCCGGGAGCGGACGCCATCCCGGCGGCACGGTCAGGTACCACTCCGAACCGCCCACGCCTGACCATAACCCGGTCCGGCGACAGCCCCGTGCCCGCCCGTCGCGGGCAGGAGGGGCCACCACACCGCAGCGGCCCGGCCGCCCGAGGGGCCGGGTGGCCGGGCCGCGCACGGGTGCGGGGTCAGGCTGCCGCCGGCACCGCCGACAGGGAGTGACGACGTCCTCCAGGGACTTGCCCTCGGCCTCGGCGGTGCCGCCGTGGTCGCCATCGGAGTGTTGCTGGCCTGGCTGGCCGGGCGGAGCTCGGGGATGCCGCCGGTCCGGGCCATGGGCGTCGCGGAGAACCTGCCCCGGACCCCGGAGACACCCCCGGTCTAGCCGGTCACGATCCGGCGGATCGAGATGATGTTCTTGTAGGTGCGGGCCGGGGTCAGCCGGACCTGCACCCCGGTGTACGGCGCCTCGACCACCATTCCGTGGCCCACGTACATGCCGATGTGGCCGGCCCGGGTCGGTGAACCGAGCGACCCGGGAATGGCGATGAGGTCGCCGGGCTGAATGTCGGCCGGATTGCCCACCTCGGCCCCGGAATGGGCCTGGTCGGCGGCGACCCGGGGCAGCGAGACGCCGGCGTGCGCGTACGCCTGCTGCATCAGCGACGAGCAGTCGCACCGGCCCATGACCGACCCGAACGGGTCCCTGCAGGTGCCGCCCCACTGGTACCAGGAGCCGATCTGGGCCACCGCCCACGACATCGCGGTGTCGATGATCGCGTTGCCGGTCAGCTCGACCTGGCCCGGCTCCGGCGCCGGGATCGGCCCCACACCGCCGCCGACCAGCCCGGGAGTGACCGACCACTCCGAGGCCAGGTTGACGATGCGCTGCACGTAGCCCTGGGTCTCCGCGAACGGCGGCACGCCGCCGTACTTCAGCACCGCCCCGGGCCCGGCGTTGTACGCCGCCAGCATGTTGGACACCCGGTCACCCGGCACCGCCGCCACCTGGGCCGCGATCGCTGCGTCGTACCGAGCCGCGGCCGGGATCGCGTCGGCGATGTCGAACGGGTCGGCCTGCCCGTCGCCGTTCTCGTCCCGCCCGTGCGCGGCCCAGGTCCCCGGCATGAACTGGGCGATGCCCTGGGCGCCGACCGGGGAGACCGCGTTCGGGTTGAAGCCGGACTCCTGGTAGAGCTGGGCCGCCAGGACGCTCTCGGTCAGGTACTGGTTGCCGGTTGCCGCCACCGACGGCTCGATGAGCGCCAGCACGTCCGCCGGGACCGGCACACCGCCCTTGAGGGTGCCGCCGATGACGCCGGTCGCGGGCACGTCGGAGGAGGTCACGCTGCCCCCACCGGCCAGCGCGCTGATCAGGAACGCCGCCACCAGGACGAGCGCGACCGGGACGGTGATCGGCGCGCTCAGGAGCAGGGCCAGCAGCCCCCGGTGCATCCGGGGACGGCCGGCGACCCGGGTGGCGCCCTCGGCGTCGGCCCGGCTCTGCACCCGGCTCGGCGCGCTCACACGTCCGCCAGCAGCCGGGCGACCAGCCAGCGGCCGTCCGCGGCTTTGCTGACCAGCAGGTTGAGCGCATTCGTGGTCACCGTCGGCCCTCCTGCGCCGGCCGTGGGCCGGACGGTCTGGGTGAACACCACCCGCACGTACGCGGTGGTCGCGGTCGGCGCCGGCGCCCCGTCCGGCACGCCGGTCCGCTGCACCGCCACGGTCACGGTGGCCCGGCCGTCCAGCCACTGCGCCCACTCGTAGTCGCCGCGCCGGGACGGGGCCGTGACCTCGGCGAAGAGCGCGTCGGTCACGTACGGCCGGGCGCGCCGGTAGGAGTCCAGGAACGACCTGTCAGCGCCGGGACGGGCGTCGTGGCTGCCGGACGTGGTGACGTAACCGACCGCCGGAGCCGACTGGTCCTGGGTCAGCCTGAACACCGGCACCGGCGGCGGCACCGGGGTGGCCGGACCGGTGGTGCCGGGCAGCACGGTCGGCCGCGGACCGGTCGGGGTCGGCGTGGCCGGCGCCGTGGTCGCGCCGCCGGCCAGCGTCCCGTCCGGATCGGTCGCCGGGCGGTCCCGCATCGGCCCGGCCGCCAGCGCGACGGCGATGAGCGCCGGGATCGTGAGCAGGCCGATCACCCGGCGTGGTGTCCTGGTGGCCCAGTGGACCAGCCAGGACACCAGTTTCAGCAGCCGGACCATCACCGGCCGCTGCTGCGCGGTGACTTGGCCGGGTCGAACAGGCGGTAGAGGTCGTCGTCCACGACCTCGACCCGGACCGGCCGCAGGTAGCCGCGGCTGTCGTCCTCGGGAGCGGGCCGGCCGGGGGAGCCGGCGTCGAACAGGCCGTCGTCGGCCCGCCGGTTGGTGACCCGCAGCGGGCTCGGGGCCGGGCGGCGGCGGGGCCGCTGCGGCGGCGGGGAGTGCACGGACACGGACTCGGTCGCGCGGTCGCCGGACTCCGACGCCGTGCCGGTCGTGCCGGGCGTACGGGGGGCGTCGGGGCGTCCGCCACCGGGCTTGGCGCGGGTCGCCCCGGCCGGGCTCCGGACCGGACCCGACGGGGCGGCCCCGGCACCGCTGCCGGACGATCCGCCGCCGGGGGGCCCGCCGGACGGCCCGCCGCCGGAGGGCGCCGGCGCCGAACCCGCCGCACCGCGCCCGGCCGCCGCCCCCGCCGCGGCCCCGGCCGCCGCCGCCGTACCGACCGCCACCCGATCGCCGTCCAGCCGCGTCGACGGCACCGAGATCCGGGCCGGCGCTTGAGACACCGCCCCGGCCGCCCCGGCCGACACCCGCCGCATCACCCCGGCCGGACCGCGGGCCTCCTCCCGCGGCGCCAGCACCGTGCCGTACCCGTCGTCGTCGACGATCGCCGCGTCCAGCCCGCGGCGGCGGCCGAACACGCCGCCGCCCCGCTCGTACCAGGACCGGTCGCCCATCGCGAAGGCGAGTCGCCCGGTGGTGACCATCGTCGTGAGCTTCCGGAACGGCCTGGTCAGATACCACATCACCACGGTGACCACGCCGACCAGCACCAGCCGGAGCCAGGCCGGCAGCCTCGTCGACGGGTCCAGGATGGCGGAGTCCACCCTGATGACCAGGAGCACGCACAAGGTGAACAGCACGCCGTTGATGACCGCGGCCGCGACCACGCGGCCGGCCGCGACGACGATGCCGCGCAGCGGGAAGAAGGCCCCCGCGGTCAGCAGCGCCGGCGCGAAGATCACCGCGAACCGCACCACCAGGTAGGCGGCGATGAGGATGAGCCCGCCGATGAGCAGGAACGGCGCCATCAGCAGCACGCCCACGTCGGCCAGGATCGACGCCTCCAGCGCGGCGCTGCCGTGCCCGGCCACGCACTGGTACGCCGCCGGGTCGTCGTCCTTGACCTGACCGGCCACCTTGTCGAACGTCTTCTGCTTGGCGTCGGTGATCTTCGTGCCGTTGCCCTTGGCCTGCTCCGCCTCCTGCCAGGACAGGGCCTGGGCCTGCAGCAGCGCGGCGCCGTGCTTGCTCGCGCCGGTGGAGTCCGGGTCGCAGAACTCACCCATCAGCCACATGCGGTAGAGGAACGGCCCGTACAGCAGGTTGGCGACCTGGTCGCCGGGATCGCCGCCCTCGCCGGTGATGCCGGCGGAGACCGCGCCGACGCCCTTGCTGATGACCGTGTCCGCGGCGTGCCCGGCCCGGACCGGCCAGGCGAACAGGGCCGCCGCGACCACGGTGACCAGCACGCACCAGCCGATCGCGGTGGTCGACTCGGACACCCGTTGCCGGGTCGCCTGCGCCATCAGCAGCAGGCCGGTGAGCATCACGGCCAGCGGGAACAGCGGCGTATAGACGGCCTTGCGCAGCTGCGCCACCAGTGAGCTCAGCAGCGGGTCGAAGGCGGCCAGGTACGTCGGCTCCAGCGCGGCCTGGGACACCCCGGTCAGCGCCGCGACCGTCGCCTTGGCCGGGATGAACATGAGCCGGGCGGCCCAGGTCGAGATCGAGCCGGACGGGTCCCGGGCGGCGCCGCCGCAGCCGAGGTCGTAGGTGTACCAGGACAGCCCGGCCAGGCCGTACTGCTCGAACGGGCTGGTCTTGGCGTCGGCGGCGAACGGGTCCTCGGTGGCCGGGACCGGATCGGGCCTGCTCATGAAGAAGCCGGCGATGCCCTGCTGCGGCGACTCCGGGGTCGGCGGCGTGGTGCAGCCGCCGATGATCGGCAGCGCCGACGCCGTGCCCGGGGCCACGAACAGCGTCGCCCCGGCCAGCACGAACACCGTCAGCACCCGCGCCGCCAGCTGCACCCACCGCGGCCGCTCAGACCCGACCGGGACCCGGGGGGCCCGGGCCGGCAGCGCGGCGGGCTCGGGGAGGTCCGCTCGGCCGGCCAGCCGGTCGAGCAGGATCAGCGCCTTCACACCGTGATCCGGTCGTCGGTGAAGTCGGCGTAGTCGTCGACCGTGGACGGGTCGGTGTCGCCCTCTCCGGGCTGGCGGGCGTCGGTGTTGACCACCGCCAGCAGGCCCTCGTTGTACGACAGGTCGGCGACGAACCGGTCCACGTTGCCGTCCGCGTCCCGGAACACGAACTCCCGGTAGTCCGGCGGCGTCCCGTCCGGGCCGGGCTGGGACAGCGTCCCGATCGCGTGCTCGTAGCCGGAGTCGGTGGGGACGCCGAGCAGCCGCAGAGCGTCGGCGGCGACCCGCTCGTCCTCGATCCGGCCCACGAACGACGCGGCCACATGGTTGGCCACGTCCATGTTGAGCGTGTCCGCCGGGTCCTGTGACGCGGCCAGGCAGCAGACGTTGTACTTGCGCGTGTCCCGGCCGACCCGCTGGAACAGCGCCCGCCCGACCGGCCACATGGCCAGGAAGTGGCACTCGTCCAGGGCCAGCACCTTGCGGACGTGCCGGGGCAGGCCGTAGACGGCGCGCGTGGCGTACCAGGAGGCGAGGTGCAGCGCGGGCACGCTCATCCGCTCGGTGAACGACCAGTGTTCCCGCGGCACCGACGGGTTGGGCAGCACCAGCCCGCTCATCGTGATCACGGTGAGCACGGCCTCGGTGTGCGGCGGCCGGGCCGCGATCTCCTGCCCGTA
>DATDKW010000278.1:0-8508 GCA_036519715.1 Mycobacteriales bacterium
GGCACCAACTCGCTGCACACCAACGCGCTGGACGAGGTGCTGGCGCTGCCGTCGGAGCGGGCGGCCAAGATCGCGCTGCGCACTCAGCAGGTGATCGCCGAGGAGACCGGCGTGCTGAACGTGGCCGACCCGCTCGGCGGCTCCTGGTACGTCGAGGCGCTCACCGACGAGCTCGAGCGGCAGGCCGAGGAGATCTTCACCCGGATCCGGGAGATGGGCTCCGACGGCACCATGACGGCCGGGATCCTGCGCGGGATCGAGGACGGCTGGTTCACCGGCGAGATCGCCGAGGCCGCCTTCCAGTATCAGCAGCAGCTGGAGAAGGGCGAGAAGAAGGTCGTCGGGGTCAACGTGCACACCTCGTCCGGCGAGCCGGAGTTGGAGATCCTGCGGGTCTCCGGCGACGTGGAGACCGAGCAGGTGCGCACGCTGGCCGCGCGCCGGGCGGCCCGGGACGAGCCGGCCGCGCGGGCCGCGCTGGACGCGATGATGGACGCGGCCCGCAGCGGCGCCAACCTGGTGCCGCCGATGCTGGCCGCGGCCCGGGCCGAGGCGACGCTGGGAGAGATCTGCGGCGCGCTGCGGGACGAGTGGGGCTCCTACACCGAACCTCCCCAATTCTGAGGGTTCGTCGGCCGCGCCCGCGGGCGGACCCCGGGCGCGGCTAGGCTTGACACATGCAGCCAGGTCGTTCTCAGCGTGGCGCCGGTCCGGCGCCCAGTCCCGCCATGTCCGCCGCGCTGGCCGGCGCGGTCGATCTGTCCGCCATCCAGGCCCGCAACGAGGCCCGCGAGCGCGCCGACGCCCAGGCCCAGGCCCAGGCGTCCCACGGTGACGGTCCGGGCGAGCCGGTCACGGTCATCGACGTCACCGAGGCCACCTTCCAGGCCGAGGTGCTGGACCGCTCGTTCCGGACGCCGGTCGTGCTCGACCTGTGGGCCGAGTGGTGCGGGCCGTGCAAGCAGCTCTCCCCGGTGCTGGAGAAGCTCGCGGCCGAGGCCCAGGGGACCTGGGTGCTGGCCAAGATCGACGTGGACGCCAACCCGCAGATCGCGCAGGCCCTGCGGGTGCAGGGGATCCCGGCGGTGAAGGCGGTCTTCCAGGGGCAGCTGCTGGGCGAGTTCGCCGGGGCGCTGCCGGAGGATCAGGTGCGCAACTTCCTCGACCAGGTGGTCGAGGTGACGGGCGCGGCCGCGGCCGCCGGCGTGGAGGACGCGGCCCCGGCCGAGCCCGAGGACCCGCGGGTGCTGGCGGCCGAGGAGGCCACCGCGCGGGGCGACTTCGACGACGCCATCGCGCAGTACGCGGCCATTCTCGCGGCCGAGCCGGCCCACGCCCGAGCCGCGGAGGCGATCCGGGAAGTCGAGCTGCTGCGCCGGGTCACGGCGGCCGCGCCGGACGCGGTCGCCAAGGCGGACGCGGCCCCGGACGACGTCGACCTGGCCCTGGAGGCGGCGGACGTGCAGCTGGCCGAGGGCCAGGTGTCGAACGCGTTCGCCCGGCTGCTCACCACGATCCGGGGCAGCGCCGGGCCGGACCGGGAGAAGGCGCGGCTGCGCCTGGTCGAGCTGTTCAACGTGGTCGGCAACGAGGACCCCCGCGTCAGCGCCGCCCGCAAGGACCTCACCCGCGCGCTGTACTAGTAGGAGCCGGCTCGGCCCCCACCGCCGGTGCGGTGGGGGCCGGCCGTTCGGCGCCTACTTGCAGCTCTTGGCGTCGTTGAAGCCTTCGCGGAAGGCCCGGACCCGGTCGAAGCCGGTGGTCCCGCGGGCCCGGGTGAAGTTGCTGCTCCCGGCCGCGTCCAGCAGGGCCCGGATCGCCTCGTCCAGGTCGCCCGGCGACAGCCGCAGCCGCTCCTCGCTGGTCTGGCCGAACGAGTCCCGGGCGTACCCGCCGGCGGTGCAGATCGCGCCGAGCAGCGCCGACTCGCTGTCGACGGCCGCGGGCAGGCCGCGCCGGCTCCGGACCGCCTCCCCGTACGCGAGGGCCACCATGGAGATCGCCCCGAAGTCGCCGTTGGTCTGGCTGTAGACCTTCGCCAGCGAGTCGGTGTCGTAGTAGATCGTGTCGTCGGCCATGCAGTACTGCGCGTCCAGCACCGGCTGCCCGGAGCACTGCGGCCGCGACGAGTCGGGGAACGGCATGATCGCGGCCAGCGGCTTCCAGGGCTGCCCGTACAGCTTCTGGTAGGCGTCCTTCCAGTAGGCGTCCACGTCGGCCGGGCCCTGCCTGAGGGTGTCCGGCAGCGGGAGGTTGCCCCGGTTGTCCTGGTCGGTCTGGGACTGGAACGCGGCCTGGGTGAACGTCCGGCTGTCGCTGAACTTCGAGCAGAACGACACCCCCTGCTCGAACCCGTCCTGGAACGCGGAGATCCGGTCGAACCCGCTGCCGTGGGCCTGCCGGTCGGAGGCGTCGGAGCCGAGCGGGTCGCTGAACAGCAGGTAGCCCGACAGGGCCTGGTCCAGGGTGGGCCGGTCGATCTCGAAGTGCGGCGCCCCGCCCTTGAGCGCGTAGTCGGTGAAGGCGCCGGCGTAGCAGTCGGCCTGGGTCTCCACCACGATGGTCCGGTCGCTCGGCAGCTTGGTGCGCTTCTGGACGGCGTGGCCCCACTCGTGCGCCAGCACCATCGCGACCAGGAAGTCACCGAAGCGCTGCTTGAGCTCCGGCAGCAGGATCTTGCGGTCCCAGGCGACGATGTCCTGGCCCGGGCAGTAGAACGCGTTGCCGCGGATGTCGGACGGCTCGTCGGTGCAGGGCGCCGCGGTCGACCCGTCCGGGTCGATCGAGTAGAACGCCTTCACCGGCTGATAGCGCTCCTTGAAGACCTGCGGCATCTGCTGGGTCCAGAACTGCTGGATGTCGAAGACGGCGTTCCCGGCCAGCCGGTCGATCGGGCCGTCGTCGGTGTTGCGGATGTCGACCTTGGCGTCGCTGACCGCCGTCCGCCCCGACGAGTACGACCCCAGGCCCGGGATCTGCTGGGCGCAGCCGCTCGCCAGCACGGCGAGCACGGCCACTGTCGCGGCCACCCGTCCCCGCCCGTTCCACCTGGACATCTGTGCCCCACCCCTCGTCACCGCCGCGCCCGTGGCGACCTTCCTGCCCGGGCGGGCCGGCCCTGGCCTCCCCACACCGTGCCACCGATCCGGTGTGGGGAGCGTCAACCCGAGGGGTCAGTCCTGCTCTCCGGTGAACCGCAACCACAGCGCGCCCAGCGGCGGTACCCGCAGCGTCACCGACGCCGGCTGCCCGTGCCACGGCTCGGGCCGGGCGTGCACCGAGCCCAGGTTGCCCACCCCGGACCCGCCGTAGGCCTCGGAGTCGGTGTTGACGACCTCCTGCCAGCGGCCGGTGCGCGGCAGGCCCAGCTTGTAGCCCTCGTGCGGGCCGCCGGCGAAGTTGACCACGCAGGCCAGCACCGTGCCGTCGTCGCCCCAGCGCAGGAACGAGAACGTGTTGTCGGCGGCGTCGTTGGCGTCGATCCAGGAGAAGCCGGCCGGGGTGGTGTCCTGCGACCACAGCGCCGGGGTGGCCCTGTAGACCCGGTTGAGGTCACCGGTGAGCCGCTGCAGCCCGCTGTGCAGCGGGTCCTCCAGCAGCCACCAGTCCAGCGACCGGCTGTCGGCCCACTCCGCGCCCTGGCCGAACTCGGCTCCCATGAACAGCAGCTGCTTGCCCGGGTGGGCCCACATGAAGGCGAGCAGGGCCCGGACGCCGGCCGCCTGCTTCCAGTGGTCGCCGGGCATCTTGCCCAGCAGCGAGCCCTTGCCGTACACGACCTCGTCGTGGGAGATGGGCAGGATGAAGTTCTCGCTGAACGCGTACATCAGCGAGAAGGTCATCTGGTGGTGGTGGAACTGCCGGTACACCGGGTCCTTGGCGACGTAGTCGAGGGTGTCGTGCATCCAGCCCATGTTCCACTTGAAGCCGAAGCCCAGGCCGCCGAGGTGGGTCGGCCGGGTGACGCCCGGCCAGGCCGTCGACTCCTCGGCGATGGTCACCGCGCCCGGCACCCGCCGGTACACGGTCGCGTTCATCTCCTGCAGGAACGCGACCGCGTCGAGGTTCTCCCGCCCGCCGTACTGGTTGGGCAGCCACTGGCCCTCGGACCGGGAGTAGTCGAGGTAGAGCATCGACGCGACCGCGTCCACCCGCAGCCCGTCGACGTGGTATTCCTCCAGCCAGAACAGCGCGTTGGCGACGAGGAAGTTGCGCACCTCGCGGCGGCCGAAGTCGAAGACGTACGTGCCCCAGTCCGGCTGCTCGCCCCGGCGCGGGTCGGCGTGCTCGTAGAGCGCGGTGCCGTCGAAGCGGGCCAGCGCCCAGCTGTCCTTGGGGAAGTGCCCGGGCACCCAGTCCATGATCACGCCGATGCCGGCCCGGTGCAGCCGGTCGACGAAGTAGCGGAAGTCGTCCGGGGCGCCGAACCGCGCCGTGGGCGAGAAGTAGGACGTGACCTGGTAGCCCCACGACCCGTCGAACGGGTGCTCGGCCACCGGCATCAGCTCGACGTGGGTGAACCCGGTCTCGGTCAGGTAGTCGGCCAGCTGGTCGGCCGCCTCCCGGTAGCTCAGGCCCTTGCGCCAGGAGCCCAGGTGCAGCTCGTAGATGCTCATCGGGGCGGCGTGCCAGCGGGTGGTGGCCCGCTTGGTCAGCCACTCGTCGTCGTCCCACTCGTAGCGGGTCTCGTGCACCACCGACGCCGTGGCCGGGGTGCGTTCGGTGCCGAATGCCATCGGGTCGGCCTTGTCCCGCCACTGGCCGTCCTGGCCCAGGATCGAGAACTTGTACTTCGCGCCGGGCACCACGCCGGGCAGGAAGATCTCCCACACGCCGCTGGAGCCCAGCGAGCGCATCGGGTACGCCCGGCGCTGCCAGTAGTCAAAGTCGCCGGTCACCCGCACGCCGCGCGCGTTCGGGGCCCAGACCGCGAAGGACGTGCCCGACACCGGCCCGTGCGGGGTGTCGTACGTGCGGACGTGGGCGCCGAGCGCGTCCCAGAGCCGTTCGTGCCGGCCCTCGCCGATCAGGTGCAGGTCGATCTCGCCCAGGGTCGGCAGCCACCGGTAGGCGTCGTCGACGGTCTGCGTCTCCTCACCGCCGCCCTCGGTCGGGTAGGCCACCTCGAGCAGGTAGTCGGCGACCGGACCCGGCACCACCGCGGCGAACACGCCGGCCGGGTGGACCTGCTCCAGCTCGTAGCGCTGGTCGCCGAAGACGGCGGTCACCGCGCGCGCGTCCGGGCGCAGCGTGCGCACCACCAGCTTTCCCGGCGACGGCGGCTGCGGGTCGGCCCCGGACTCGAAGTCGAAGCGGGCCCCGGCCGTCCCGCCGGCCTCGGCGGTCCCGCCGCCCCGGCCGGTCCCGCCGGCCTCGGCGGTCCCGATCGCAGTCGCACCGGTCCCGGCCCCGGCCCCGGCCGTCCCGGTGGTCGCAGTCGTCCCGGTCGTCCCGGTGGCCGGGGCCCCGGTCGCCGGAGACCCGGTCGCCGGCGACCCGTTGGCGGGGGTCACCGCGGCCACCGTCGCCGACGCCGCGGCGACCTGGTCGATCGCGTCCGGACCGGACACGGCCGACGCGACCGGGCCGGGCGGCTCCGGCTCCGACAGCCGGACCGGGTGCAGTCCCAGGATCGAGTGCGGGTCGTGGTGCACCCCGCCGACGAGCCGGTCCAGCTCCTCCCGGGACACTCCGGCGGGATCCGCGGCCAGCTCGGTGGACGTCACGACCGTGCTCCTTCGGTGAGGCGGGCCAGGGAGGCCAGCGGGATCGGCAGCCAGGACGGCCGGTTGCGGGACTCGTAGACGGCCTCGTACACCGCCTTGTCGGCCTCGTACGCCCGCAGCAGCACCTGGTCCGAGCGCGGGTCCCGGCCGCCGGACTCCGCGTACCCGTCCAGGAACGCGTCCCGGTTGCGTTGGGACCACTCGTCGGCGCGGTAGACCAGTTGTGGGTGGTGCGGGTGGTCGTGGAGCAGGTGCCGGGCCGCGTAGTCGAACGAGCGCAGCATGCCGGCGAGGTCGCGGACCGGCGAGTCCAGCCCGGTCCGCTCGCTCAGCGGCTTGGCCGGCTCGCCCTCGAAGTCCAGCACCACCCACCGGTGCGAGGTGCGCAGCACCTGGCCGAGGTGGTAGTCGCCGTGCACCCGCTGCACCGGGATTCCGGCCTCGTGCGCGCCGAGCGCGGTGAACGCCGCCCGCAGCCCGGTCTCGTACTCGGCCAGCTGGGGCACGGCCGGCAGCGCCACGTCCAGCCGGTGGGCCATCTGCGCGGCCAGGTCGGTCAGCTCGGTGCCGCTGAGGTGGCCGGTCGGCAATGCCTCGGCCAGGTCGGCGTGCACCTCGGCGGTGGCCTGCCCGAGCCGGAAGGCCTCGCCGGCGAAGTCGCCGCCGACCTCGTCGGCGTGCAGGTCGGCCTCCGCGTACAGGTCGCGGATGCTGCTCTTGGCCAGCTCCCAGCCGTCGGTCGCGGTCCGGAAGAACTCCTGCAGCATGGCCAGGTCGACCAACCGGTCGCCGGTCTCGTCGGTCCACCGGGCCGAGACGTAGCCGAGCAGCTTGGCCACGTGCCGGGCCCCGCCGTCCGGGAGCTTGCCCAGGGCCTGGTGCACCTCGATGTCGGGGTTGTGGCCGGGGTAGACCCGCCGGAACACCTTGAGGATGGCGGCATCGTCGTAGACCAGCGAGGTGTTGGACTGCTCGCCGGTGATGACCAGGCTGGACGCCTCCAGGGGCAGGTCCGCCGCGGCCGGGCCGGGCACGAACTCCAGCAGCCCGTCCTGGCGGTGGCCGGCGATACCGGCCAGCCAGGCGCCGGTGACCTCCTTGTCGTGCAGCGCGTCGTACCACCACGACCGGCCGCCGTAGTCGAGGTCCTCGGTCTCGCCGACCAGTACGTGGGCGACCTGGTCGGCCGGCTCCGGCCGCCGGACCAGCGGGACCTGGTACGTCTCGGTGCCGCCGGCCTCGTCGTCGTAGCCGACCCGGACCAGCCAGACGTCGCTGCGCCAGGGCCGCTCGGTCAGGATGCCGAGGGCGGTGAGGGCCTCGACCGCGAACGGCCGGCCCTTGCCGGCGAACCAGCGCTGGTGCGGCAGCCAGTGCGCCAGCAGCCCGGACAGGTCCGCGGGGGCGGTGGTGGTGGTGGTCGGCGGCGTCGGCTCCGTCGCGGAGAGGTCGGTGTCGGGTTCCGCCATCACTGCCCCTCGTCCGCCGGGGCCGGCAGCCGGAACCAGTAGAAGCCGTGCCCGGCCAGCGTCAGCAGGTAGGGCAGCTCACCGATGGGCGGGAAGCGCACCCCGCCGGTCAGCTCGAGCGGTTCCCGGCCCCGCCAGGACCGCAGGTCGAGCTCGACCGGTTGGGCGAACCGGGAGAGGTTGTTCACACACAGCACGATGTCGTCTCCGAACTCCCGCACGTACGACAGCACGCTCGGGTTGGAACCCCCCAGGTCGATGAAGGTGCCGAGGCCGAAGGCGGGGTTGGCCTTGCGGACCTGGATCATCCGTCGCGTCCAGTGCAGCAGCGAGGACGAGTTGCGGGTCTGCGACTCCACGTTGGTGACCTGGAAGCCGTAGATCGAATCCATGTTGACCGGCAGGTAGAGCCGGCCCGGATCGCAGGTGGAGAAGCCGGCGTTGCGGTCGGGCGTCCACTGCATCGGGGTGCGGACGCCGTCGCGGTCGCCGAGCCAGATGTTGTCGCCCATCCCGATCTCGTCCCCGTAGTAGAGGACGGGGGAGCCGGGCAGCGACATCAGCAGGGCGGTGAACAGCTGGATGCGGTCCAGGTCGTTGTCGAGCAGCGGGGCCAGCCGGCGGCGGATGCCGAGGTTGGCCTTCATGCGGGGATCGTGCGCGTACTCCGACCACATGTAGTCGCGCTCGGAGTCGGTGACCATCTCCAGGGTCAGCTCGTCGTGGTTGCGCAGGAAGATGCCCCACTGGCAGTTGGGCGGGATGGCCGGGGTGGCCTCCAGGATCTCCGAGATCGGGTAGCGCTGCTCGCGGCGCACGGCCATGAAGATCCGCGGCATGACCGGGAAGTGGAACGCCATCTGGCACTCGTCGCCCTTGTCCGGGTCGCCGAAGTAGTCGACCACGTCCTCGGGCCACTGGTTGGCCTCGCACAGCAGCACCCGGTCCGGGTAGCCCTTGTCGACCTCGGCCCGGATCCGCTTGAGGAACTCGTGCGTCTCGGGCAGGTTCTCGCAGTTGGTGCCCTCCCGCTCGAACAGGTAGGGCACCGCGTCCAGCCGGAAGCCGTCGATGCCGAGGTCGAGCCAGAACTTCAGCGCGTCGATGATCGCTTCCTGGACGGCCGGGTTGTCGAAGTTCAGGTCGGGCTGGTGGGAGAAGAACCGGTGCCAGAAGTACTGCTTGCGCACCGGGTCGAAGGTCCAGTTGGACGTCTCGGTGTCGATGAAGATGATCCGGGCGTCGGCGTACTTGGTGTCGTCGTCGGACCACACGTAGAAGTCCCCGTACGGCCCGTCCGGGTCGCTGCGGGA
>DATDKW010000279.1:0-4473 GCA_036519715.1 Mycobacteriales bacterium
CATGTGCGGATGTCGCTCAGGTGGGGTGCCAGGTGTCTATGGTATCCGCGTTGCTGCGGGGTGACTGGCGAAGCCAATGCCGGTCCTGGTCGAAGCCGACGCCGTGGTAGAGACGAAGGGCCCGCGCGCTGGAGTGCACGGTGACGTGCTCGAGATCCAGTTCGCGGGCTTTGGCCAGTACCGCTGTAGCAAGGTCATGCTGACGCGGTGGTGACGAAATTCGGGTGCGACGTAGACCGACTGGATGTCGCCGAAGCGGCGCTGAAGATGCTCGGGGGCCGCCAGGTCTTGAGGGTGGCGGGTCCGCGTTCGACCCAGGAACTCCCCGCAGTTGTCGAAGAACGCCCGGATCGGGTGGTAGCCGAAGGTGTGCTTGAACGTCGCCGCGGCCTGCTCCTTCTCCGAGTGGCAGACCACGATCGAAGCGTCCACGTCGATCACCAGCCCCGGCAGGTCGACCCCGGCGGCGCTCGCGCGGGCACCGCGGCGCCGGTGACCTCCGCTCGCTGCGCCCAGACCACCTCCCGGGCCGCCGCCCGCGCCGCCGCCACCGCCGTCAGCTGCGGCGTGTCGAGCTGCGCGAGGAGCCGCCACACCGTCGAGTCCGACGCCACCGCCCCGAACAGACCCGGCTGATCGGCCAGCACCGCGATATCGGAGATGCACTCCGCGCCGTCCGCGACCGCCACCGCCAGGTCGACCAGCACCCCGCCCCGGGTCATGCGACGCCCGCGGACGGGCCACCCCCGCCAACACCCGCGACAACTCACCGGTCAACGTCGCCCGGTCGGCCAACTCGGCCACCAGACGAGACCCGGCATGCGAGACGACACCCCGGCCATCCGCGGACACCAGCAACGACGGACGAGCGGTAGCCTTCACCCGGGAAGTGACTCTCCACGCGGTGGAAACGAGCCCTCAGCAAGCTCAGGATCCCCTACGCACAGGCACTTTCCTCATCTCCACGCCGCACAGCCCGCCAAGATCATGAAGACCCCGGGCTAGGCGGTCGACACGGCGACGAGGACCTCGTCCTGCCGGCGCGGTTGTCCTTCCGGTCCATCTCGCAGTGGAATCGAGCGGCTGGTGCAGCCAATGCACCCTGTGCGGATCAGGAGAGTTCAGCTGTCTTTCGGCACGTTGAACTCCTGCCCCCCGGCAGGAGAGTCTGGATGAGAACCTTGTGCGATCCGCCGGGGGCCGGCTGGCATTACCAGAGTTGCTGCGGCGGTGCGGCTCCGGACGCCCGTGCGGTCGAAGATGTGTTCCAGGTGCTTCCGCACGGTGGCGACGGACACTTTGAGTTGTCGGGCTATCTCGGCGTTGCTATGCCCTTCCGCGGCAAGTCGAAGGACCTGGTGTTCCCGCCGGGTCAACTTCGGGATTCCATGGCGACGGCGTTCGGCTTCGAGATAGACCTCGTGCAGGTGGGGCCGGAGCAGTTGGAGAACCACCCGGTCATCGTCGTCGAAGTCCGGCCCGGAGTCCCGGTCGAAGGACAGGTGCCGCCTCCTGCCCGGGCCGGCCGGTAGCGGAACGTACAGACCATGGCGGACGCCCTGCGGCCGGGCGTACTCGGCATAGTACGGCGCGTTCTTCAGGGCAGGGCCCGTGTAGAAGTCCGACCAGAGCAGCACGGTCGCCACATCACCGGTCTGTTCCATGTAGCGGTTCGGCCGGAACTGCCGGCGGTGGCTCCAGAAGTCCGGATAGGGCGGCTGCTGGGCGCTCGCGAACCCACAGGCCATGCCCCGTGCGCCGCCTTGCTCCACGTGCTGCAGGATGACCGGCTGGCGCTTGAGGAGGTCGAGCTCGCTGAAGCCCACGTGCTGGCAGGGAATCAGCTGCAGCAGTCCGTCGAGCACAGCCCAGGGCATCGCCTGGCCAGGGTCGTCGCGCAACCCGTCCTGGATGACCGCGGCCAGCGCGCGCAGATCCCGTCGTCCAAGCGACGTCATGGCGGCCATCGCTGCTCCTCCTCGCCCGCTGGGGCGTGTCGGCCACCCTCGGACCATACGCCTCGAGGCGAATACCGTGCACAGCGCGAATCCTGCATCCTGAGCGGACTCCTGGTGCTTCACCACGTGTGCCGAGCCAGCGACCGCGGCAGTACGCGGCCCACTCACCGACATCCGATTCGTACACACCCGGGGCAGAAAAGTCCGGCAGACGAGGTGATGCGGGAAGTCGGATCACACGGTTCCGGTGCGTCGACGGTCGGCGCCCGGCGAGCACGGGGAAGCAGGTGGGACGAATGTCGTGGTTCAGCGGACGATCCAGCGTGAAGGAGCGTCAACGCGAGCGCGGAGGCGGGGGCGGCAGGAGAGGCGCGGGTCACTGGCGCCGGTCGGCGGGAGTCACCGTGGCCGCCCTCACCCTGCTGGGGATGACAGCGTGCAGCAGCGGCGCCGACGACACATCGGGACCTGCGAAGGCATCCACATCAACGCCTGCGCAGGCATCGCCGTCTACGCCGGCCGGCCAAACCTATGCGACCAAAGCGTTCGTAGTGCCGTTCACCGTCACGGTCGACCCCGCGCTCAAATCGCCACCGAATCCTGACTCACGCAACTGGCTGTCCTGGGATGCCGCCGCATCCGACCCTGACGACGCGGTCAGGTTCCTCGTGCCGGTGATCGTCTACCCCCCTGGCAGTGACACGCCGCAGGCCCCGGCCAAGGACTACCTGAAGTACCTGCAGAGCCAGGCCAAGGACGGCGCCGAGTTCTCCAACATGACTAAGATCACGGTTGGTGGCCATCAGGCAACGCTGATGAACATCACCACGAGCAAGCCCGAAGGCTTCCTCTCCGGTTCGCTCGGCTGCTCCGAACGCGCCGCCGACAAACACGACGGGGACCGCTGCCGCGGGATCCAGCCGGACTTCATCCTGCGCCTGGCCGTTATCGACCTCGGCAAGACCACGCTGCTGACCTGGGCCAGGATGCAAAAGAACAACCCCGACGCGGCGTTTGTTGCCATGTACGAACGGATGCTCACAACCGTTCAATTCCGCTGACTAAATTAGCGATGCTGCTTGTCGCCCAAGACAAGGGGATGGACGCCCGTGCGGCGGGATAGGCCACCGCTGCGGGTCCCCGCAGTCGCTCGACCATCGGGGCCGTTAGCCCCGGTCATTCACGAGCGATCGCGGCCGCTTCTGTGGATCTTGTCTTTGTCGGTAGTCAGGGAGCCCTTTCCAACCTGATCTTGCTGGCAGGAGGGTGTGTCGGTGGCCGGAGAAGAGCGAAGCTCCTGGTAGACGAGGCGTCGACCAAGATCGTCCCGTTGGTGCTGGCGCATCTGCGCTGCGGAGACACCTACGCCCGGCTCGCCGCTGGGTTCGGTGTCGGGATCGCGACCGTCTACCGGTACGTCACCGAACTGGTCGACCTACTCGCCCGACACGCCCCCGACCTCGAGGCAGCCGTGCAGACCGCGACCCGGAAGGCGTACGTGATTCTGGACGGCACCCTGATCGCCATCGACCGGGTCGGCATGCGCCGGCGGCGACCGGCCCTACTACTCCGGCAAGCACGAGCGGCACGGGCTGAACGCCCAAGTCCTCACCAACCCCGCCGGCCGACTGATCTGGGCAGCCCCGCCCTGCCCGGGTCTATCCACGACGTGAAAGCCGCCCGCCGCCACGGGCTGGTCCACGCCCTGACCGGCTACGACATCCCGGTGCTGGCCGACCGCGGCTACCAAGGCGCTGATCTCCGGCGTCGTCCGCGTGATGTGACGATCGTGCGGGGCCGGCCCGCTCGCCGGTCATGCCCCTCCGGACATCGACAACAGGAACGAGCAGATGAAGCCGACGACACAGGCCAGCCCGACCGCAGGACCGGCGTGCTCGACGGCCTCAGGCACCATCGTGTCAGCGAGCATCGTCAGCACCGCGCCAGCGGCGAAGGCCTCCGTCAGGGCCAGCGTCGTCTCCCCCGCGCTGCCGAGCAGGCCGTAGCCGAGGGCCGCGGCAACCGTCGAGGCGAGCACCACCAGCACCCACAGGCGCAGGACGTAGCCGACCGAGCGGCCGTCCCGTTTCATGCCCGCGCTGGCTGAGAGGGACTCGGGGATGTTCGACAGGAACACCGCGATGACGACCGCAGTCCCCACCGAGCCGCCGCCGAGCAGGCTCACCCCGATCGCGGCCGACTCGGGGATGCCGTCCAGCAGCGCCCCCAGCACCAGCGAGGTGGACGCCGACGCGCCGGCGCCGGCGGCGGTGCCGGTCGGGTCCTTGCGGTTCTCCGCGCCCATCCGATCGATCACCCAGTCGCCGACGAAGAACGTCAGCGCTCCTGCGGTCAGCCCGATCACGACCGGCACAGCCCCCGCCCGGTCGTACGCGGCCCCGGTCAGCTCGAACGCGACGGCGCTGATCAGCACCCCGACCCCGAACCCCATCACCAACCCGACAAGCCGGATCGGCACCGACAGGAACAGGCCCACCAACGCACCGATCAGCAG
>DATDKW010000280.1:0-5715 GCA_036519715.1 Mycobacteriales bacterium
GAGATCACGGTGCCCTGGATGACCAGCACGTCCACGCCCGCGTCGAGGGCGGTGTTGGCGAAGACCAGCGCGTTCTGCGGGGAGAGGCGGATGGAGGTGCGGGCGCCGGTGCCGCGGATCTCCTCGATCCGGGCCGCGACCAGCTCGGGCCGTACGGGGGCGGCGTAGGCGTCGCGGACGATCCGCTGGGCCGCCAGCTTGTCGCCGCTCTCGGCCGCGTCGACGATCCGGGCCAGCACCGGCTCGGGTTCCTCGTACCGGGTCCACAGGCCCTCGCCGTTGAGCACGGCCAGGCCGCCGAGCTTGTCCACGATCGACGCCGTGGTCGGCGAGACCACCGCGTCGCACGGCGCCACCATCAGCGGCAGGTCCAGCCGGTGGGCGTCCAGCTGCCAGGCGATCGACACGTCGGCCGAGCCCCGGGTCCGCCGGGACGGCACGAGCGTCAGGTCGTCCAGGTGATAGCCGCGCCGGGCCGTCTTGCCCATGCCGATCTCCACCATGTCGCGCAAAACCGGCCTCCTGCCCGCGCCGCCGTTCAGCGGCCGGGGTAGTTGGGCGCCTCGATCGTCATCTGGATGTCGTGCGGGTGGCTCTCCTTGAGACCCGCCGAGGTGATCCGGACCAGCTGTGCCTTCTCCTGCAGGTCCGCGATAGTGGCACACCCCGCGTAGCCCATCCCAGCCCGGAGGCCGCCGACGAGCTGGTGGGCGACCGCCGCCAGGGGTCCGCGGTAGGGCACCTGGCCCTCGATGCCCTCCGGGACGAGCTGGTCGTCGGCGAACACGTCGGACTGGAAGTAGCGCCCGCGGGAGTTGCCCTCCAGCCGGCTGCCGTGCGCCCGCGACTGCATCGCGCCCAGCGAGCCCATCCCGCGATAGGTCTTGTACTGCTTGCCGTTGATGAAGACCAGCTCGCCCGGGGACTCCTCGCAGCCGGCCAGCAGGCTGCCCAGCATCACGGTGTCGGCGCCGCCGGCGAGGGCCTTGCCGATGTCCCCGGAGTACTTCAGGCCGCCGTCGCCGATCACCGGCACCCCGGCCGGGCGGCAGGCCTGGGCGGCCTCGTAGATCGCGGTGATCTGCGGGACGCCGACCCCGGCCACCACCCGGGTGGTGCAGATCGAGCCCGGCCCGACCCCGACCTTCACGCCGTCGGCACCGGCGTCGACCAGGGCCTGGGCGCCGGCCCGGGTGGCCACGTTGCCCCCCACGACCTGCACCCGGGTGTCCCGCTTGAGCCGGGCGACCGCGTCCAGCACGCCGCGGGCGTGCCCGTGGGCGGTGTCGACCACGATCATGTCCACGCCGGCGTCGATGAGCGCCATGGCCCGCTTGTAGCCGTCCTCGCCCACCCCGACCGCGGCCCCGACCACCAGCCGGCCGTGCGGGTCCTTGGTCGCGAGCGGATAGGCCTCGGACTTGGTGAAGTCCTTGACGGTGATCAGCCCGCGCAGCCGGCCGGCGTCGTCGACCAGCGGCAGCTTCTCGATCTTGTGCTGCCGGAGCAGGGTCAGCGCGTCCGGCTTCGACACCCCGACCGGTGCGGTCACCAGCGGCATCGGGGTCATCACCTCGCGCACCACCCGGGTGTGGTCCGCCTCGAACCGGATGTCGCGGTTGGTGACGATGCCGACCAGGACGCCGTCGGGGTCGGTCACCGGCACGCCCGAGATCCGGTAGCGCCCGCACAGGGCGTCGACATCGGCCAGCGTGGCGTCCGGACCGCAGGTCACAGGGTTGCTGACCATGCCGGCCTCGGACCGCTTGACCAGATCGGCCTGCGAGGCCTGGTCCTCCACGGACAGGTTGTAGTGCAGCACCCCGACGCCGCCCTGCCGGGCCATCGCGATCGCCATCCGGGCCTCGGTGACGGTGTCCATGGCGCTGCTCAGCAGCGGCACCCGGAGCTCGATCTCCCTGGTCAGGCGGGTCGTCGTGTCCACCTCGGAGGGGGTCACGTCGGACGCCGCCGGCAGCAGCAGCACGTCGTCGAAGGTCAGGCCGATCGTCGCGAACTTGTCCGGCAGGGAGACGTCCATAGCACCTGTTCCGGTAGCGGGGGCGGTGACCAATCGTACCGGCGGACGGGTGAACGGTTACCGCACCTCTCCGCGGACCGGCTACCGTGAGCAAGGTGACGGACGATTCGCCCCTGGACCCGTTCCTCGGCGACCCGGCCGACCCGGCCGCGGCGCTCGCCGATCTGGAGGATCTCGACGGGATCGACGCTCCCCTCACCCCGACCGAGCGGGAGGACGTGCTCGCCGACATCGAAGACCTGGACGTGTTCCAGGCGCTGCTGGCGCCCCGAGGCCTGCGGGGGATCGTCGTCGAGTGCGCGGACTGCGGCGAGTCCCACTACTTCAGCTGGGACCTGATGCGCAGCAATCTCCGCCACCTGCTCGATGTCGGGCGTACGCGGGTGCACGAGCCCGCATTCGGACCGGATCCCGCGCGCTACGTCTCCTGGGAGTACGCCCGGGGCTTCGCCGACGGCGCGTTCGCCGCCGCCGAGGCCGACTCCGAGCCGTGAGCCCGGTTCGTGCGGGCGGGATGCCCGCCCACACGACCTAGGAGACGAGGCCCCGGCGGAAGCCGTGCGCGACCGCCTGGGCGCGGTCGTTCACACCCAGCTTGCGGAAGAGCCGGCGGGCGTGGGTCTTCACCGTGTCCTCGGACAGGAACAGCTCCCGGCCGATCTCCCCGTTGCTCTTGCCCTCGGTCATCCCGACCAGGACCTGCAGCTCCCGCGCGGTCAGCCGCACGTCGGTGTCCTGGCGGGCCACGCGGGGACCGGCCAGCTCGACGCCGGCCAGCGCATGGGCCAGGGCGGCGCAGACCTCGGCGTGCGACGCGTCCCAGCGCAGGTAGCCCCGGGCCCCGCAGGCGACCGCGGCGACGATGTTGGCCGTGTCGTCGGCGGCGCCGAACACGAGCACGCACGCCCGCGGGTGCCGGGAGACGAGGCGCCGGGTCAGCACGATCCCGGTGTCCACGGCCCGCTGGGTGCCGACCAGCACCACGTCGGGCCGCTCCCGCGGGAACCGCTCCAGCATGTCGTCCCCGCTGGCCACGGTGTCGACCCGGTCGACACCCGGCACCACCGACATGAACTGCGCCAGACCGTCTCGGACACCCCGCCGCTCGTCACAGATGAGCACGCTGGTCACCGGAAATCCTCCTCAGCGCAGGCCGCGTCAGGTCGTGCATCACCCCCCGTGATGTGGAACGCCTCCGTGACTGTAGACCGTCCGGGTGATGTTGTGGAAAGCCCCGGCCGGAACAGTCGCGCTGTCCGGGACGGGGGACGAGCACGCGGTCCGTCCGGCAGACTATCCGCAACTGGGGCCGCTGGCCGCTACTTCGATGATGCTTTGTGCCGAACGAGCCTTCCGCCGTTCGCGCTCGGCCGTTCGCGGGGCGTGGACCTGCAGGATCGTCGCCAGCACGGTCCGGGCGGGATCGACCAGCGGAATCAGGTCCAGTGAGTCCGCGCCGGCCGCAGCCGTCCGGAGCACTCGGGCGGCCGGTCTGGACCGTCCGGCCGCATCCAGCGCGACGCCGAGGACCAGCCGGGACTTGACGGCGTGTCGGTACGCCGTGGCGCGGCGTGAGATCCGCTCGGCCCGCCGTCCGGCGTCCACCGCGGTCTCCGGCTCATTCGCCAGCAGGGCGGTCTCGGCCGTCACCCACGCCAGCCTGACCTGCGGCCGCCACCCTCCGTCATCACCCCGCAACGACCGGGTGGCGGGTCCGAGCCGGCGCCGGGCCTCGGCCAGGTCGTGCCGGCCGACCGCGTCGGCGACCAGCCCGACCAGCGCGTCGGCCTCGGTCTCGGCGTCGGTGGCGGCGGCCAGGGCGAGCCGGTCCAGCGGCTCGGCCTCGGCGTGCCGGCCGACCTGGCGCAGGTGGCTGGCCAGGCAGCTGGCCGCCGCCGACCCGGCCGGCACCCCGCCCGGGGCCAGCCAGCGGGCCGCCTGCCCGTACCGGCCGCGGGCGCCGAGGCACACCCCGGCCAGCCACCGCACCCGGGCCGGCACCGTGCCCTCGGGGTCCAGCCCGGCCAGCACCGGGTCGGCCCCGGCCGGATGGCCGTGGAACGCGGCCCGGGTGAGCGCGTCCATCAGGACCCGCCTCCCGGCCGGCGGGAGGCGCGGACGGCACCCGCCGCCGGCCGGCGGGGGATGGCGGCCCCGGACCGCGGCTCCGGCCGGCGGGGGGACACGTCCTAACCGCCGACGGCGCGGCTCACCAGGCTGACCGCCGAGTCCAGGTCGGACACGTAGGTCACGCGGGCCGGGAGCCGCCGCCCGCGCCAGCCGGCGCCGCCGGCCAGCACCGCCACCGGCGGCCGCAGCACCGGCAGCCCCTCCAGGACCCGCACGTCGGCGTGCCGGGGGAGCTGGGCCCACAGCAGCAGCACGGCCGGACCGGTACGCCGGACCGCGGCCGCCAGCGCCGTCGCCGGCAGCCCGCTGCCGAGCAGCCGGGAGCCGATGCCGCGCTCGGCCAGTGCCGCCGCCAGCGCCGCCAGCGGCAGGGTGTGGGACTCGTCCGGGACACAGGCCAGCAGCACCGGCCGGCCGTTGCGGGGCTCGGGCGCGTCGGCACCGACCGCCCGCAGCGCCGAGGTCGCCACCTCGGCCAGCAGATGCTCGACCTCGATGCCCTCGCCGGTGGCGGCCCAGCGGTCGCCGACCGCGATGAGCACCGGGAGCAGCAGCTCGGTCCAGGTCGTGATCACGCCGTGCTCGGCCAGCGAGCGGTCCAGCGCGGTCCGCAGCGTCCGCGAGTCCAACGCCATCGCGGCCCGGGCCAGCCCGCGGACCTCGCCGCTGCCGCCCGGGAGGGCCAGCACGCGCCCGCCCGGCCCGCCGGGGGCACGTCCGTCGGGCGGCGGGTCCAGCACGCCCAGCCGCCCGGAGGGCCCCGGCGGGGGGCTGTCCTGGCCGTCCCGGGCCGTCGGCACGCTGTCGACGGCGATCCGGGCCGCGTCCGCGGGCGGGACGCCGTCGAGGACGAGCCGGCGCATCGCCTCCAGCCGGGCGATGTCGGAACGTGAATACCGGCGGTGTGCGCCGGCGCTGTGCAGGGTAGGCCCGAGGCCGTAGCGCCGGTCCCAGGTGCGCAGGGTGGCCGGGGCGACGCCGAGCCGCCGGGCGACCGCGGCCACGGTCAGCCGGGCCTCCGGGGGATCGGGGTCCAGGTCCGCCCCCGGTTTGCCTGGCACCGCCACATCATCGGTGGCGGCGGGTGAGGTCGGCAACTCAGGGCTCCTGGGGGTTGAACAACTTATGGCGCGGTTGTACGGTCGTACCTGACGGGGTTGCTCACCTCCCCATCACCACCGCGGAGGGACTGGTATGGCCGACATACGACGATTGCCCGGCCCGAACGCGGACCTCTGGGAGTGGCAGCTCCTGGGTGCCTGCCGGGGCAAGGACAGCAGCTTGTTCTTCCACCCCGAGGGGGAGCGGGGGCCGTCCCGGGTGGCCCGGGAGACGGCGGCCAAGGAAGTCTGTTCCCACTGCCCGGTGATCGAACCGTGCCGGGCGCACGCGCTGGCCACCCGCGAGCCCTACGGGGTCTGGGGCGGCATGTCGGAGTCCGAGCGGGACGAGGCCATCGCCGCCGCGACCGGGGCGCACGTCACCCGCTGACGCCACCGCCCAGAGACGGACCACACGGGCGGTCGTCCCCACCGGCCCGGGTG
>DATDKW010000281.1:0-3139 GCA_036519715.1 Mycobacteriales bacterium
CGGTACCGCGGTGTCAGGTGGTGAGGTTGTGGTGGACGGCGTAGAGGGCGGCCTGGGTGCGGTCGGCGACCGCGAGCTTGGTGAGGATGGCGCTGACGTGGGTCTTCACCGTCTTCTCGGACAGGGCCAGGTCGCGGGCGATGAGCCGGTTGGAGTGGCCGCGGGCGATCAGCCGCAGCACCTCCAGCTCCCGCGGGGTGAGCGCGCCGGCCGGGTCGGGTGTGGCCACGCTCGACATCACCGTGGCCGCGACCGCCGGGTCCAGCGACGCGCCGCCGGCGTGCACGGCCCGCAGCGCGTCGGCCAGCTCGGTCGGCCCGACGTCCTTGAGCAGGTAGCCCGCCACCCCGGCCCGGACCGCCGGCAGCACCGAGTCCTCCCCGGCGTAGCTGGTCAGCACCACGACTTTGACCGAAGGGTGGGCCGCGCGCAGCCGGCGGACCACGTCCAGCCCGGACATGCCCGGCAGCACCAGGTCCAGCAGCACGATGTCCGGCGCCAGCCGCGGCACCAGCGCCAGCGCCTGTTCCCCGGACCCGGCCTCGCCGACCACCTCGATGTCCGGCTGCAGGCCCAGGAACGTCCGCAGCCCGGCCCGGACCATCTCGTGGTCGTCGACCAGCATCAGCCGGAGCGAGTCAGGCATCGGCCACCTCGAGCACGACCCGGGTGCCGGCGCCGGGCGCCGTGTCGATCTCCAGCGTCCCGCTCAGCGCCTCGGCCCGCTCCCGCATCGAGGCCAGCCCGAGCCGGTGCGAGTGCCGCAGCGTCGCGGCCAGGTCGAACCCCACCCCGTCGTCGGCGACCTCCAGCCGGACCACGTCCGACGTGGACAGGGTGACCTCGACCGAGTCCGCGTCCGCGTGCCGCAGCGCGTTCGCCAGCGCCTCCCCGGCCACCATCAGCACCTCACGCTCGACCGTCCGGTCCCGCAGCCGGCCGCCGGTCACCCGCAACCCGATCCGTACGTCGTGGACCCGGCGCAGCAGCTCGACCCGCTTGCGCAGCGCGCCGGCCAGCCCGTCGGCGTCCACGTCGACCGGGCGCAGCGTCTCCACCAGCCCGCGCATCTCGGCCAGCGCGGCCCGGGCCAGCTCCCGCACCTGGTCGAGCTGGTCGACCAGCCGCGGGTCGGACTTCCCGGCCAGCGCGGCCGCGCTCTCGGTGGCCAGGGTCAGGCTGAACAGCGTCTGGGTGACCGAGTCGTGCAGCTCCCGGGCCAGCCGGGCCCGCTCGGCCGCGACCGACAGCTCGCGGGACCGCTCCGTCCGCTGCGCGTTGACCACAGCCAGGGCCGCGTGCGCGGAGAGGGTCTCCACCAGCGCCTGGTCGGCGTCGGTGAACCCGCCGCCGCCGACCTTGTCGGCCAGGTAGAGCTCGGCCAGCACCTCGCCGCCGGTCACGATCGGCACGCCCAGGAACGAGCGCATGTCCGGGTGGGCCGGCGGCCAGCCGGAGAACCGCGGGTCCTGCCGGATGTCCGCCAGCCGGATCGACCCGGCCGAGGACAGCAGCGCCCCCAGCAGCCCGTGCGTCCGGGGCAGCGAGCCGATCGCGGCCCAGGTCGCGGCGTCGACGCCGGCGGTGAGGAAAAGCCCGAACCCGCCGGCGCCGTCGGGCACGCCGATCGCGGCGTACCGGGCGCCGGCCAGGTCCCGGGCCGCGTCCAGGATGACCCGCAGCACCGGCTCGGTCCGCCGCTCCGCCCCCAGGGCCAGCGCGACGTCGAGCAGCCGGCGCAGCGCGGTCGACTCGGGGCTGGTCACACCCCCAGTCTCACAGCTCCCGCAACGCGGGCAGCAGCTCCTTCGGGGCCCAGTCGAAGAACGCGTCCTGCTGGTCGCCGCCGATCTGCACCAGCGCGAGGTCGGTGAACCCGGCCTCGGCGAACGGCCTCACCCCGTCCACGAACTTCTGCACGTCCGACCCGCACGGGATGGACCGGGCCACGTCCTCGGGCGTGACGAACTGCGACGCGGCCTCGAACGACGACGGCCCCGGCAGCTCCGAGTTCACCTTCCAGCCCAGCCCGAACCAGCGGAACTGGTCGTGCGCCCGCTCCAGCGCCGCCTTCTCGTCCGTCCCGTACGAGACGCCGAGCTGGCCGATCCGCGGCTTGCCGGCCCCACCGGCGGCGTCGAACATCTCCCCCAGCTCCGGCTTCGGCTCGGTCGCGATCATCAGGTCGGCCAGCTCGCCGGCCAGCGTGCAGGACTGCTTGCCGGACACCGCGATGCCGATCTTCACCGGCTCGTCCGGCCGGTCCCAGAGCTTGGCCGAGTCGACGTCGAAGTGCAGCCCGCGGTAGTTGACGTAGCCGCCGGCGAACAGGGCCCGGATGATCTCGACCGCCTCGGTCAGCTTCTCGTGCCGGACGTTCACCGGCTGCCAGCCCTGACCGACCACGTGCTCGTTGAGGTTCTCGCCGGCGCCGAGCCCGAGGGTGAACCGGCCCTCGGACAGCAGGCCGACCGTCGCCGCCTTCTGGGCCACGATGGCGGGGTGGTAGCGCACGGTCGGGTTGGTCACGTACGTCATCAGCGGGATCCGCTCGGTGGCGTTCGCCGCCGCGCCGAGCACGCTCCAGGCGTAGCCGGAGTGGCCCTGGGAGGTCAGCCAGGGGTTGTAGTGGTCGGAGATCACGGCGAAGTCGAAGCCGAGTTCCTCCGCCCGCACGACGTCCCGGACCAGCTGCCGGGGGTCCGCCTGCTCGCACATCATCGTGTAACCGATCCGCATGGACCGTGCTCTTCCCGCCCGGGCCGGGACCAACCGCCGCCCGGGCCGGGACCACCGCCGATCAGGCCGGCGCGGCCGCCGGGTTCGGTGCCGGCACGCCGGCGGCCGCGCCGTCCGGCGGCGCGGCCTCCACACCGAACTCGCGGTGCAGCGTGGCCCAGAACCCGTCCCGCAGCGCCCGCCGCGCCTCCTCGTACGGCCGCAGCGACCGGCTGATCTCCTCCTCCGCCTCGACCAGCAGCTCCTTGTCGATGACGGTCGGCAGCACCGGGCCGGGCAGCAGGTCGGCGACGTTGTCCCGGCCGCGGGTGAGCAGCCAGCGCGACGCGATCCGGGCGCCGATCTCCTCCATCGCTGCCCGGTCGGGGCCGAGCCGGGCGGGCTGCGCGACGGGCACGTG
>DATDKW010000282.1:0-2980 GCA_036519715.1 Mycobacteriales bacterium
TGGGGCGGCCATGCGGGCCGGGCTGGTCGACGAGTACGAGATCGTCACCCATCCGGTGCTGGTGGGCGGCGGCACACCGTTCTTCACCGCGCTGGACAGCTGGGTGAACCTGAACCTGGTGGAGACGCGGACGTTTCCCGGAGGCGTGGTCCTGACCAGGTACCGGACGAGGCGGTGAGCGCGATTCCTTTGCTGCCGGTCTGAGGGAGTGGCAGCATGCCCCGGAACAAGGTCGAGCTGTTCGCTGCGACACGTCAGGGCTCGAGGAGTCCTGACGTGCGTCGGCAGAGCATCCGTGGTGGTGGAGACGGGGGGACTCGAACCCCCAACCCCCGCCTTGCAAAGGCGGTGCTCTGCCAGTTGAGCTACGTCCCCGGGGCGGGGACCGCGGACTAGCGCAGGTCCTGGGTGTTGGTCGCCTCGGCCCACAGGTCGGACTCGGCCTTGGCGGAGCGCCGCTTCTTCATGAAGAAGAACCCGCCGGCGGCGGCAGCGGCGAGAACGGCGAGCTTCTTCACTGGATGCTCCTGTGGTGTCGTGGACGGCGTTGTCGAGACCAGCCCGGGAGGGGTGGGCCTGGGAGGACTTGAACCTCCGGCCTCATCCTTATCAGGGATGCGCTCTAACCAGCTGAGCTACAGGCCCCGGGTGCGGGCCGAGATTACACGGCCCGGAGACGGCTCCCCAAACCGGTATCCCGACCTGCGGGTGACACAGGACGGGCCGCGTCAGTCCCGTTCGGCCAGCGTGACCTCGATGCCGCCGACCAGGTCGGCGCAGATGTTGTAGACGAACGCGCCGATGGTCGCCAGCGCCGTGAACAGCACGATGTTGACCGCGCCGATGATCGCGGCCGTGCCCAGGACCAGGCCCGGCGAGAACAGCGAGTTGGCGCCGCTGCCGGAGACCTCGTCGTACAGGCCGTTGATCTGGTCGAAGACGCCCATCCCGTCGAGCACGCCGTAGAGCACTCCGATCGCGACCAGCCAGACGAAGAACATCGCCACGGCCAGCACGAACGAGAACTTGAGCGTCGACCACGGGTCGATGTGCCGGACCAGCAGCCGGGCCCGGCGGGCGGGCCGGGCTCCCGACCCGGAGCCGGACGGGCGGGCGCCCGCGGGCCGGGTGGCGGCGCCGAGTGCGGTGCGGGCTGCGGCCGTGTTGCCGGCGGCGCCCGAGCCGGGCCCGACCCCGGCGGTGGCCGCACCCGGGCCGGTGACCGTGGTGGGCGCGTCGGCGAAGCCGGCCCCGTACGAGCTGGGGTTGGGGTAGGCCGAGGGCGAGTAGCCCGTCTCCGACCGCCGGTAGCCGGCCGCGGACCCCTTGGCCCCGCCGCCGTTCGCGGCGGAGGAGCCGTTGAGGCCGGAGCCGTTGAGGCCGGAGCCGCCGGGAGTGCTCCCACCGGACGGGCTCGACCCGGTGAGGCCGGACAGGTTGACCCCGGACCCGGAAGGACTGGACCCGGAAGGACCCGACGCCGACGACCCCGGACCAGAGAGACCCGACCCCGACGAACCCGAGCCGGAACGACCCGACCCCGACGAACCCGGACCAGAGAGACCCGACCCCGACGAACCCGAGCCGGAAAGACCCGACCCCGACGAACCCGGACCGGAACGACCCGGACCGGAGGGACCCGAGCCGGAGGGACCCGGAGACCCCGAACCGGGGAGCCCGGACCCACCCGATCCGGCGCCGGACCCGTTCGGCGGAGCCGACGGACCCGCCGCCGGCACTCCCGACCCGTTGGTCCCGTTGGCCGGCCGGAACATCGACGGCCGCCCGTCCGACCCGGCCGCCGGCGTCGCGCCGCTGCCGGGGCCGGGGCCGGTGGATCCGTTGCGCGGCGGCGGCGCCGACCCCGGCCGTCCCGGGTCGGCCGACGGGGACACCGACGGCTGGGCGCCGGACGGGTGCCCCGAGGGAGCGTCCTGGTCGGCGTCCCGGAGCGCGCTCAGCGCGTCCTTGGGGATGCGCGTGGTCTCGTCCGGGTCGCTGACCCTGGTCGGAAATCGCGGCTCGCTCATCCGGCTATTCCTGCTCGTCCGGCTCGTCCGCGTTGCGGGCCACCGCAACCAGGGTGACGCCGTCGGGGAGGTTCATGAGCCGGACTCCCATCGTCTGCCGCTGCGCTCGTCGGACCTCGCGGGCACTCGTACGGATGACGCCGCCGTTGGACGTGATCGCGTAGACCTCGTCCTCCGGACGCACTGCGAGCGCCCCCACGAGTCCGCCACGGGTGGACACGATACGCGCCGTCAGCACACCCTTCCCCCCGCGACCTTGTTGGGGGTACTCATCCAGGCGCGTGCGCTTGGCATATCCACCCTCGGTGGCGACCAGCAGCTCGATGCCCTCGCGGGCGACCTCCATGGCCAGGAGCTCGTCCTCCTCGCCGAACCGCATCCCGATCACGCCGCTGGTGGCGCGGCCCATTGGGCGCAGCGACTCGTCGTCGGCCCTGAACCGGATCGACTGCGCCCGCCGGCTGACCAGCAGCAGGTCGTCGGTCGGCTCGATCAGCGAGGCCGCGATGAGCTCGTCGTCCTCGCGCAGGTTGATCGCGACGATGCCGCCGGCCCGGTTGGAGTCGAAGTCGGTGAGCTTGGTCTTCTTCACCAGCCCGCGCTTGGTCGCCAGCACCAGGTAAGGCGCGACCTCGTAGTCGCGCAGCTGGATGACCTGGGCGATCTTCTCCTCGGGCTGGAACGCCAGCAGGTTGGCGACGTGCTGGCCGCGGGCGTTGCGGTTGGCCTCCGGCAGCTCGTACGCCTTGGCCCGGTAGACCCGGCCCTTGTTGGTGAAGAACAGGATCCAGTTGTGGGTCGAGGTGACAAAGAAGTGGGCGACGATGTCGTCCTGCTTCAGCGCCGCACCCTGGATGCCCTTGCCACCCCGGCGCTGGGCCCGGTAGAGGTCGGTCTTGGTGCGCTTCGCGTAGCCGGTGCGCGTGATCGTGACGACCACGTCCTCCTGG
>DATDKW010000283.1:0-10583 GCA_036519715.1 Mycobacteriales bacterium
GGCCACCGGCACGCTGGCCGCCGCGGCCGCGGAGGCCCGCCTGCCCGCCGCCCGGGTCCGGGACGTGCCGGCCGACAGCGCCCGCGCCGCCGCCGCCCTGCTCCGGTCGTACGGGCTGGAGGCCACCGGCGGCACTCTGCCGGCCTCCCTGATCGGCTGGTACGGCGCGGTGGCCCGGTTCGCCACCGGCGAGGCGATGACCGGCCGCGCGGTCGCCGACGACGTGTTCGCCCTACTGCGGGCCGGGGTGCCGGCGACGGTGGTGGGTGGCCAGCGGTTCTCGGTCCCGGCCCAGCCCGGCGCCGCCGTCCCGGGCCGCCAGGACGTGATCACCGGCGAGTGCCCGGCGTCCTGCCGGCTGGTGCCGGCCGCCGGCTACCAGCCCGCCGACCGCACCGGCGTCGGCCAGGTCGTGGTGTCCACCGCCCCGGCCGGCTACACCGCGACCATCGCCGCGGCCCAGCGGCCGAGCGCGCGCTGGAGCCCGCACTACGTGGTCCGCGCCGCCGACGGCGCCGTCACCCAGACCGTGCTGCTGCGCGACGTGGCCTGGCACGCCGGCAACGCGACCGTCGACGCCGACTCGGTCGGCATCGCGGTCGAGGCCGGCCCGACCCCGGCGGCGTACCGGTCGGTGGCCGGGCTGCTCGAGCTCCTGGCCGGTCGGGGGCTGACCCTGGACCGGCAACACGTGCTGGGCGCGGACGAGGTGCCGGGCGCGCCGGTCACCCTGCAGGCCGGCTTCGACTGGGGCCGGGTGCTCACCGCGGCCGGCGCCCCGCTGACGGCCCGGGCCTTCCGGGCCGACCGGGTGGTCACCGTGGCCGCGCCGGGCCTGGTCCTGCGCGACGCCCCCGGCGGGGCCGCGCTGCCGCACCAGCCCGCGGTGGGCCGCTCGCTCGCGGTCGCCGGCACCACAGCCGGCTGGACCCAGGTCTGGTACGGCGGCCGGGCCGCGTTCTTCACCGACCCGGCCGGCACGCGGACGCTGCCCGGCGACGCCCAACGGATCACCCCGGTGTCGGGCGCCGTGCCGGTACGCGGATCGGCCGCCGGCGGTGCGGTCGAGGGCACCTTGGGGCCCGGTCAGGCCGCCGTGCTGCTCGACCCCGAGGCGGTCGGCGGTCAGCTCGCCATCGGCTTCGGCGACCGGATCGGCTACGTCGACGCCTCCGCCGTGACACTGGCACTCGGATAAGGACGCCAGCACCCGGATACGGACGCCTGCAATCTGAAAGGAACGTCGGCACTCGGATAAGGACGCCGGCACCCGGGCAAGAACGTCGGCACGTGGACAGGACGTCGGCATACGAAGGACGCCGGCACGTGGACAAGGACGCCGGCACTCGGATGAGGACGCCGGCACTCGGGTCGGGACGCGGGCACTCGGACAGGGACGCCGGCACGGAGAAAGACGCTGTCGCTCGATAGACGGTCGAATCGGCCCGTGCCAGGCTGACGCGCATCCGTACCGCCTCGACGAGGAGGCCCCGTGCGCCGTCTCCGCACCCTTGCCATCGGGCTCACCGCGGCCCTGCTCCCGCTGACCGTCGTCTCCTCCGTGGCCGGCGCGGCACCGGCTCCGGCGCGGACCGCGATCCGGGCGCCCGGCCTGCACGGACCGGTGACGCTGACCCGGACCACCGACGGGATCGCGCACCTGTCCGCGCGCGACAACCACGACGTCTTCTTCGCCCAGGGCTGGGTGCACGGCACCGACCGGCTGTTCCAGATGGACACCCTGCGCCGCACCGCCTCCGGCACGCTGGCCGAGCTGCTCGGCCCGGACGCGCTGCCGAGTGACGTGCAGCTGCGCACGCTGGGGCTGCGGCGGGCGGCCGAGCGCTCCTGGGCCGCGGCCTCGCCGCGGCTGCGGGCTGCGGTCACGGCGTACACGGACGGGGTCAACGCGCGGCTGGCCTCCGGCGCCCCGCTGCCGCCGGAGTACGGCGCCCTGACGCTGACCCGGGTCGGCCCCTGGACCCCGGTGGACACGATCGTGATCGGCAAGCTGATCGCCTTCCAGCTGTCCTTCGACCTGGACGCGGACGTGACCGCGGAGCTGCAGGCGTACGTGGCCGGCGGGGCCGCGGCCGGACTGGACGGGCGGACGCTCTACCTGCAGGACCTGGTCGCGCACGCGCCGTTCAGCAACGCCTCGACCGTGCCGGACGCGACCGGCACTCCCCCGCGCGACGGCACGGCCGGGCCGGCCGCGGCGGCGACGCTGTCCGCCCGGTCGCTCCCGGACCGGAACCTGGCCGCGGCGGCCAGGCTGTCGGCCCGCTACCGGGCCGCGGCGGCGAGGGTGCCGCTGCTCAGGGCGATCCAGGACCGCGGCGAGCACGCGACCGGGTCCAACGAGTTCGTCGTGTCGGGCCGGCTGACCCGGGACGGCCGGCCGATCCTGGCCAACGACCCCCACCTGGGCCTGGACAACCCGTCCATCTTCTATCCGATCCACCTGCGGGCACCCGGCCTGGACGCGGCCGGTGAGGGCTTCGCCGGCGTCCCCGGCTTCGCCCAGGGCGCCAACCGGGACATCGCCTGGGGCTCCACCACCAACCCGAGGGACGTCCCCGACACCTACCTGGAGCAGGTCCGGCCCGACCCGGCCGCCCCCAGCGGGCTCGCGACGGTCTACAGAGGACGGCTGGAGCCGGTGCAGGCGGTGCCGGAGACGTTCCGGGCCAACCAGGGCGGGACCGTCGCGGTGGTGCCGCCCGGCAACGGCATCCCGGCCGCCACGCTCATCGTGCCGCGCCGCAACCAGGGCCCGATCGTGCAGCTCGACCAGGCCGCCGGCACCGCGCTGTCCGTCCAGTACGCGGGCTACTCCCCGACCCAGGAGCTGGACGCCTTCCTGCAGTGGCTGACCGCCAGGGACCTGCGCGACTTCCAGCGCGGCCTGCGGTCGTTCGACGTCGGCTCGCAGAACTGGGCCTACGCGGACCGCCGCGGCCACATCGCCTACTTCACCAGCGGTGAGATGCCGCTGCGGGAGGACCTGCAGGCCGGCCGGGTCGACGGCGTCCCGCCGTACCTGGTCCGGGACGGGACCGGCGGCAACGAGTGGCTGCCGGCCACCCACCGCCGGCCCGGGCAGGCCCTGCCGTACGAGATCCTGCCGGCGGCGGAGATGCCGCACCTGGTCGACCCGCGCCGCGGCTTCTTCGTCAACGCCAACAACGACCCGGCCGGCACCACCCTGGACAACGACCCGCTGGACCAGCTCCGGCCCGGCGGCGGGATCTACTACCTGAACCCCGGGTACGACGGGCTGCGGGCCGGCCGGATCACCGAGGCGCTGACCGCGGCGCTGCGGCGCGGGAAGGTCGACGCCCGCGACCTGGCCCGGATCCAGTCCGACACCGTGCTGCTGGATGCCGAGTTCTTCGCCCCGCGGATCGGCGCTGCCCTGCTCCGGGCCCGCCGGTCGGCCGTGCCGCAGCTGCGGGCGCTGGCCCGGGACCCGAAGGTGGCCGAGGCGGTCGTGCGGCTGTCCATCTGGGACCACTCGACGCCGACCGGGATCCCGGAGGGCTACGACGCCGCCGACGTGAACGGTCGCCGCACCGCGCCGTCGGCCCGGGAGCAGGCGGCCAGCGTGGCCGCGACCCTCTACGCGGTCTGGCGCAGTCGGTTCCTGGCCGCCACCACCGACGCCGTCTCGCGCCGGCTGGACGCCCCGCCGGTCGACGGCCAGCGGGCCCTGACCGCGCTGAAGCGGGCGCTGTCGGGGACGCCGTCGGCGTCCGGGGTGGACTTCTTCGCCGCCCCGGGAGTGGCCGACCCGAAGGACCGGCAGGCGCTGGCCCTGCTGACGGCCGTGCGGGCCGGGCTGGACCGGCTGTCGAGCGCGGACTTCGCGCCCGCCTTCGGCGGCTCGACCCGGATCGCCGACTACCGCTGGGGCCGGCTGCACCGGCTGACCCTGGACTCGCCGCTGGGTGGGCCGTTCAACGCGCCGCCGGCGTTCGGCCGGTTCCCGGCACCCCTGCCCGGACTGGGCGGGCTGCCGGTCGACGGCGGCTACGGCACCGTCGACGCGGCTGCGCACAACCCCCGGGCGGACTCGGCCGACGGCTTCACCTTCGGCTCCGGCCCGGCCCGGCGCTACGTCGGCATCCTCACCCGCCGCGGCCCGGTCGGCCGCAGCGCGCTGCCGGGCGGGACGTCGGCGCTGCCGGCCGACCGGCACTACCTGGACCTGCTGCCGTCCTACCTGACCAACGACTCGTACCCGGTCCGGGTGACCGTCGCCGCCATCCGGCGGGCGACCGAGTCGGTGACGGTGTTGCGGCCGTAGCTCAGTCGTGCAGGGTGGTCTCGTCGCGGGTGCGGCTGATCACCGGCACGACGACCCAGAGGACGAGGAAGACGGCGGCGACCCCGGCGCTGTACCAGAACGCCGGGGTCTGCCCCAGCACCTCCTCAAGGATGAACAGCACGGCGCCGACGATGGCGACCGCCAGGCAGGCCAGCCCGCCCAGGGCCATCCGGTGCGACACCCGGACCAGGTCGTCCTTCTGGTTGTGCCGGAACACGATCCGGTGGAACGCGACCGGTCCGACCAGCAGCGCGACGGCGCACGCGGCCGCCAGCAGGGTCACCACGTAGGTCCCGCGCTGCAGCGAGCTGATGGTGGTGAAGCGCTGGTTGAACACCACGGTCAGCAACGACGCGAACAGGATCTGCACGCCGACCTGGGCCACCCGCAGCTCCTGCAGCAGCTCGCCGTAGTTGCGGTCCAGCCGCTGGGCCTCGGTCTCGTCCCTGCCGGCGGCGCCGGTCGTCTCCGTCACGGCCGTCCCTTACCCCGGCCGCAAAAGATCCAATGCCGGCCGCCCACCGGCGGAACGACCGAGAAACCGGTGCCGGCTGGGCCGGGACGGCGGTTAGGGTCGCGACCGTGCCGCCTGAGATACGACACCCCACCGTGGACGAAGCCGCCGACTTCCTGCGCACGGTGAACACGTCCTACCTGGAACCGGAGAGCAAGGACGCCGGCCGGGCCCGGTTCTGGCTGGACCACGTCCGGCCCGACCTGGACCGGACCTGGGGCGCGTTCGACCGCGGCCGGGCCGTCGGCACGCTGCGCAGCCTGCCGTTCGAGCTGACCGTGTCCGGCGGCCGGACGGTCCCGGCCGACGGGATCTCGATGGTCAGCGTGGCCGCCACCCACCGCCGCCGCGGCCTGCTCACCGGCATGATCGGCACCGCGCTGGCCGCCGCGGCCGGCCGCGGCGATCCCGTGAGCATCCTCATCGCCTCGGAATGGCGGATCTACGGCCGGTACGGCTTCGGCCCGGCCACCGAGGCGGCCGAGTGGAAGGTCGACACGTTCCGGGCCGGGGCTCCGTCCCCGGTCGGGGAGCTGGAGTACGTCCCCGCGGCCGAGCTGCGGCCGCTGGCCCAGCCCGCGTACGACCGGATGCGGCGCCAGCGGGCCGGCGGCCTGGACCGGCCGGAGCTGCGCTGGGACCGGGACTTCGGGCTGGTCCACGCCGAGGGCGCGGACCCGGACTGGGACGGCCGGGCGGTCGTGCACCGGGACCCGGCCGGCGACGTCGACGGCTACCTGCGCTACCACTCCAGCTGGGGCCCCGGCACGGACAACACGCTCACCGTCGACGAGCTGGTCGCGGCGACCGACGGGGCGTACGCGGACCTGTGGCGGTTCGCGCTGTCGGTCGACCTGGTCACGCAGGTGGTGGCGCGCAGCCGGCCGGTGGACGAGCCGCTGCCGTGGCTGCTGGGCGACGGGCGGTTCGCCCACCAGACCGACCGCTACGACAAGCTCTGGCTCCGGGTGCTGGACGTGCCGGCCGCGCTGACCGCCCGCGACTACCTGGCCCCGGGCCGGGTCGTGCTGGAGGTCGTGGACAAGGCCGGCTACGCGGCCGGCCGGTTCGCCCTGGATGCCGGTCCCGACGGCGCGTCCTGCGAGCCGACCACCGCGTCGGCCGACCTGACCCTACCGGTGACCGCGCTCGGCAGCGCCTACCTGGGCGGCCACCGGCTCGGCGCGCTGGCCGTGGCCGGCCTGGTCGACGAGCACACCCCCGGCGCGCTGCGGACCGCCGACCGGCTGCTCGGCACCGACCGCGCCCCCTGGAGCACCCTGCACTTCTGATCCGGACTCCCAGCACCCGCCGACCTACTTGACAACAGATGTTTCGAAAGCAATGCTTCGAAACATGTCTTCCGAAGCGCGGCGGCTCACGTCGGCGACCGAGCTTCGGGCCCTGAGTCACCCGACCCGGCTGGCCCTCCTCGACCTGCTGGAGGAGGAGGGCCCGCTCACCGCGACCCAGGCCGGCGAGCGGCTGGGCGAGTCCCCCGCCAACACCTCCTTCCACCTGCGCACCCTGGCCCGGTACGGCTACGTCGAGGAGGCGCCGGGGGGCCGGGGCCGGCAGCGGCCGTGGCAGGTCGTGGACCGGGCCACCAGCATCGTCGGCGACGAGCTGGGGCCGGAGGCCAAGCTGGCCGCGGACGCGCTGCTGCAGCTGATCCGGGAGCGCGACCTGCAGCGGCTGCGGGCGTACGAGTCGACCCGGGCCGCCTACCCGAAGGAGTGGCGGGACGCCGCGCACGAGATGCGCCTGACCGCGCACCTGACCGCGGCCGAGCTGGCCGAGGTGTTCGAGGCGATCGAGTCGGTGCTGCAGCCCTACCTGTCCGGGAGCGAACGGCGGCCGGGCACGCTGCCGGTGTCCGTCGGGCTGCACATGGTGCCGACCCGGCTGCCGGACGATCCCGACCCGGTCGACCCCGCCGCGCTCCCGGAGGTGCAGTCGTGAGGGGCGTGCTCAAGGACCGGAACCTGCGGATCCTGCTCGGCGCGGACGTGCTGTCGCTCACCGGCAGCAGCGCGCTGTGGCTGGCGCTGGGGATCTGGGTCAAGTCGCTGACCGGCTCCACCGCCGCCGCCGGCATGGTGATCTTCGCGATCCTGGGCCCGCCGGTGCTGCTGGCACCGGCGGCCGGGATGCTGGTCGACCGGGTCCGGCGGCGGCCGCTGCTGGTCATCGTCAACCTGGTCACCGCGGCCGCCGTGCTGCTCCTGCTGCTGGTCCGGGACGCCGGCCAGGTCTGGCTGGTCTACGCGGTCGGGGCCGCGTACGGCACGTCGTGGGCGCTGCTGCGCTCGGCCCAGTCGGCGCTCCTGGTCACCGTCGCGGCCGACGACGACGCGCTGGTCAGCGCGAACGGCGCGCTGCAGACCGCCTCGGCGCTGTCCCGGCTGCTCAGCCCGATCGCCGGGGCCGGTCTCTACGCCGCGCTCGGGCCGTACTCGGTGGTGGTGCTGGACGCGGCCACCTTCCTGGTCGGCGCGACCGGGCTGGCGCTGCTGCGGATCAGCGAGCCGGCCCCGGTGCCGGCCGAGGGCCACTGGCGGGCCGAGGTCAGCGCCGGGCTGGCCCACCTGCGCCGGACCGTCGTGCTGCGCCAGATCGTCACCGCGGTCTCGCTGGCCATGCTGGTGGTCGGCTTCATCGAGGTCGTCATGTTCGCGATCGTCGACCAGGGGCTGCACCGCTCCCCCGCATTCCTGGGCGTGCTGGACCTCGGGTTCGGCGCCGGGTCGGTGGCCGGCGGGCTGCTGGCGGCCACCGCGGTCCGGCGGCTCGGGGCCGCGCGGGCCGTCACCGCCGGGCTGACCGCGGTCGCGGCCGGGATGGCGCTGACCGTGCTGCCGGTGGCGGCGACCGCGGTGCTCGGGCTGGCGGTGGTGGGCCTCGGGGTGCCCCCGATCGTGGCCGGCCTGTCGATCACGCTGCAGCGGCTGACGCCGATCCACCTGCTGGGCCGGACGTCCTCTGCCGTGGACGTGCTCATCTCGGGGCCGCAGAGCCTGTCCATCGCGCTGGGCGCGGCGCTGATCAGCGTGGTCGACTTCCGGCTGCTGGTGGCCGTGATGACGACCGGGATCCTGCTCGCCGCGGCCTGGCTCGGCACCCGCCCGGCCCAGCGCCACGCCGGCCCGGCCGAGCCCGGCGCCGGTCCCGCTGAGCGCGGCGCCGGTCCCGCTGAGCGCGGCGCCGGTCCGGCGGGGCCGGACGGGCACCCGCCGGAGGCGTCCGGGATCAGCCTGCTGGTGCCCCCGCCGGCGTCCCCAGCGGCTCCGCCGCCGGAGCCGGTGCCGGCTGCGGGACCGGGGCCGGCACCGGGGCGGTGACCGCGGCCGGCACCACCCTGGGCTTGCGGCCGATGAAGTCGGGGCTGGCCAGGAACTCCTGGACCGTGCGCTCCCGGCCGTACCGGTGGCGCAGCCAGAGGTAGCCGAGCACGGCCGGCGGCCCGAACCAGGCCTGGGCCGGGACCAGCACGTCGGTGCGGGCGTCGACGAAGTTGATGACCAGCGGCACCAGCGACGGCAGCACAGCCCCGAACAGGGTGACCAGAGTCAGGCTCAGCCACAGCCCCGGCTTCCCGTACGCCTTGAGCGCGGCCAGGATGAACAGCCCGTAGACCAGCAGGTCGCCGATGCCGACGGCGGCGTTGTCGACGTCCCAGCGGAAGCCCATCGACGGGTTCAGCGGGTAGCCGAGGAACTTCTCCACCAGCTGGTTGGTCAGTGGCAGGTAGCGGGTGAAGAACACGTCGTAGACCGCCAGCGCCCCGGCGAACCCGGCGACGTACTTCAGCTTCATGCCGCCCTGGACGTACAGGTTGGTGACCGAGATGGCGGCCATCGCCACGATGATGCTGTTCTCGATCCAGAAGATCTGCCAGCCCAGCACGGTGCCGAGCAGCGTGCGGCCGATCCAGATGTTCCCGCCGACCAGCACGCCGACCGTGATCCAGAGCTTGGCCGGGCTGAGCAGCGGCCGGAGCCCGATCGACAGCGCCGAGCAGAAGGTCAGGGCCAGGAACGAGGTCAGCAGCCAGCGCGGCAGGTGCAGGTAGAGCACCGGCAGCATGATCAGCAGGGCGAACAGCACGCAGATGTCGCGGGCGTTGAACGTGCCGATCGCCGGCCGCTCCAACCGGACCCGGCGCAGGTAGTACGGTCCGCCGACGCCGATGACCACGGTGGTGGCGAGGCTGACGATCAGCGAGAACATCGCCAGCGAGAGACTCGTGCTGATGACCATCCTCAGGCTCCGATCAGTGCCGGGCGGGCGACGAAGGTGGTTTCCCGCAGGTCGCAGCGCAGCGGGCGCAACGACTGCGCCTCCTCGTCGGGCACCAGCCCGAGATCCGCGTCCAGACCGCGCTCGGCGAAGTGGGCCACCGCGCCGGCGTGCCCGAGTCCGGCGATGGCGTGTTCGGGCAGGGTGAGGACGATCTTCCCGCTGTCGTCCAGGACGGCGCGGAAGCGGGCCGGCCACGGCTCGCTCGGCAGCGCGTCGACGGCCTCGACCAGCTGCCGCGGGGTGACGATCCCCCACCCCGTCCGCAGCAGCTGGTCGGCCTTGCCGAGGATCCTGCTGACCCCGGGCAGACCGGCGACCTCGCAGCCGAGCGGCTCGTCGGGCAGCCGGCGGACGACGTCGCGGGTGTCGTAGCGGAACACCGGCATGCAGTCCCGGTACGGGAAGTAGGGGGTGATGACGACCGTGGCCAGGGCCCCGGGCGCGGCCGGCTCACCGGTGTCGAGGTCGAGGAACTCCACGTGGCCGGTGTTGATGTCGTAATGCAGATGGCCGTGGCTGCAGGTGCGGCCGCTGACCGGCAGCACCTCGGTCATCCCGAACAGGTCGTTGACGCCGGGCACGCCGAAGGTCTCGGCCGCCGCCGCGGTCAAGGCCGGCGACAGCACCTCGCCGCCGGTGCTGATGCCGCGCAGGGTGAAGTCCCCCGGGCCCAGCCCCCGCTTGCGGGCCGCCACCACGAGCTCGCCGAGATAGCTGGGCACCGCCGAGAGCAGCGTCACCGCGCCGTCGGTCAGGCTGTCCAGCGCCTCGTCCGGCGGCACCAGGCCGAGCATCCGGGCGCCGGAGTGGGCCATCCGCAGGCTCGACAGGTCCAGCTGCACGGAGGCGGTCGCGCGCGAGCTGATGTTGACCTGCATGACGTCGGTGGTCCGCAGGTCGTCGCGCAGGACCCCGATCAGCGCGCCGAGCGCCGGCCACATCGTCATCTCGTACCGGGACAGCCAGATCTCGGCCGGACGGCCGGTGGTCCCGGTGGTGCGGGTGGCCAGGTGGCGGGTGACGTCGGCGCAGAGGAAGTCCTGCTGCTGCCGGATCAGGTCGGCCTTGACCGTCACCGGGACCTTCGCCAGGTCGGCCACGCCGAACTTGGCCGCGTTCACCTCGGCTGCGGCGAACCGGCGGGAGTAGAAGGGGGACTGCTTGGCCAGCCGCCTGGCCGTACGGCGCAGGCCGGTGTTGGCGAAGTGGAGCTGCGCCTCGGGGTCGGTCAGCGGGCCGTCGGTGAGGTCCTGGACGTCGTCGCCCGGCTCGCCGAACTCGGCGATGGTCCGGATCGCGTCCTCGACCAGCCGCTCGATGTTGGCCGGGTCGAGCCGGCGCCCCCAGACCATGCCCATCGCCAACCGGAACTGCCTGACCCCGGTGTCGAACACTGCGGCTCCTTACCAGTGGTGGGACAGGCCGGGCGGCGCCCCC
>DATDKW010000284.1:0-16647 GCA_036519715.1 Mycobacteriales bacterium
TCGACGACCCGGTCTTCCGGCCCGGCGGGCCGCCCCCGGTCAAGGACGTCGGCCCGGCCGTCGACGACGACGCTCCGGCCCCGGACCAGCACCACCCCACCCACCGCGGCCGGCCAACCCACCCGGCCAACCCACCCGGCCCACCCGGCCCACCCGGCCCACCCGGCCAACCCGGCCAACCCGGCCAACCCGGTCGGCTCGGGCCGAACGGGCAGCCCGGCTGGACCGGGCGCCCCGGACACGACGGGCCCGAGGGTCGCACCGGCCCCAACGGCCACCTCGCGCCCGGCGGGTCGCCGGGCCCGCAGGCGTACCTGAGTCCGCCGGGCGCGCCCGCCCGCCCGGCCCGCCCCGCCCACTGGCCCGGGTCCGCCGACGAGACGGTGGTCATCCCGCCGGGCTCGATCGACGAGACCGTCGTGATCCCGCCGCTGACCGGCCTGGGACCGGCCCCGGGCACCCCTCCGGCCGGCCCGGTGCCGCGGGCCGGCCGGCAGTCCCAGTCGCAGTCGCTCGGCCGCGCGTCCCGGACGATGGCGATCGCCTCGGCCGCGTCCCGGCTCACCGGCTTCCTGCGCAGCCTCGCGATCACCGCCGCGCTCGGCGTCGCGCTGGTCGGCAACGCCTACAACACCGCCAACACGCTGCCCAACATCGTCTACGAGCTGCTGCTCGGCGGCGTGCTGACCTCGGTGGTGGTGCCGCTGCTGGTGCAGGCCCAGGAAAAGGACCGCGACGGTGGCGAGGCCTACACCCAGCGGCTGCTGACCCTGGCCGTCGTCGGCCTGGCCGTGACCACCCTGGTCGCCACCGTGGCCGCGCCGCTGCTCACGGTCCTCTACTCGTCCGACGGCGGGGCCAAGGCCGACCTGACCACGTTCTTCGCCTACCTGCTGCTGCCCGAGATCTTCTTCTACGGCCTCGGCGCGATGATCGGCGCGATCCTCAACACCAGGGGCGTGTTCGGCCCGCCGGCCTGGTCACCGGTGCTCAACAACATCGTGGTGATCGTGATCGCCGGGCTGTTCCTGGTCCTCACCCGCGGCGACGGCAGCCGGACCACCACCTCGCTCAGCACCGGCGAGGTCCTGCTGCTGGGCATCGGCACCACCCTCGGCATCGTGGTGCAGGCGGTCGTCCTGCTCCCGGCGCTGCGCCGGACCGGCTTCCGCTGGAAGCCCCGGCTGGACCTGCGCGGCTCCCGGCTGGGCGAGGCCGGCCCGCTGGCCCTGTGGGTGATCGGCTACGTCGTGGTCAGCCAGGTCGGCTACCTGGTGCAGCTCCGGCTGGCCAACGGGGTGCCGGACGACCGGCCCGGCGTCACCACCTTCACCAACGCCAGCCTGCTGTTCCAGATGCCGTACGGGATCCTCGGTGTCTCGCTGCTGACCGCGCTGATGCCGCGGATGAGCCGGGCCGCGGCCCGGGGCGACCAGGACAGCGTGCTGTCCGACCTGTCGCTGGGCTCCCGGCTGTCGGCGCTGGCGCTGCTGCCGGTGACCGCGCTGTTCGTGGTGCTCGGGCCGGCCATCGGCACGGTCATCTACGGGCACGGCCGGACCGACCTCGCCGGGGCCCGGGAGATCGGGGTGGTGCTGGCGTTCTCCGCGTTCGGCCTGGTGCCGTTCGCGATCACGATGCTGCAGCTGCGGGTGTTCTACGCGGTCAAGGACGCCCGCACCCCGACCCTGATCAACGTGGGCATGATGGCGGCCCGGGTGGTGCTCTCGCTGCTGGCCGCGGCGGTGCTGTCCGACCGGCACCTGGTCGCCGGCCTGGCCGTCGCCACCAGCCTGTCGTACGTGGTCGGCGCGGTGCTGGGCGAGTCGCTGCTGCGGCGCCGGTTCGGCCACCTGGACACCGCCCGGACCGTCCGGGCCTCGACCCGGTTCCTGGTCATGTCGGTGCTGGCCGGGCTGGCCGCCTGGGTCGTGCTGACACTGGTCACCGGCGGGGCCGGCCACGGCGTGCTCGGCTCGCTGCTGGGCGTGGTGCTGGGCTCGGTCGCGGCCGCGGTCGTGCTGGCGGCAGCCGTGCTGGTGGGACGGTCGGCCGAGCTGGACGACGTGCTGCGGGGGCTGCGGGGGAAGCCCGCCGCCGGGGTTCCGGGGAGGCACCGTGCCGGCCGGGACTGAGATGACCGGCACGGCCGGCCGGAGATGCTCGTCCGGGACAGTCCATACGTCATACCCTGGTGCCCGGCCGGTCCCCACCAGGGGCCTGTCCGCGCGGTGGGGTCGGCGGCGGCCCGGGAGAACTGGGAACGAGGGGGGACAGTGAGCGTCGACACGCGCCCGGCAGGGTCCGCGGGTTCCGTCGGCGACCGCTACCGGTTGCTGGAGTGCGTGGCCGGCGACCCGGACGGACCCGCCGTGGCCTGGCGGGCCTGGGACGACGTCCTCAACCGGCCCGTCACGCTCACCGTGGTCCGCCCCGGCGGCGAGCCCGCCGGCGGCTTCCTCGCCCACGCGCATGCCGTCAGCGGCGTGACCCACCCCTCCCTGGCCCGGGTCTGGGACGCCGTCGACGAGGGCGACCGGGCGTACGTGGTGAGCGAGTGGGTCACCGGCACCCCGTTCACCGCCCTGCTCCGCGAGGGCGCGCTCGACGCCGACTCCGCCGCCGGCACCGTGGCCCGGGTGGCCGACGGGGTCGCCGCGGCCCACCGGGCCGGCGTCGCCTTCGGCGGCGTCCACCCCGACCACGTCGTGGTCACCGGGACCGGCGAGGTCAAGCTGGCCCAGGTCGTCGGGGACGGCCGGGCCGCGGCCGCCGACGACGTCCGCGGCCTCGGAGCCCTGCTCTACGGCGCGCTGACCGCGCACTGGCCGCTGGCCCCGACCGGCGGCGCCGCCACCCTGCGCCCGGCGACCACCAGCAGCGGCCACCTGCTCTCCCCGCGGCAGGTCCGGGCGGGCGTGCCCGAGGACCTGTCCTCGCTGGCCGTGCGCGCGCTCGACCAGGGCTCGCCCAACGGGATGCGCTCGGCCGCGGCCATGGCCGGCGTGCTGGCCGACCGGTCGACCCGCTCCGACGACGTGTTCGCGCTGGGCGCGGGCTCGGAGCGGCGCCGCCGCCCGCGCTGGCTGACACTGATCCTGCCGGTGACCGCGGGCCTGGTCGTGCTGGCCCTGCTGGGCTGGCTGGTCGGCGCCGCGCTGGGCAACCTGTCCGGTGGCAGCCCCAACCCGACGGCCGCCGGGGACGCGTCGACCCGCTCGACCACCGCGGCCGCGGCCGCGCCGCTGCGGGCGATCAAGCCGGTCTCCGATGCGCTCTACGACCCGCGCGGCGACGGCACCGAGGACAAGGACATCGCCGCGTCCACCGACGGCGACCCGGCCACGTCCTGGTACACGGCCCACTACCGGCGCAACAGCGCCTTCGGCGGGCTCAAGCCCGGCATCGGCATCGCGTACGACTTCGGCAAGGCGACCGTGCTGCGGCAGATCACGGTGGCCACCGACAACCCGGGCATCCAGGTGGAGATCCGGGCCGGCAACACCCCGGGCGCGGAGACCGCCGCCGACGGCTATCCCACGGTGAGCGCGGCCCAGACCATGAAAGACTCCGGCACCTTCACGATCAAGGCCAACACGTCGGCGCGCTACTACGTCGTCTGGCTGACCGACCTGACCGACGACGGCAACGGCTTCCGGGGGTCCCTGTCCGAGGTCACGTTCAAGGGCTGAGGGTGGTGCGGCGCGACCACTAGGCTTCCCGGCGTGACGGCCGCCGAGCGCTCCGACCTGGAGCTGCTGCGGGCCCATGCCGCCGGTGACGCGGGCGCGTTCGAGGAGATCGTCCGGCGGCACCGCGACCGGCTGTGGGCGGTCGCGCTGCGCACCATGCGGGAGCCCGAGGAGGCCGCGGACGCGCTGCAGGACGCGCTGATCTCCGCCTACAAGGCGGCCGGGTCGTTCCGCGGCGACTCGGCCGTGACCACCTGGCTGCACCGGATCGTGGTCAACGCCTGCCTGGACCGGATCCGCCGCCGGCAGGTGCGCTCGACCGTGCCGCTGCCGGAGGAGGGCCCGGGCGAGCCGGCCGACGTGCGGGACCGGGTGGCCGAGCGGGACACCGCGATGGCCATCGAGGAGGCGCTGGGGCGGCTGCCCGCCGAGCAGCGGGCCGCGATCGTGCTGGTCGACATCGAGGGATACTCGGTGGCCGACACCGCGGCGATGCTCAAGGTCGCGGAGGGCACGGTGAAGTCGCGCTGCGCGCGGGGCCGGACCCGGCTGGCGATCCTGCTGGGGCACCTGCGGAACCCGGACGGGCCCGCCGCCGTCGCACCGGGGTCCGGCGGCCGGGAGGAGGCGCGATGACTGCCGACGACCGGCGGCCATCCCTGCCGCCACCCGCCCACCCCGATCTCGACACCCTCGCCGAGCTGCACGCGGACGCGCTGGACGCCTCGACCGCGGAGCGGGTCCGCACGCACGCCTCCTCCTGTCCGCGGTGCGGGCCGGTGCTGGCCGCGCTCGACGGCGTCCGGGACGAGCTGCGGGCGCTGCCGGTCCCGCCGATGCCCGCCGCGGTCGCCGCTCGGCTGGACGCCACCCTGGCCGGTCTCCGCCCGGCCGACCTCCCCGGATCGCCCCACATCGCCGCCGCGTCGGCCGCCGCCACACCGGCCGCCGCCGACGCAGCCGGCACCGCCGACCGGGACGGGTCGACCGCGGCGGACGCCGACGCGGAGGCGGCGTGGCGGGAGTCCGTACGCCGCCGCGACGAGCTGGAGCGGGCCCGGGACCGGCGCCGCCGCCGGCTGTCCCGCAGCCTCGGCGCGGTCGCCGCCGCAGTCGCGGTGATCGCCGCCGGCGCCTCCGTCACCGCCCTCGTCCGCACCGCCGGCGGCAGCAGCGACAACAGCGCGACCGGCGGCGGGGGGGCCGCGGACAGCGGCGCCCTGCCCGGTCCGGCCGCCGCCGCGTCGGGCAGCAGGGCCGGCACCCCCGCCGTCGCCCTCCCCTCGTACGACCAGGAGAGCCTGCGCGCGGCCCTGTCGTCGATCGAGCGGCAGTCGGCCGTGGACGTCATCACTGGCGAGGGGGCCACCGGTCAGGCCGGCGCGATGGCCGACGCCGCCCGCCGGACGGCCTGCGCCGGCTCCCTCGGGGGCGGCCGCGGCGAGCTGCGGGCCGTGCGCCGGATCCGCTACGAGGGCACCCCCGCGTACGTGTTCGTGTTCGACAAGGGGGGCGCCCGGACCGGGGTGGTGGTCGCCGACAACTGTGGTCTTTCTCCGGGCTTGCCCGCTTCGGTGCTCGGCACCGTGTCCTAGGGTTCGACCGGGAACACCAGGTTCCGAGCGAGCGTTTTCCCGCAGGCGACGAGATCCGCCGCCGACATCCGCTGCGAAGGACGTGTGTGCACGTGACGGAGCCCACCGAGGTGCGCGACGTGATCGTCATCGGGTCCGGTCCGGCCGGCTACACGGCGGCGCTCTACACCGCCCGGGCCCAGCTACGACCGCTCGTCTTCGAGGGCAGCCAGTACGGCGGGGCACTGATGACCACCACCGAGGTGGAGAACTACCCCGGCTTCACCGACGGCATCGCCGGCCCGGAGCTGATGGACCAGATCCGCAGCCAGGCCGAGCGGTTCGGCGCCGAGCTGGTCACCGACGACGTGGTCGGCGTCGACCTCACCGGCGAGACCAAGATCGTGCGCACCCACGACGGCGAGTTCGCCGCCCGGACCGTGATCCTGGCGACCGGCTCGGCGTACAAGCGGCTGGGGGTGCCCGGCGAGGACCGACTGTCCGGCCACGGCGTGTCCTGGTGTGCCACCTGTGACGGGTTCTTCTTCCGCAACCAGGACATCGTGGTCATCGGCGGCGGCGACACCGCGATGGAGGAGGCGACGTTCCTCACCCGGTTCGCGAAGTCGGTGACGATCGTGCACCGGCGCAACTCGCTGCGGGCCAGCCGGATCATGCAGGAGCGCGCGTTCACCAACGAGAAGATCAACTTCGTCTGGGACTCCGAGGTCGTCGAGATTCTGGGTGAGAGCTCGGTCACCGGCGTGCGGATCCGCAACGTACACAGCGGCGAGGAGAGCGTGCTCGACGCGACCGGGTTCTTCGTCGCGATCGGCCACGACCCGCGGTCCGACCTCTTCCGCGGCCAGGTCCGCCTGGACGAGGAGGGCTACGTGCTGGTCGACTCCCCGACCACGCACACCACGGTGGCCGGCGTGTTCGCGGCCGGCGACGTGGTCGACCACAACTACCGCCAGGCGATCACCGCCGCCGGCTCCGGCTGCGCCGCGGCGCTCGACGCGGAGCGATTCCTCGCCGCCCTGGACCAGTCCGCCGAGGCCTCCGCGGCCGAGGCCGTCCGGGTCTGACGCGGAATCCTGACCGCCCGGTCGTTGTTCCACAGACAGACACTGATCGAGGAGGAACCCGTGGGGAGCACCAAGAAGGTCACCGACCAGACGTTCGACGCGGACGTGCTGGCCAGCGACAAGCCCGTGCTGGTCGATTTCTGGGCGGAGTGGTGCGGCCCCTGCAAGATGGTCGCGCCCGTCCTCGAGGAGATCGCCGCGCAGAACGAGGACAAGATCACCGTCGCGAAGCTGAACATCGACGAGAACCCGCAGATCGCCCAGCAGTATCAGGTGCTCTCGATCCCGACGATGTCCGTCTTCAAGGGTGGCAAGATCGTCAAGACGATCGTCGGCGCCAAGCCGAAGTCCGCGCTGCTGAAGGACCTGGCCGACTTCATCTAGGCCACACCCAGCTCGAGACCCCCCGGACCTCCCGCCCGGGGGGTTTCGCTATTTCCGCCGCCCGAACAGGCCCTTCTTGGCGGGCGGCTCGGCCGGCTTCAGGTGGCCGGCGATGTTCGTCACGCGGCCCAGCGGGTCCAGCTCGACCCGGATGGAGCCCTGCCCGCCCGGGTGCACCAGCTCCAGGCCCTGGTCGTCCGGTCGCGCTTCCAGGCCCCGCTGCGACGCGTACATGTGCAGGGCGCGGCGCCAGTCGGCCACCTGACCGCTGGCGGCGACGGCCGTGAGCACGGTCAGCACCCGCGGCAGCTGCACCGCCGGCAGTGCCAGCGACGGATGGTCGAGCAGCAGGTAGGCGGTGGTGCCGGGAGCCGCCTCGGCCGGGTAGTAGGCGTAGCCGCCGGCCAGGCCGCAGGTCACCACGGCCAGCCGGTAGCCCAGCGCCGAGCCGTCCAGCGGCAGCTCCGGGGTGGTGAGCTCGGCCACACCGTGCTGCTCCCCGTACGTCCGGGCGTGCCGGGCCGCGCCGGTGACCTGGTCCGCGAAGCCGCTCGGGTTGGCCCAGGACCACATCCAGCTGCCCGGGTCGGCCGCCTCGGTGCCGAGCAGCTCGGCCCGCACGTCCAGGCCCGGCTCGAAGCCGACGGTGCCCCGGGTGAGGTCGGCGGAGAACGGCCGGCCGCCGACGACCTCCTGCGCGTGCTCCTGCTGCTCGGCCGAGCCCAGCACGTACGAGTCGAACAGCTCCGCGATGCTCACGCCCGACCCTAACCGGCTGAGGTAGAAAGAACCGATGGCGAACCTGGTGCTCGGTCCGATGCTGCGGCATGTCGACAGCACGTCGGCCACCGTCTGGGTGGAGACGTCCGATGACTGCGAGGTCACGGTGCTGTCCGGGTCGCAGCGGACCTTCCGGGTCGGCGACCGGCACTACGCGCTGGTGACGATCGAGGGCCTGGAGCCGGGCACGTCCACCGACTACGAGGTCCGGCTGGACGGTGAGCTGGTGTGGCCGCCGGCCGACACGACGATGCCGGCGCCGCGGATCCGGACGCACGCACCCGGGCGGCCGGTCCGCCTGGCCTTCGGCTCCTGCCGGTACGCCTCCCCGCTGTCGGTGCTCAGCAAGGGCGCGTACGGCACCGACGCCATGGACGCGTACGCGCTCCGGTTGGCCGCCGCGCCGGACGAGGAGTGGCCGGACGGGCTGCTGCTGCTCGGCGACCAGGTCTACGCCGACGACACCTCCCCGATCACCCAGGACGTGATCCGCCGCCGCCGGGACACCTCGAAGCCGCCGGGGCTGGAGGTCGCCAACTTCGACGAGTACGCCGTGCTGTACGGGGAGTCCTGGGGCGACCCCTTGGTGCGCTGGCTGTATGCCACCGTGCCGACGGCGATGATCTTCGACGACCACGACGTGCACGACGACTGGAACACCTCGGGCCTCTGGCGGCGCCGGATGCAGGCGACGTCGTGGTGGGAGGAGCGGATCTGCGGCGGGCTGGCGGCGTACTGGGTGTATCAGCACCTCGGCAACCTCTCCCCGGCCGCGCTGTCCGAGGACAAGATCTACGCGGAGGTGTGCAAGGCCGACGGGGACGTCGGCCCGCTGCTGCACGAGTTCGCCGCGGCCGCGGACCGGGAGGCCGACGGATCCAAGGGCTACCGCTGGAGCTACCGGCGCGATGTCGGCCCGGTCGGGATCGTCGTGATCGACTCCCGCTGCGGCCGGATCCTGGACGACCGCGAACGGGCCATGGTCGGTGCGGAGGAGGCCCGCTGGATCGAGCAGGAACTGTCCACTTCGGACGGTGACCACCTCGTCGTGGCGACCTCGCTGCCCTGGCTGCTGCCGCGGGCGGTGCACGACCTGGAGTCGTGGGACGAGGCGCTGTGCGCGGGATCCCGCGGCGACCGGATGGCCCGGTTCGGCGAGAAGATGCGCGAGGGCGCGGATCTCGAGCACTGGGCGGCGTTCCGGGGGTCGTTCGACTGGCTGTCCGGGTTGCTGGAGGGCATCGCCCGGGGCCCGTCCGCGCCGGCCACGATCTGCGTGCTGTCCGGCGACGTGCACCACCAGTACGTGGCCGAGGCGCATTGGCCGTCCACTGTGGACAGTCGGGTCTACCAGATCGTGGCGTCGCCGGTGCACCACACGGTGCCGCTGAGCCAGCGGCTGGTGTTCCGGTTCGGCTGGAGCCGGACGCTGGAGAAGGTGACGAAGGCCCTCGGCCGCTGGGACGACGTGCCGCCGCTGCCGCTGAGCTGGACCAAGACGGCCGGGCCGTTCTTCGGCAACGCGCTGGCCGAGCTGGTGCTGGACGGGCGGACGGCCCGGTTCACGCTGCGCCGGGCCGACGCGGTGCCGGAGCAGCAGGACGAGCTGACCACGGTGACGTCGTTCGAGCTCAATCCCTGAGGCTCGCTGTCCTGAATGCATTCGGCCGGGTTGCGTAGACTCGCGGGGACGTCTTCCGCGGAGGTTCCCCCGGCATGACCGGAAACACGCTCGATCCCTATTCCGGGCGCTACGCGCAACGGACCAACGGCCTGGCCGTGTCCGAGATCCGCGCCCTGTTCTCCGTCGCCAACCGGCCGGAGGTGGTCTCGCTCGCCGGTGGCATGCCCTACACGGCAGCGCTGCCGCTGGACGCGGTCGGGGCGATGCTGGGGGAGCTGGTCGCCCACAACGGCGCCACCGTCCTGCAATACTGCGCCGGCCAGGGCGACGTGCGGCTGCGGGAGCAGATCTGCGAGGTGATGTCCCTGGAGGGGATCACCGGCGCGTCCTCCGACGACGTGGTCATCACCGTCGGCTCGCAGCAGGCCCTCGACCTGATCAGCCGGATCTTCCTCGACCCCGGTGACGTGGTGCTGGCCGAGGGCCCGTCGTACGTGGGGGCGCTGGGCACCTTCGCGGCGGCCGAGGCCGAGGTCGTGCACGTGCCGCTGGACGCGGACGGGCTGATCCCGTCCGAGCTGGCCGCGGCCCTGGCCGGGCTGGCGGCGGCCGGCCGGAAGGCCAAGTTCCTCTACACCGTGCCCAACTTCCACAACCCGGCCGGCGTGACTTTGGCGCTGGAACGGCGGGCCGAGATCGTCGCCCTGTGCGAGCAGTACGACGTGCTCATCGTCGAGGACAACCCGTACGGGCTGCTCGGCTTCGACGGGCAGACGCTGCCGGCGCTGCGGTCGCTGGCCCCGGACCGGGTCGTCTACCTGGGCTCGTTCTCCAAGACCTTCGCCTCCGGCGTCCGGGTCGGCTGGGCCTTCGCGCCGCCGGCGATCCGCGACAAGCTGGTGCTGCTGTCCGAGTCGCAGGTGCTCTGCCCGCCCATGCTGTCCCAGCTGGCGGTGTCGGAATACCTGTCGACCCAGCCCTGGCGGGAGCAGATCAAGGCGTTCCGGGAGCTCTACCGGGAGCGCCGGGACGCCATGCTCGATGCGCTCGACGCGCTGATGCCGCCCGGCTGCACCTGGACCAAGCCCGAGGGCGGGTTCTACGTCTGGCTGACCCTGCCCGAGGGGCTGGACGCCAAGGTCATGCAGCCGCGGGGGATCGCCGAACGGGTCGCGTACGTGCCGGGCATCGGCTTCTACGCCGACGGCTCGGGGCAGCGGGAGATCCGGCTGTCCTACTGCTACCCCACGCCGGACCGGATCCGCGAAGGCGTACGGCGGCTGGCCGGTGTGGTCGAGCAGGAGCTGGAGCTGCGAGCCACCTTCCTCGGTGACGAGCCGGCCGCGACCCGGGTCCGCTGGTCCCGGGGTTCCGCGCCCGGCCCGGAGCTGGCGTGAGCGCGGGGCCGGGGGAGACTCGGGTGGGTGAGCTGACCGCGGTCGTGCTGGCCGGCGGACTGGCCTTCGAGCGCGAGGTCTCGCTCCGCTCCGGCCGGCGGATCTGCGAGGCGCTCAAGCACGCCGGGGTCGCGGTGCGGTCCCTCGACCCGGACGGCGAGCTGCTGGCCGGGCTGGCCGGCGACCGGCCGGACGCGGTCTTCATCGCGCTGCACGGCGCCGACGGCGAGGACGGCGCGCTGCGTTCGGTCCTCGACCTGGCCGACGTGCACTACGTCGGCTCGGACGCGGCCGCCTGCCGGCTGGCCTGGGACAAGCCCAGCGCGAAGGCGGTCGTCCGGGCGGCCGGGCTGTCCACCCCGGACTGGGTCGCGCTGCCGCACTCGACGTTCCGGGAGCTGGGCGCCGCGGTGGTGCTGGACCGGATCGTGGAGCGGTTCGGGCTGCCGCTGATGGTGAAGCCGGCCCAGGGCGGGTCGGCGCTGGGCGCCCGGGTCATCCGGTCCGCCGCCGACCTGCCGGCCGCGATGGTCTCCTGCCTCTCGTACGGGGACACCGTGCTGCTGGAGCCGTACGTGGACGGTGTCGAGGTCGCGGTCTCCGTGGTCGACCTCGGGGCCGGTCCGGTGGCGCTGCCGGCGGTGGAGATCGTGCCAACCAGCGGGGTGTTCGACTACGCGTCCCGCTACACGGCCGGGACCACGACTTATCACACGCCGGCACGGCTCTCGGACGCACTGTCGGCCGCCGTCGCCGACGCGGCCGTTCGCGCCCACGAGGCGCTCGGGCTGCGCGACCTGTCCCGGACCGACGCGATCGTCACCGAGGACGGGGTCGTGCAGTTCCTGGAGGTCAACGTGTCGCCCGGGATGACCGAGACGTCGCTGCTGCCGATGTCGGTCGAGGCGGCCGGGCTGGAGCTGGGCTCGGTCTGCACGACGCTGCTGCACCGGGCCGCCAGCCGCTGACCAGTTCTGTCGGACCCCTGCGGCAGGCTGTCGGCATGGATTTCCAGGAGGTCGTCCGCCGTCGGCGGATGGTGCGCAACTACGACCCGTCCCGGCCGATCCCCGAGACGGTGGTCGACCGGCTGCTGGCCAACGCCCTGCGGGCGCCGTCGGCCGGGTTCTCTCAGGGCTGGGCCTTCCTCGTGCTCTCCAACCCGGAGGAGCGGGACCGCTTCTGGGCCGCGACCACCTCGCCGGACGACCTCGAGTCGCCTGACTCGTGGCTGACCGGCATGCGCAACGCGCCGCTGCTCATCGTGCCTCTGTCGCACAAGCAGGCGTACCTCGACCGCTACGCCAGCCCGGACAAGGGCTGGACCGACCGGGACGAGGCCCGCTGGCCGGTGCCGTACTGGGACATCGACACCGGGTTCGCGGCGCTGCTCATGCTGCTGACCGCGGTCGACGAAGGGCTGGGCGCCTGCTTCTTCGGGGTGCCGCCCGAGCACATGGACGCGTTCCGGAACGCGTTCGGGGTGCCGGGGGAGTACACGCCGATCGGCTGTGTCTCGGTCGGCTACCGCGCGCCCGACCGGCCGTCGCCGTCGCTCCGCCGGGGCCACCGCCCGACCGAGGACGTGGTCCACCGCGGGTCATGGTGACGACGGCTGGGTAGGTTGCCGATCATCATGGACACCCTGCCGCTCTCCATCGCCAACGGCTGGGCGTCCGGGATCAGCGCGTACGGGGTGCTGCTGATCGCCGGCGTCCTCGGCCGCGTCGGCTATGCCGACACGCCACACGCCCTGCAGCGGACCGACGTGATGATCTTCGTCGGAATCCTGCTGGCGGTCGAGTTCGTCGCCGACAAGATCCCGTACGTGGACAGCATCTGGGACAGCGTCCACACGGTGATCCGGCCGACGATCGCGGCCATCCTCGGAATCCTCATCGCCAACGACGCCTCGACGCTCGACCAGGCCGTGGCGGCCAGCACGTCGTCGATCACCGCGTTGCTGTCGCACCTGGCCAAGGGCGGGTTCCGGCTGGCGGTGAACACGTCGCCCGAGCCGGTGACCAACATCGGCACCAGCCTGGGTGAGGACGGCGCGGTCATCGGGGTCACACTGCTGGCCTGGCAGATGCCCTGGCTGGCGGCCGGGATCGCGTTGACGCTGCTGGTGATCGGGCTGGCCACCGTCTACTTGCTCCTGTCCCGGATCAGGCGCGGGCTGGCCCGCCTCCGCCAACGTCGTTTCACGTGAAACACGCGGCTCTCTGTTTCACGTGAAACGCGCCTATGACTGGACCATCACCCAGTCCGTGCTCTTGGTGCCCGGCCGGTACGGCGACGCGAGTCGCTTGGCCACCACACCGGTCAGGCCGAGGTCGCGAGCGACCGTGAGCGCGGCCCGGCCGGTGCCCGGGACGGTGGGAGCGACGCCCCAACGGTCGCCGTGCAGACCGAGCGACTCCAGCCGGCTCCGGCGCTCGCGATAGGGGAGCGCGGTGGTGTCCAGCCCGTCGAGGTGGAGCAAGTCGAAGGCCAGATAGGTCACCGGCACCTCACGCAGGACTCGGCGGCCGGGCGCAGTGGACGTCGCCGGGCGGCGGTCGAGCAGCTCCGCGTCCGGCCGGCCGTCCTTGCCCGGCGCGATCACCTCGCCGTCGAGCAGGCAGACCCGGCTGCCCAGGGTTGGGCCGAGCGCCCGCAACTCCGGAAAGCCAGCACCCACGTCGGCTCCGTCGGCGTCGGTGATCCGGGTCCGGCCGCCTTCCACGGCGATGAGGACGCGGACGCCGGCCCAGGCGAGCTCGTAGCCCCACCGCCGCCGGCCGCCCGCGGGAAGTGTTCCCGGGGTCGCCGTCATCGGGCGGAGGCCGACCGGGACCGGCTCCCAGTCCGGGATCGGCGGCGGGTCCATCCGGTGGACCATCCAGTCCTTGCCGCGGGTCTGGAAGAACACGTACCGGCCCTCGGCCCGGGCGCCGTGGAAGACGACCTTGACCTCGCGGTCGGTCCACTTCTTCAGCTCGTAGCGGCCACGGTCCCACAGGATGACCTTGCCCCCGCCGTACTCGCCGGCCGGGATGTCGCCCTGGAAGCTGCCGTAGTCGATGGGGTGGTCCTCGGTATGCACGGCCAGCCGGTTGTCCTTGGGATCGAGCGGCAGGCCCTTCGGCACCGCCCAGGACACCAGCACGCCGCCGCGCTCCAGCCGGACGTCCCAGTGCAGGCTCCGGGCGTGGTGCTCCTGGATGACGAAGGTGTCGTCGTTCCCCTCCGGCACCGGGCCGGCCGGCGGCACCGGCTCGGGCGTGCGGTCCGGATCCCGCATCCCCCGGTACGTCGCCAGCGGATCGGTCACCCGGTCAGCCTCGCACGCCGGCCGCGGCTAGTCTCGCGGCTGTGCTGCTGGAGAAGCGGGCGCGGGACGGGATCCTCGACGGGTCGGTGACGGTGCTGGTGCGCCGGTGGCATCGCCCGCAGGCGGTGGCCGGGCGGGTCTACCGGACCGCGGCCGGGCTCATCGCCGTCGACGAGGTCACCGTGATCGACCCGGCGGCGCTCACCGACGCCGACGCCGCACCGGCCGGGTACGGCTCCGCGGACGAGCTGCGAGCGGACCTGCGCGGCACCGAGGGTGACCCGGTCTACCTGCTCCGCGTACGCCCGGCCGAGGGGCCGGACCCGCGGGCGGTGCTCGCCTCCACCGACGGGCTGACCGAGGCCGACGTCGCGGAGCTGGACCGCCGCCTGGACCGGCTCGACCGCGCTGCCCCGGGCGGACCGTGGACGGCGTCGGTCCTGGCCGCGATCCGGGACGAGCCCGGGCGGCGGGCCGGCGACCTGGCCGCGGCGGCCGGACGGGAGAGGCTGCCGTACAAGGCCGACGTCCGGAAGCTCAAGGCGCTCGGCCTCACGCTCAGCCTCCCGGTCGGCTACCGGCTCTCCCCCCGCGGCGAGGCCTACCTCCGCGCAACCACCCGCCGCTGAACCGCGGACGCGACCGCGACCACCCACGACCGACCCGCGACCGACCCGCGACAGGAGACCGATCCCCGCGTGACCACCCGCCGCTAAGCCACGGCGCGAGTCCACTTCAGCGCGAACCAGCCGCGACCGAGCCGCGACACCAGACCGATCCCCGCGCGGCCATCCGCCGCTGAGCCGCGGCGCGGGACGGGGCTAAGCGCGACCACCCGAGATGGAGCCGTCGCGCGAGGCCGATCCCCGCGCAACGACCCGCGGCTGAGCTCCGCGCAGGTCCACCCGTCGAACCGCCGGTCGCGGGTGAGGTCTACCTGCGGCCGACCAATCCGGGTTGAGTGGTGAGCCAGGTGCCGATGTCCGCGTGGAGTTCGGCCTTCAGTGCCGCGGGCGCGAAGCTGGCGTCCACGGCCGCGACGGCCAGGGTGGCCAGGTCGGCGTCGGTGGCGCCGAAGATCTCCCGGACCGCCGCGTACTCGGCCGACAACGTGCGGCCGGTCACCGCAGGCATGTCGGTGCTGAGCGTGACCGCGAGACCGGCGTCGATCATCGCCGGGAGCGGATGCTCGGCCGGCGACCCGACCAGGCCCACCGCGACGTTGGAGGACGGGCAGACCTCCAGCGACACCTGCCGGTCCCGCAGCTCGGCCACCACGTCGGGGTCCTCCAGCGCCCGGATCCCGTGCCCGATCCGCTCGGCCCGCCCGACCCGCAGCGCCTCCCGCACGCTGGCCGGCCCGGCCGTCTCGCCGGCGTGGTGGACCAGGTGGATGCCGGCCTCGGCGGCCGCGTCCACCACCGAGGCGTAGGGCGCCAGCGGCGGGGCCTCGTCACCGGCCACGCCGAAGCCGACCACGAGGTCCGGGTGCGCGGCCGCCATCCGGACCGTGTCCGACGCCCACTCCAGCGGCCGCCGGCGGGAGTGGTCCAGCACCAGGCGGACCTCGATCCCGGTGTCGAGCATGCCGGCCCGCAGCCCGGCCAGCACCGCCTCCAGCGGCCGGGAGCCGGTCCCGAGCCGCGCCCCGTGGGCGGCCGCGGTGAAGGTCAGCTCGGCGTAGCGCACGCCGTCAGCGGCCGAGTCCACGCAGAACTCGTACGCGGCCTGCTCGAAGTCGGCGTCCTCGCGCAGGCAGGCCCGCACCGCGGTGGTCCACTCGATGAAGGCGCCGAAGCCGGTGAACACCGGCGGCGGCGGTGGCACGGTGTCCGGCCGGACCGTGCTCTCCAGGTGGACGTGCAGGTGCACCTTGGGCAGCGCGACGAGATCCCGGCTCACTCGCCCGGCTCGTCCAACCCGTTGGGCCGCGGCCCGATGCCCGGCACCATGAGGCCGACGATCCGCTCCAGGTCGTCGACCGACGCGAACTCGACCACGATCTTGCCCTTGCGCCGGCCCAGCTCGACCTTGACCCGGGTGTCGAAGTTGTCGGACAGCCGGTCGGCCAGGTCGGTGAGCGCGGGCGCGGTGACCCGGCGGCCGGGGGCGGCCCGGGTCGCGGCCGGTTTGTCGTGCGCGGCCATGGCCACGAGCTCCTCGACCGCTCGCACCGACAGCCCCTCGGCCACGATTCGGGTGGCCAGCGCGTCCTGGGCCTCGGCGCTGTCCAGGGTCAGCAGCGCCCGGGCGTGCCCGGCCGACAGGACCCCGGCCGCCACCCGGCGCTGCACCGGGACCGGCAGGTTGAGCAGCCGGATCGTGTTCGTCACCTGGGAGCGGCTGCGGCCGATCCGGCCGGCCAGCTCCTCGTGCGTGGTGCCGAACTCGTCCAGCAGCTGCCGGTACGCCGCGGCCTCCTCCAGCGGGTTCAGCTGGACCCGGTGCAGGTTCTCCAGCAGCGCGTCGCGCAGCATCGCGTCGTCAGCGGTCTCCCGGATGATCGCCGGGATGGTCGGCATCTCCAGGTCGCGGCTGGCCCGCCACCGGCGCTCGCCCATGACCAGCTCGTACGCACCGTCTCCGACCTCGCGGACGACCACCGGCTGGAGCAGGCCGAACTCGCGGATGGACGCCTTCAGCTCCTCCTGCGCCTCCTCGTCGAACACCTGCCGCGGCTGCTTCGGGTTCGGCGCGATCGCGTCGACCGGGATCTCCGCGAAACGTGCTCCGGGGACCGGCGCCAGCGCGGGTTCGGCGGATACCGGGTCGGTACCGGCGGGATCGACGGC
>DATDKW010000285.1:0-3121 GCA_036519715.1 Mycobacteriales bacterium
AGCGGGCGGTGGCCGGCCCCGAGCCGGACCTCCTCGGCCACCGCGACCGGCAGCACCTGCTGCGGCCCGGCCAGCGCGGCCAGCAGGTGGCCGAGCCGGGACCGGCGGGCGGCCGGGCTGTCGGCCTCGACCGGGGGCCGCGGCACCGGCACCGCCGCCCCGCCCGGCATGAGCAGGGCCAGGTCGCCGGCGGGCAGCCCCAGGCACCGCTCGAGCGCAAGCACGCGGTCCCGGCCGTTGGGCGTCCACGGCGGCGCGCTGCGGCCGGTCTGCCAGGCGCTCAGGGTGGCCACGCTGGAGGCCAGGGAGGGGTACGCCGACGCCAGCAGCGAGGCCAGCTCGCGCAGCGGCAGCCCCCGGGCCGTGACCGCGACCCGGACGGCGTCGGCGAACGCGGCGACCTGCTCGGGCCGGGGCCGCTCGTCCGGCGCGGCGGTGGCCCGGCGGTCGCCGAGCCGGCACCGCTCGGAGCAGAACACCCGGGGCCGCCCGCGCCGCCGCCGCCCGGACGGCGACAGCGCCTCGGGGACGGGCGTGCCGCAGACCGGACACCGGCGGGATGTCGCCAGGGCGGCAAGCACGGGCCCTCCAGGAGGGACGGGTCGCGGTGCGGCGGGGACCAGATGATGCAAGGCTACATCACGTACTGCTAGTCGACCAGTCTCGTACCCAGGACGATAGATCCCCGGCTCAACTACGGCCAGTGACCGAACGGAGGACATACGTCACTCGAAGGAATGGGATGTCCAGGTCAGCCGGCCCGGCGCTGCGCCGCCCAGGACGCGTGCAGCCGCCCGTACGCGCCGTCCTGGCCGACCAGCTCGGCGTGCGAGCCCCGCTGCACCACCCGGCCGGCGTCCACGACCAGGATCTCGTCCGCGGCCTCGGCGGTGGACAGCCGGTGGGCGATGACCAGCGTGGTCCGGCCGCGGGTGAGCGAGTCCAGGGCCCGGGTCAGCCGGACCTCGGTGGCCGGGTCGACCGCGGACGTGGCCTCGTCCAGCACGAGCACGTCGGGGTCGGCGATGTAGGCGCGGGCGATCGCGACCAGCTGCCGCTCCCCCACCGACAGCGCCTCGCCGCGCTGCCCGACCGGGGTGCGGACGCCGTCGGGCAGCCCGTCCAGCCAGTCGCCGAGCCCGAGGGCGCCGAAGGCGGCGGTGATGTCCTCGTCGGTGGCGTCGGGCCGGCCGTACCGGACGTTGTCGGCCACCGACTCGTCGAACAGGAACCCGTCCTGCGGGACCATGACCACCCGGGAGCGCAGCGACGAGAACGGCACGTCGGTCAGCGGCACCCCGCCGACCAGGACCCGCCCGCTGGTCGGGTCCATCAGCCGGGTCAGCAGCTTGGCGAAGGTGGTCTTGCCGGAGCCGGTCTCGCCGACCACCGCGACCCGGCTGCGGGGCCGCAGCTCCAGGTCCACGTCCACCAGCGCGGCCCGGTTGGCCTGCGGGTAGCGGAACATCACCGAGTCGAACCGCACCGCCAGCGGTCCCGGCGGCAGCGGGGTGCCGGGAGCCGGGTCGGCCACGTCCGGCTCGGCGTCGACCACGTCGAGGACCCGGCGGAAGGAGGCCAGCGCGTTCTGGGCCTCGCTCAGCGCCTCCGAGGCGACCTGGACCGGCGCGATGAACAGCGTCACCAGGAACAGGAAGGCGACCAGCTTGCCGGCGGTGAGGCCGTGGCCGCCGATGCCGAGCAGCACGCCGACCACCACCACGGCCGCGTTGGCCAGGGCCGCGACCAGCTCGCCGCTGGTGAACACGAGCACGGTCGTCTTCTGGGCCCGGACGGCCGAGCGGTAGTGCCGGTCGATGGCGCCGTCGATCCGCTCCGCGGTCCGGTCCTCCACCCCGTACGCCCGGACGGTCTGGGCGCCGACGACGGACTCCGACACCGCCCCGAGCAGGTCGCCGATCCGCTCCCGCACGGTCCCGTACGCCGTGGCCAGCCGGCGCTGCAGCTTCGGCAGCACGATGGCCAGCGGCAGGAAGCAGGCGTAGACCAGCAGCGTCAGCTGCCAGGAGTAGACCGCCATCAGCACCGTGGCCAGCAGCAGCTGCCCGATCGAGACCAGGATGAGGATGCCGCCCCACTGCATGAACACCGACATCTGGTCGACGTCGCTGGTCACCCGGGAGACCAGCGAGCCGCGCCGGGCCGACTGCTGGTGCAGCATCGACAGGTCGTGCACCCGCCGGAACGCCCGTACCCGCAGCGCCGCCAGCGCCGTCTCCGTGGTCCGGAACAGCCGGTAGTTCAGCTTGTACGCGGCCACCGCGGTGACCAGCACCGCGACCGCGCAGCCGAGCACGATCCAGGTGATCCGGCTCAGGTCCGGGCCGCCGGCGCCGAGCAGGCCGGCGTCCAGGGTCTGCTGCACCGCCAGCGGCACGACCACCCGGCCGGCCGTCGCGATCAGCGCGAACAGCAGCGTCACCCCGAGCCCGCGGCGCAGCTCCGGGACCAGCCGCAGCCCGCGCCGCAGCGTGGCCAGCGCCCCGTCCCGGCGGCCGGCCCCGGCCAGGGTCAGGACGTCGTCGGTCTCCAGCGGCTGGTTGGCCGACATCCGGGTCATCGGGTCACGTCCTCGGCCTGCAGCAGCGCGTCCCGCTCGGCCAGCCGCCGCTCGGCCTCGTTGTCGTAGGCGTTGACCAGCAGCGCGTACTCCGGGGTGGTGGTGACCAGGTCACGGTGGGTGCCGCGGGCCTCGACCCGGCCGTGCTGCATCCAGACCACCTCGTCGGCCAGCGCGATGGTGGCCCGCCGGTAGGCGACCACGACCACGGTGGCGCCGAGCTCGGCCGAGCGCAGCCCGCGCAGGATCGCCGCCTCCACCGCCGGGTCGACGCTGGAGGTGGCGTCGTCCAGCACCAGCAGCCGGGGCTTGCGGATCAGCGCCCGGGCCAGCGCCAGCCGCTGCCGCTGCCCGCCGGACAGGGTGGTGCCGCGCTCCCCGATCCGGGTGTCCAGGCCCGACGGCAGCGCGTCCACGAACCCCTCGGCCTGCGCCAGCCGCAGCGCGTTCCAGACCTCGTCGTCGGACAGGTCGGCGCCGAGCGTCACGTTGCCGCGCACGGTGTCGTCGAACAGGAACGTGGCCTGGCTGACCAGCGCG
>DATDKW010000286.1:0-2288 GCA_036519715.1 Mycobacteriales bacterium
CCCGGTCGTCAGACCCTTGGCATAGAGGGAGAGCACGACCTCATCGACCCCGGACAGGCGGCGTTGCCGCTTGCGGACGATCTGCGGCTCGAACGTGCCGGCCCGGTCGCGGGGAACGTCGATCTCGACCTGCCCGCTCGCCTCCGTCAGCACAGTCTTCGCGCGGGTGCCGTTGCGGATGTTGCCCGACCCGGCACCGGCCGGACCGTGTCTCTCATAGCCCAGGTGCTCGGTGATCTCCTCGTTCAGAGCGGTCTCCAGCACCGTCTTCGTCAGCTGCTTCAACAGCCCGTCCAGGCCCGTCAAGGACATGCCGCGGATGTTGGGACGCCTTCGTCGTCGTTGTGGGATGACGTGCCGGGAATCGGATGTTGCGGTGTCTCGGGTTCGGCTCAGGGGAGGGAGGCGGCTGGTCAAGTCCGTTGGCGTGGTGTGTGACGGCTGGCGCGTGATCTTTCTGTTGGTCAGGCGCTGAGCGCTGGGAGGGTCACCTCCTGGTTGTTGGTGGTGGTGTCGGGAGCGGGTCGCATCCGGCAGCGGGTGAGCAGGTCGAGGCCGAGGTAGCGGCGGCCTTCGGTCCAGTCGTCGTGTTGTTCGGCCAGGACGGCGCCGACGAGCCGGATCAGGGCGTCGCGGTCGGGGAAGATCCCGACGACGTCGGTGCGGCGGCGGATCTCGCGGTTGAGCCGCTCGCTGGGGTTGTTCGACCAGATCTGGCGCCAGACCTCCTTCGGGAACGCGGTGAAGGCCAGCACGTCGGCGCGGGCGTCATCAAGGTGGGCGGCGACGCCGGGCAGCTTGTCGGTAAGGGCGTCGAGGATCCGGTCGAACTGGGCGTGCACGGCCGCGGCGTCGGGTTGGTCGTAGACGGAGTGCAGCAGCGCCCGCGCCCACGGCCAGGACGCCTTGGGGGTGGCGGCCATGAGGTTGGCCGCGTAGTGGGTCCGGCACCGCTGCCAGGCCGCGCCGGGCAGGGTGGCCCCGATGGCGTCCACGAGGCCGCGGTGGGCGTCGGAGGTCACGAGCGCGACGCCGGTCAGGCCGCGGGCGGTCAGGTCCCGGAAGAACGCCAGCCACCCGGCGCCGTCCTCGGCGGAGGTGACCTGCAGGCCGAGGATCTCCCGGTGCCCGTCGCCGTTCACGCCGGTCGCCAGCAGGGCGTGCACGTTGACGACCCGGCCGCCCTCGCGGACCTTCAGCACCAGCGCGTCGGCGGCCACGAACGTGTAGGGCCCGGCATCCAGTGGCCGGTGCCGGAAGTCCGCGACCTGCGTATCGAGGTCCCGGGCCATCTCGCTGACCTGCGACTTCGACAGCCGGCTGATCCCGAGGGACTCAACCAGGCGCTCCATCCGCCGGGTACTGACCCCGAGCAGGTAGCAGGTCGCCACCACCGTGGTCAGCGCCCGCTCCGCCCGCCGGCGGCGTTCCAGCAACCAGTCCGGGAAGTACGACCCCGACCGCAGCTTCGGGATCGCCACGTCCAGGGTGCCGGCGCGGGTGTCGAACTCCCGGTGCCGGTAGCCGTTGCGGACGTTGACCCGCTCCGGGCTGCGCTGCCCGTACTCGGCGCCGCAGACCGCGTCGGCCTCCGCGGACATGAGCGTGTCGATGAACGTGGTCAACAACTGCCGCAGCAGATCCGGGCTGGCCTGGGCCAGCTGCTCGGACAGGAAGCGGGCAGGGTCGATACTGCTCGGTGCGGTCATCGCGTGTGTCTCCTGAGGACTGTGGAAGGTCTCCAAGATCACGCGATGGCCGCCCTACACGACTACGCCACGCCCATCACCGGGCCGGACGCACACCACTCTGGCGGACGCCACTGCCAGCTGGCCGAGGACCCGCCAGCGGTGCCCGGTCGGTTCGCACGCCACTGTCACGCCGGCGAAGCCCAGCGCGGCCGCCCGTGCAGCCGCCCAGTCCAGGGCGACGCCGAGATCCCAGGCCCGGCACCGGAACGTCCGCCGTGCCAGCACTTTCGAGTCGTGATCGGCCACCACGACCATCTGCTTCTTACCGGCCAGGTCGATCCCGACGATCGCATCCGTCACCGGCACCAAGGCCCGCAGCCGAGCCAGCCGCGCGTTGCGGTTGCGGTCACCCCGGGACACGCCGCTACCGTTGCCCACGAACGTCCTCCTCCTGCAATGGGACACCAAGCCCGCAGCGCATCAGGGGGACGTTCCTACGCCCTGCATCGACACGCAGAACGTCTTTCTATGCCGCTGTTGGCGAGTTAGGGGACCGGCGGACAGCGTGAGCCGAATCCGCGGCGTCGTTGCTGGTGC
>DATDKW010000287.1:0-42851 GCA_036519715.1 Mycobacteriales bacterium
CAGGATGCCGCCGGCGCTCGGCGGCGGGTTGGTCACCACCTCGCGGCCCCGGTACGTGACCGTGACCGGCTCCCGCTCGATCACCTCGTACGCGGCCAGGTCGGCCGGGGTGACCAGGCCGCCGGCGGCCAGCACGGCGGCCGAGACGTCGGCCGCGACCGCGCCGGTGTAGAACGGCGCCGGGCCCTCCGCCCCGAGCAGGTCAAGCGCGTCGGCCAGCTCCGGGTCGCGCAGCACCGTGCCGGCCACCGGCGGCCGCCCCTCGACCAGGTACGTCGTGGTGCCGGTGGCCAGGATCGGCGTCATCAGCGTGAACATGTGCGCCTGCACGGCGGTGACCTCGGCGCCGTCGCGGGCCAGCGCGGCCGCCGGCGCGGTCAGCGCGGCCAGCGGCATCGTGCCGAACCGGTCGGCCGCGGCGGCGGTGCCGGCCGGCAGCCCGTACACCCCGCAGGAGGCGGCGCCGGCCCCGAAGACCTGCACCGCGTCGCCGAAGGACACCTCGACGTGCAGCAGCGGGCCGCGGTCGGCCGGGTCGGCGCCGGCCCCGGGCGCGGTGACGAAGAAGTCCAGCAGGGTCGGCTCGCCGTGCGGCGGCGCGACCATCATGTAGCCGCCGCCGGCCAGGCCGGTCATCATCGGCTCGACCACGCAGGAGGCCAGCACCGACGCCACGGCCGCGTCGACCGCGTTGCCGCCGGCCCGCAGCACGTCGGCGCCGACCTGTGCGGTGACCGGGTGCCCGGCCGCGACCACCCCGCCCACGCCGTACCCGCCCTTCGTGGATGTGCAGCTCAGGACTGTAGCTTGCCCGGATGCCGGTGCGCGGGGGACTCTGGAGTCACCCATCGTCAGCGACAGGACACTCGGTGGAACCTTCGCGGGCACGGCCGCTGTCCCGGGCCGAGGCGTTCCTGGCGGCGCTGCTCGCGTACCTGATCCTGCTGATCAGCCTGGCCGGCACCCGGCTGGGCGGGTCCGACCCGACCCCCCGGCTGCGCGTGGTCGCGGACAGCCGGTCGGGCGCGGTGCGGGTCGAGCCGATCGGCCGGCTGGTGCCCGGGCCCAGCTGCGTCGGCCCGGAGACGGTCCCGTACTCGTACGCGGCCGCGCCCGGGCTCACCGAGCCGCTGGCGTTCGGCCCGCCGGTGGAGGGGTCGCAACCGCTGTCGGCCGCGGCCGTCAACGGGGTCCTCATCCAGCGGCTGTGCGGCGGGCCGGTGGAGCCGGGCGGGCCGGTGCAGGCGCCGGACCGGCGGCTGTTCGCCGCCATCGACGCCGCGGTCAACGGCGGCGACCCCAACCGGGAGCTGAGCCGGGCCCGGTGGGCGGCGGGAGTGGACCGGCTGATCACCCGGGACGGGCAGTTCGTCAGCGCCCGGGTCGAGACCCGGACCGTCCGGGCCGGCACCGCCACGTACGGGATGGCGCCCCGGCCCGGCGCCGACCCGCGGGTGATCGCGACCCGGATGGCCCACGAGGACACCAGCCGCTACCTGCTGCTGCCGGTCCGCAACCGGGCCGGGCAGGTCGTGACGCTCACCCTGCGGTTGCGCTGCGGCTTCCAGCCGGTGTTCTAGAGCGCCTGGATCTACTCTCCACCCCATGTCCGCCCCGCGCCCGATGCAGCACACCGACCTGCTCGGGGGCGCGGCCGGTGGCGGCCCGGAGAGCTCCGAGAGCTTCCTGACCGTGGTCGTCGCGTTCGCCGCGAACCTGCTCATCGCCCTGGCCAAGTCGGTGGCCGCGGTCGTCACCGGGTCGGCCTCGCTGCTGGCCGAGGCCGCGCACTCCTGGGCCGACGCCGGCAACGAGGTCTTCCTGGTCATCGCGCAGCGGCGGTCGGGCCGGCCGGCCGACCCGCAGCACCCCTTCGGCCACGGCCGGGAGGCCTACGTCTGGTCCCTGTTCGCGGCCTTGGGCCTGTTCGTGGCGGGCGCGGCGATCTCGGTGACGCACGGCATCCAGGAGCTGCTCTCGCCCGAGCCGGCCAGCGACTACCTGGTCGGCTACATCGTCCTGGCGGTGTCCTTCGTGCTGGAGGGGGTGTCGTTCAGCCAGTCCATCCGCCAGGCCCGGCCGGAGGCGACCTCGCTCGACCGCGACCTCCTCGAGCACGTGCTGGCGACCTCGGACCCGACCCTGCGCGCGGTCTTCGCCGAGGACGCGGCCGCGCTGGCCGGCCTGCTGATCGCGGCCACCGGCCTGGGGCTGCACGAGCTGACCGGTTCGCCGACCCCGGACGCGATCGGCTCGATCCTGGTCGGGCTGCTGCTCGGGGTGGTCGCGGTGGTGCTCATCAACCGCAACCGGCGGTTCCTGGTCGGCCAGGAGGCGGAGCCGCGGATCCGGGAGGCCGCGATCCAGGCGCTGCTGGAGCAACCCGAGGTGTCCCGGGTGACCTACCTGCGGCTGGAGGTGGTGGGGCCCCGGCTGGTCTCGGTCATCGGCGACGTCGACCTCACCGGCGACGACACCGAGTCCCACGTCGCGGTCCGGCTGCGGGCGCTGGAGGCGAAGATCACCGCGTCGCCGGCGGTGGCCGGGACCGTGCTCAGCCTGTCGGCGCCGGACGAGCCGTCGCTCTAGCCGGGCTTGCGGGCCCGGAACGCCAGCACCGTCGGGATCGGCGTCCCGCCCTCGCCGAACCGCTGCAGGGTGAGGCCGGCGTCGGTGACCATGTGCAGCAGCTGGGGCAGCGGGAAGTGGGCCGCGCCGACCTTGTCCCGCACGCCCTGGGTCGTGTACGACCGCCTCGTCCAGCTGTCGCCCTCCAGGTAACCGGGCTCGATCAGCACCCGCGGCCGGTCCGACCAGTCCGCGAACCCGCCGCAGAAGCACGGGTGCACGCCGACGTGCAACAGCACCCCGCCCGGCTCCAGCACCCGGGCGACCTCGCGCAGCACGGCCGCGTAGCCCGGCATGTCGGTGTGCACCATCATCGTGGCCGCGGCGGCGACGGCCCCGTCGGCGATCGGCATCCGCTCGGCGTCGGCCCGGGCGGCCGGCAGCCGGGCCTTGCCGTAGGCCAGCATGCGGGCCGACAGGTCGATGCCGACCGGCGTCCAGCCCAGGTCCCGGAAGCGGGCGGAGTGGTCGCCGGTGCCGCAGCCGACCTCCAGCAGCCGGCCCCGGCCCGGGCCGAGCAGCTCGGTGACCAGCCGGCCGTACTCCAGCGGGTCGCCCTGCGCGTGCACGCCCGGCAGGAACTCGCCCTCGTACCAGTCGGCGATCTCGTCGTAGAGAGGCGTCTTGGCCATGACCCACGATCTCACCGGCCCGCGGTGCCGGTGAGACCGTTTCGCGCTCAGCGCAGCGTCGCCGCGTACACGGCCATCGCGTCCCGCAGGTAGGCGGCCGCCTCCGGCCCGCCGATGGTGCGCTGGAACCGCTCGTCCTCGACGTACATCACGCCCAGGTTCTGGTACGCCTCCGGGGTCGGGTCCCAGAACAGGCTCACCACCCGGTGGTGCAGCGCCACCAGCTCCTGCACGCGCGGGTCGTCCACCGCGGCGCCCGCCTCCCGCAGCGCCGTCAGTCCACTGTGGACGCGCTCGAAGCCGGTCCGGGCCAGTTCGGCGTCCTCGCCGGTCAGCTCCCGGATCCGCCGCCACGACTCGTCCACCGCCTCGTCGCCGTAGCGCTCCCGCGCCTCGGCCTCGTACGGGTGGTGCGCGAAACCGTCGAACATCTCCTCCGTCGTCATCTCCTCACCTCCCTTCATCGTCCGGTCCACCGTGCGGATCAGCCGGGCCAGCCGGTCCCGCTCGTCCTCCAGCCGGTCCCGGTGCCGGCGCAGCACGGCGACCTCGTCGCCGCCGTCGGCCAGCGCCTCGGCGATGGCCGGCAGGCCGACGCCGAGCTCCCGCAGCAGCAGGATCCGCTGCAGCCGCAGCAGCTCCGACCGCCCGTAGTGCCGCCGCCCGTCGGCGGCGACCCGGGCCGGCGGGAGCAACCCGATCGCGTCGTAATGCCGCAGCGTCCGCGACGTCACCCCGGACATCCGCGCCACCTCGGCGATCGACCAGCTCCCGTCCCGCACGCTCATGACGGTAGAAGTTGACGCTGCGTCAACGTCAAGCGGTGCTGGCCGACCGGCGGGACGACCCGGAACCTGCTCTCACGGCAGCAGCTCCGCGTACCCGGGCTTGATCACCTCGTTGATGAGGGCCAGCCGCTCGTCGAAGGGGAGGAAGGAGGACTTCATCGCGTTGACGGTCAGCCACTGCAGCTCGGCCCAGCCGTAGCCGAAGGCGTCGATCAGCGCCTGCATCTCCGAGGACATCGTGCAGTCGCTCATGAGCCGGTTGTCGGTGTTGACGGTGACCCGGAACCGCATCCGGGCCAGCAGCCCGATCGGGTGGGCGGCGATCGACTTGGCCGCGCCGGTCTGCACGTTGGACGACGGGCAGAGCTCGAGCGGGATCCGCTTGTCCCGCACGTACGCGGCGAGCCGGCCGAGCGTGATCCCCTCGGCCGAGCCGTCCTCGGGCACGGTGATGTCGTCGATGATCCGGACCCCGTGCCCGAGCCGGTCGGCGCCGCACCATTGCAGCGCCTGCCAGATCGAGGGCAGCCCGAACGCCTCGCCGGCGTGGATGGTGAAGTGCGCGTTCTCCCGCTGCAGGTATTCGAACGCGTCCAGGTGCCGGGTCGGCGGGTGCCCGGCCTCGGCCCCGGCGATGTCGAAACCGACCACGCCGACGTCCCGGAACCGCACCGCCAGCTCGGCGATCTCCATCGAGCGGGCGTTGTGCCGCATGGCCGTCAGCAGCGCGCCGACCCGGATCCGGTGGCCGGCGGCGGCCGCCTCGGCCGAGCCCTGGGCGAAGCCGGCCAGCACTGCCTCGACCACCTGGTCCAGGGTCAGCCCCTGCTCGACGTGCAGCTCCGGGGCGAACCGGACCTCGGCATAGACCACGCCGTCGGCGGCCAGGTCCAAGGCGCACTCGGCCGCGACCCGGCGCAGCGCCTCCGGGGTCTGCATCACCCCGACCGTGTGGGCGAAGGTCTCCAGGTAGCGCACCAGCGAGCCCGAGTCGGCGGCGTCCCGGAACCAGGCCGCCAGCCCGGCGGCGTCGGTGGTGGGCAGGTCCTGGTAGCCGCTCTCGGCGGCCAGATCGACCACGGTGGCCGGGCGCAACCCGCCGTCGAGGTGGTCGTGCAACAGGGCCTTGGGCGCACGGAGGAGGGTCGCGGGAGTGATCGGGGTCGCCATGACGAGACGATACTCGTCCGGGTCGTTCCCACGGACCGTGGTGGCGTGAACGCCCGGTGTCTCGTAAGCTCCCGCGCCGAACGGTACGAAAGGGACGGGTCGTACTTGCAGGGTGAGTCGTGATGGAATCGGGCTTCGGAGTCGTCCCGCGAAGGTCCGGGACGGAAGGAGACCGGCACCTAGCACCGGTCACGGCTGCGGGTGCTGGGCGAGGTAGCGGTCGATCTCGGCCGCGCGCCGGCGCTGGTAGGGCAGCAGGTCCGGGACGCGGGTCAGCCTGAGCCGGCCGAGCGGGACGGCCCGGGCGGCCGCGATGACCAGCACGCCCTGGACCTGGACCGTCCACACGGTCGCCGCGCCGTCGCTCCGGGTCAGGGCGGCGGCCGGACGGTCGTCGACCAGCGCCTCTGCCGCCGTGCCGTCGGGCGCAGCGGTCGCCAGCGCCAGCGGCTCGCCGTCGTCCGGGCCGGACAGCTGGCTCAGCACGTACGCCAGGCTCACCGGCGGCCCGGGGTCGGGCTCGGTCTGCACGATGAGCCGCTGGGCCGCGCCGGGCGGGCGGTGGTCCAGCCGGACGCAGTCGACCGAGCCGCGGCCGTCGTCCCGGGCGCCGGCGAGCCAGCCCGCGTCCTCGTCGCCGGCATCGAACACCGGCCAGTCGGGCAGCGGGAGCGCCTGCATGTGCGCCTGGATCGCGGCCTGGACCTGCTCCGGGGTCTCACCCACGGGCCCATCCTCCATGATCTGGGGATGGTGCGACGGCTGGTGATGTTCGTCCGGCACGGCGACTACCGTGCCGAGCCGGAAGAGCTCAGCGACCTCGGGCGGGAGCAGGCGCGGCTGACGGCCGGGCGGCTGGCGGCCGGACCGGCGATCGACCGGATCGCGCACAGCACGATGCCGCGGGCGCTGCAGACCGCCGAGCTGCTGGCGACCGAGCTCGGGATCACCGACCTGCGGCCGGACGGCGCGCTGGCCGAGTGCGTGCCCGGCGTCCCGGCCCAGCACCTGCTGACCACGCAGCAGCAGGCCTGGTTCGTCGAGCACGCCGACGACGGCGCCGGCGCCCGGCGGATGACCGAGGCGGCTCTGCGCTACCTGGTGCCGGCCGCGGCCGACACGGTCGAGCTGGTGGTCAGCCACGCCAACGTGATCCGCTGGCTGCTGGCCACCGCGGCCGGCGCCGGACCGGACGCCTGGTTCCAGCAGGCGTACTACCACTGCGCACTGTCGGCGGTCGTGCTCCGCCCGGAGCGCCAGCCGGCCGTCCTCGCCGTCAACGACGCCGGTCACCTCCCCGCCGACCTGCGCGGCCTCGACCACGGCGACGATCTGCGGTGGTGAGCCGGCGGGACCGATCGTCCGACCCGGACCGCCGGATGGTGGGGCGACCGCACCGGCTCCCGGCGCATCCGATGTCAGGCGCCGGCCAGCCAGGCCAGCAGGCGGCCGCGGGACCAGCAGCGGCCGAGAGCCTCGGCCCGCAGGACCGAGTGCTCGAAGACGGCCAGGCCGAGAATGGTGTGGCCGGAGGCGGGACGGTCGCCCATCGTCGGGATCGCCGGCGCGACGCCGACGCCCTCGGCCGACACCCACGCCACCGGCCGGTGGGTGGCGGCGGCGTCCAGCCGTTGCAGGAAGCGCAGGCGGTTCTCCAGCGAGAGGGACGACAGGGCCCAGGTCGTGGTGACGACCGGCAGGACCCCGGCCGGCACCCGGGCCAGGGCGTCGGGCAGCAGCTCGACGACGTCCCCGCGCAGCAGGTCCGGTGGGTCCGCCGCCGCCAGCGCCAGCTCCGCGTCCAGCCGGGCCGCCCGCTCCGGCCGGCCCGGCCACCGGCAGGCGCGCAGCCAGCGGGCCTCGTCCGGGTCGGTCACGTCGACCGGGTCGGGGTCGATACCGATCCGGGCGACCACGTCCGGGATCGCCCGGGCCGGGACGGGCCGGTCGTTCACGATCGAGCAGGACAGCTGCACCGGTGAGGCCGGGTCGCCCAGCCTCTGCCCGGCGCCGTAGGAGATGCCGACGCGGTCGACGGTGAGGTTGAGCCCGGCCCCGCAGCCGACGTCGATCAGCCCGACCGCGTCCGCCCCGACCCGGTACGCCGCCTCCGCCACGGCCGGGTACAGCACGGTCCCGCGGCCGGTCTCGTCGGCCCGCACCCGCCACCGCACGGCGATCTCCGCGACCGAGCCGGTCATCCGCAACAGCGTCTCCACCGCCGCACCCGCGACCACATCCGCATCCGCACCGCCCCCGGCGCCCGATCCGGCGGCCGCGCCGGCCGCGTCGGCGGCGGAGTCGGCATCCGCGGCGGCGGCGGAGCCGGCGGCCTCAGTCGCGGCGCCAGAACCAGCGGTCCCGCCGGCCCTGCCAGCCGCCAGGGCGGCGTCGGAGCCCGCGGCAGCGGAACCAGCGGTCGCGGCCGCGGCGGAACCGGCGGACGGGCCAGCAGCGTCGGCGGCGGTGTAGGCGGCGGCGAGGGCCGGGGCCTGACCGGCCAGGGCCAGGTAGTGCAAGGCGGCCAGTACGGCCGTGGGATTCCGCCGGCGCGCCGGCAGCGCCGTCTCGATGGCGCGCATCGCCTCGGCCGACTCGCTCAACGCGACGGCGACCCGCTCGTACACCGTCCCGGCGGCGTCGACCTCGCCGAAGCGCCGGTAGACCTGCGCCAGCATCCCGGCGATCCTAAACCGCCCGGCGATAAGCGATGGGCCGGGCAGGGCGGCGTCGTTAGGGTCGGCCGGGTGACTGGTGGAACGCCTCCGTGGGAGCTCCCGTTCGTGGTCGAGGTCGACGACGTGCCGCGCGAGCGGCACGGCGTCTGGGACCTGTACGACCCGGCCGCCGGCGAGCCCAGCCCGGCCGTCGTCTTCGTCCACGGCGGCCCGCTGCCCCCGGGGCTGCCGGTCCCACCGCGGGACTGGCCGGTGTACCGAGGCTACGGCGCGCTGGCCGCCCGGGCCGGGCTGGTCGGCGTCACGGTCGACCACCCGCTGCACGGCCGGGACGACCTGCCGGCCGCGCACGACGTCATCGCCCGCGCCGTGGACGAGGTCCGGGCCGACGCCCGGGTGGACGGGGACCGCGTCGCGGTGTGGGCGTTCTCCGGCGGCGGCCCGCTGCTCAGCCCCTGGCTGGCCGAGTCGCCGGCCTGGCTCCGGATCCTGGCCGCGACGTACCCGTGGCTTCACGCCATGCCCGACGGCGACCTGCCCGACGGGTTCCGGCCGATCGAGGCGCTCGGGGACGGGGCGCTAGGGCACGGGGCGCTCGGGGACGGGGCGCCGCTGCCGTTCGTGCTGACCCGGGTCGGGCTGGAGGCGGCACCGGCCGCGGACGGGGTCGACCGCTTCCTGACCGCGGCCGCGGCGACCCGGCTGCGGGTCACCGTGATCGACGTGCCCCACGGCCGGCATGGGTTCGACATGCTCGATCCGGGCCCGGAGTCGGCCGACGCGGTCCGGGCCGCGGTCGAGCACGTCGCCGCGGCGCTGCGGGCCTGACGGCCAGGCCGCGCCATGGCCACGCCATCAGGCCGCGCTTACTGCGCCCGCGCGACTCAGGCCGCGCGAGTCAGGCCGCGCGAGTCAGGCCGCGCGGTCGGCGGCCAGGAGGCCGAAGAGGAGGTCGTCGGTCCACTCGCCCTTGAGGTAGGTGTGGGCGATCCGGCAGCCCTCGCGCCGGAACCCGGCCCGCTCCAGCAGGTGGGCCGAGCGGACGTTGCGGGCGTCGCACTCGGCCGAGACCCGGTGCAGGCCCTGGTCGGTGAACAGGTGGTCGAGCACCCGGCGCACCGCCTCCAGCGCATACCCGTGGCCCTGGTACGCCCCGGCCAGGGTGAAGCCGATCTCCGCCTGCATCCGGTTGTCGTGCAGGTTCACGCCGACGTCGCCGAGAAGCGCGCCCGACGACCGCAGCTCGATCGCGTACTGGAACCAGCCCGGCGCCCGCGGGTCGTCGGCGCCGAACTGGTCGATCAGCGCCGCGGCCGCCTCCGGCGACACCGGCACGTCCCAGGACTGGTAGCGGGCGACGTCCGGGTCGGACCGGTAGGCGGCGAAGACCGGCGCGTCGGCGGGCCGGAACCGGCGCAGCTCCAGGCGATCGGTGGACAGCACGGGAGAATGGTTCCATGGCCCTGCAGGCGGTGCTGTTCGACACCTTCGGCACGGTGGTCGACTGGCGGACCGGGATCGCCGCCGCCGTCGCCGAGCTGACCGGCACGGTCGACCCGCTCGCCTTCGCCGACGCGTGGCGGGCGCGGTACCAGCCGTCGATGGAGCCGATCCGGGCCGGGCGACGACCGTTCGTCCGGCTCACCGACCTGCACCGGGAGAACCTGGCCGCGACGCTGGCCGAGTTCGGCTGGCAGCCGCCCGACACCGAGCACCTCAACCGCGCCTGGGAGCGGCTGCCGCCGTGGGCGGACAGCGTCGAGGGACTGCGGGACATCAAGCGCCACAGGCTGATCGGCCCACTGTCCAATGGCGACACCGCCCTGCTGGTACGGATGGCCCGGCACGCCGGGCTGCCCTGGGACGTGGTGCTCGGCTCCGACGTGACCCGCCGCTACAAGCCGGACCCGGAGGCGTACACGCGGATGATCGCGTTGCTGGACCTGCCGCCGTCGGCGGTGATGCTGGTGGCCGCGCACAACGACGACCTGGCCGCGGCCCGCGCGGCCGGGCTGGCCACCGGCTTCGTCCCCCGGCCGACCGAGCACGGCCCGGGCCGGACCGGCGACCTGACCGCCACGGCCGACTGGGACGTCGTCGCCGCCGACCTGGTCGAGCTGGCCGCGCGGCTTCAGGAGAACAGCGCGCTGTAGCCGTTGAGCGCCGGCTGCCCGCCGAGGTGGGCGTAGAGCACGGTGGAGTCCGTCCCGATCTCGCCCTTGGCGACCAGGTCGATGAGCGCGGCCATCGACTTCCCCTCGTACACCGGGTCGGTGATCATGCCTTCGGTCCGGGCCGCCAGCTTCATCGCGTCGAGGGTCTGCTCGTCCGGGATGCCGTAGATCCCGGCGTGGTAGCGGGCGTCCAGCTCGACCGGCGCCGGCTCGTCCGCTCCGATGAGCGCCGCGGTCCGGCGGGCGATGCGGTCGATCTGGTCGCGGGTCTCGTCCGGCTTCGCGGAGGCGTCCACGCCCAGCACCCGGCGGGGACGGGCCCCGGCCTGCTCCAGGGCGGCGAAGCCGGCCACCATGCCGGCCTGGGTGCTGCCGGTCACCGAGCACACCACGATCGTGTCGAAGAACGTCCCGAGCTGCCGCTCCTGCTCGGCCACCTCGTAGGCCCAGCGGGCGAAGCCGAGCCCGCCCAGCTCGTGGTCCGAGGCCCCGGCCGGGATCGCGTACGGCCGGCCGCCGCGCTCGGTCACCTCGCGCAGGGCCTGCTCCCAGCTCTCCTTGAACCCGATCCCGAACCCGGCCCGGACCAGCCGCACGTCGGCGCCGGCCAGCCGGCTGAGCAGGATGTTGCCGACCTTGTCGTACACGCTGTCGGGCCAGTCCACCCAGGACTCCTGGACCAGCACGCAGCGCAGGCCGACGCTGGCGGCGACGGCCGCGACCTGACGGGTGTGGTTGGACTGCACGCCGCCGATGGACACCAACGTGTCGCACCCGGTGGCCAGCGCGTCGGCGACCAGGTATTCCAGCTTGCGGGTCTTGTTGCCGCCGAAGGCGATGCCGGAGTTGCAGTCCTCCCGCTTAGCCCACAGCTGCGCCCCGCCGAGGTGGCGGGTCAGCCGGTCGAGCCGGTGCACGGGCGACGGCCCGAAGAGCAGCGGATGCCGGGCGAAGGACTCGATCGACACGGGCACCCCTCTTCCCACTTCAACGTATAGCGGACCGGGGGGCTTGCGGCAAGGCCCCAGGGATGCCGCACACTCGCCGAACAAAGCCGTGACCTGCACAAATGGGAGCCGCCCGGCATGACCTCGCTGACCACCGGCGTGTTCGACCTGCCCGCCCGCCTGGCCGCCAAGGCCGACCCGGCGCTGATCGCCGCCGACGAGCGGCACTTCGCCGACATCGGGGAGACCATGGCCGCCTCGATCGCCGAGCTGACCGAGCGGCTGGACACCGAGCGCCGGGCGCCGGCCGGCAGCGGCCAGGAGGCGCTGGACCGGGACCTGAAGGTGCACCGGCTGACCGCCCGGCTGCGGACGCTGCGCCGGTTCGGGCTGGACCTCTGTCTCGGCCACATGGTGACCGCCACCGGCACCGTCTACATCGGACGGCTGGGGCTCACCGACGACGGCGGCCGGCGGCTGCTGCTGGACTGGCGCTCCCCCGCGGCCGAGCCGTTCTTCGGCGCGACGCACGCCAACCCGATGGGGCTGTCCAGCCGCCGCCGCTACCGCTGGACCCTGGGCCGGATCACCGACTACTGGGACGAGGTCTTCACCGAGGACGGGCTGGCCGGGCACGCCGCGTCGCTGGACGACCAGTCCGCCTTCATCGCCAGCCTCGGCGGCACCCGGTCGGCCCGGATGCGGGACGTCCTCGGCACCATCCAGACCGACCAGGACGCGATCATCCGGGCCGGGTCGGGCGGCGCGCTGGTCGTCGACGGCGGCCCGGGCACCGGCAAGACCGTCGTGGCCCTGCACCGCTCGGCCTATCTGCTCTACGCCGATCCCCGCCTGCGCCACCACCAGGGCGGGGTCCTGTTCGTCGGCCCCAGCCGGCCCTACCTGGCGTACGTGGCCGACGTGCTGCCGAGCCTGGGCGAGGACGGCGTGCAGACCTGCACCCTGCGCGACCTCGTCCCCGAGGGCGCGGCGGCCGGGGTGGAGAGCGACCCGGAGGTGGCCCGGCTGAAGTCGTCCGCCGAGCTGGTCGGGGCGATCGAGGCCGCGGTCCGGTTCTCCGAGGAGCCACCGACCAGGCCGATGACCGTGCCGGTCGACTGGACCGACCTGCGGCTGACCGCCGACGACTGGGCCGACGCGTTCGCCGCGCCCGACCCCGGCACCCCGCACAACGAGGCCCGGGACCGGGTCTGGGACGAGCTGCTCACCATCCTCACCGACCAGTACGACGGGGACGTCTCGTCCGACCTGCTGCGGCGGTCGCTGCAGCGGAATCGCGAGCTGCGGGCGGCGTTCAACCGGGCCTGGCCGCTGCTGGACCCGGCCGACGTGGTCGCCGACCTGTGGTCGGTGCCGGCGTACCTGCGCCGCTGCGCACCCTGGCTGTCCACAGCGGACGTACGCCGGCTGCAGCGGGCGGACCCCCGGGCCTGGACGGTGTCCGACCTGCCGCTGCTGGACGCGGCCCGGCGGCGGGTCGGCGACCCGGAGCAGTCCCGCCGCCGGCACCGGCAGGAGGCGGCGGCCGAGGCCGAGCGGGAGCAGCGGTCCCGGGTGGTCGACGAGCTGATCGCCGCCGACGACTCGGAGCTGCTGGTGATGTCGATGCTGCGCGGCGACGACCTGCGCGGGGCGCTGGCCGACTCGCTCCCCCGCCCCGACCCGGACCTGCTGGCCGGGCCGTTCGCGCACGTGGTCGTGGACGAGGCCCAGGAGCTGACCGACGCCGAGTGGCAGATGGTGCTGCAGCGGTGCCCGTCCCGGAGCCTCACCATCGTCGGGGACCGGGCCCAGGCCCGGCACGGGTTCCCGGAGTCGTGGGAGGACCGGCTGCGCCGGATCGGGCTGGACCGGGTCGCGCTGGCCGCGCTGACGGTCAACTACCGGACGCCGGAGGAGATCATGGCCGAGGCCGAGCCGGTGATCCGGGCCGTGCTGCCCGACGCCAACGTGCCGACGTCGATCCGGCGCAGCGGCGTCCCGGTCGGTCACGGCTCCGTGGCCTCGCTGCATTCCCTTGTGGACGGTTGGCTGGCCGGGCACGGGGACGGGATCGCCTGTGTCATCGGCGATCCGTCGTACGCGGGGACGGACCGGGTCCGGTCGCTGACGCCGGCGCTGGCCAAGGGCCTGGAGTTCGACCTGGTCGTGCTGGTCGACGGGCCGGCCTTCGGCCCGGGCGTCGAGGGGGCGGTCGACCGCTACGTCGCGATGACCCGGGCCACCCAGCAGCTCGTCATCCTGACCTGACCAGCGCCGCCGCGGTGCCGGCGGCCCGCTCCGCGAACGGCCGCCACACCACCGGGGTCCCCGCCAGCAACGCCTCCGGCCGCCGCCGGCGGGTCTGCTCCCACTCGCACAGCCGCCCGGCCCGGACGCCCAGCCGGACCAGGATCCCGTCCGACCAGCCGTACGCATCCGCCTCGGCCGGGTCGGCGCCGGCCACCTTCTGCTCGGCCACCAGCCAGTCGAACGCCTCGATCTCGGCCTGCAGCCGGGTCGCCGCCTCGAACGCGAGCCGGTGGGTGGCCTCGTCCCGCCGCCGCTCCAACTCGGCCCGGACGGCGGCGACCGCGGCCGGGTCCCGCGCCAGCACCGCGGTCAGCGCCCCGGGGTCGGCCGGGTCGAGCCCGCGGGCCCGGGCCAGCGCGCCGACCGGGAGGATCCGGCGCACCGCACCCACGGCCGTACGGACCCGGGCGCCGCCGAGGTAGGGCCCGAAGCCGGGCGGGTCGTGCACCACGGCCGGGCCGTCGCGATCGAGACGGACCCAGACCGGCACCTCCTGACCGCCGCGGGTGCGGTTCCAGGGCGGCAGCCGGCGCTCCAGCAGGTTGCGCTCCAGCCATGCCGCCTCGTGGGCCGAGTCGCAGACCAGCGCCTCGACCCGGGCGATCCGGCGCACCATCGGAGCCAGGTGGGGCCGGTCCCCCAGATCCGACCAGTACGAGACCACCCGGCGGCGCAGGTCGACGGCGCGGCCGACGTACAGGACCGCGCCGCGGGCGTCCCGGAAGCGGTAGACGCCCGGCGCCCGCGGCAGCCGGCCGGCCGCCGCCCGCGGGGCCGGTCCGGGTGGCGCCTGCGGGGCCGGCACCGCGACTCAGCGCAGGCGGCGGGCGCGCAGGACGAGGTCCTCGGCGTGGTGGGCGCCGGCGCCGCCCTCGGGGACGACCCGCGGGCGCACCTCGTCCACCTCGATCGTCCAGTCGTCGTCGAGGCGGGCGGCGATCATCGACGGCCACACGTAGTCGGCCGGGTCGAAGCCGCTGTCGTCGGGCGGGCGGTTCTCCATGCCGGCGTGGTGCACCAGCAGCAGCACGCCGCCGGGAGCGACGGCGGCGAGCAGGGCCCGCTCGGCCGCGGCGTCGGGCGTACGCAGCAGCGCCGGGTACTGCGCCGAGACCAGGTCGAAGGTCGGCAGCGTGACCCGGGCCAGACTGCCGTGCACCCAGCGGATGGTCACGCCGGCGTCCCGGGCGTGTCCGGCCGCGCGCTCGAGGGCCACGCCGGAGACGTCGATCCCGGTCACGTCCCAGCCGTTGCGGGCGAGCCAGACCGCGTCCGCGCCCTCGCCGCAGCCGACGTCGAGCACCCGCCCGGGTGTCAGGCCGGCGACCTCGGCCACGAGGGCGCCGTTGGGCCGGCCGCTCCACAGCCGCTCCCGCTCGGTGTAGCGCTGGTCCCAGTTCGCCCGTTCGTCCGGATCCCCGGCGTACCCGTCCACGGCGCTCGTCTCGCTCACGCCCCAACCCTGCCCATCCGGCCCCGCCCGCGCCACTCCCGTTGCCGGTCCGGCACACGGGCTCAGCCGGTCGGCGTGCCCATGCCGATCATGTTGCCCTCGCTGTCGCGGAACCAGACCGCGCGCTCGCCGGTGCCCTTGCTGGGGTAGTTGCCCTCGATCGGGACGACGCCGGTGTCCGGGTCCTGCCCGGGCAGGCCGTAGTCCTCGAAGACGACGCCCCGGGCCCGCAGCGCGGCCACCTCGGCCTCGACGTCCTCGACCGTGAAGGCGAGCTGGGTGAACGACCCGTCGGCCCGTCCGGCCGAGTGGTAGAGCGCGAACTCCGACCCGCCGACCACGTAGCGCAGGCCGCCCGGGCGCTCCTCCACCGGCTCCAGGCCGAGCTTGTCGGCATACCAGCGGCGGGCCCGGTCCAGGTCACGGGCCGGCAGCCGCGTCGCGATGCGAGCCTCCGTCAACGCCATGCCGGAGATGATCCCACCGGCGCCGGCCGCGGTCAGGGCAGCTGGGTCAGCTGGATGAGATTGCCGCAGGTGTCGTCGAGGACGGCGGTGCGGACGGGTCCCATGTCCGCCGGTTCCTGGGTGAACACGACACCCCGCTCGCGCAGCCGCTCGTACTCGGCGTCGAGGTCGGTGACCGCGAAGGAGGTCCACGGGATGCCGTCGGCGGCCAGCGCCTCCTTGGCCGCGCGCGCGGCCGGGTGCTGGTCCGGCTCCAGCAGCAGCTGCGTCCCGTCCGGATCCTCGGGCGCCACCACCGTGAGCCAGCTGTGGTCCCCCAGCGGGACGTCGGCCTTCTTCTCGAAGCGGAGCGTGCCGGTGTAGAAGTCCAGCGCCTTGGGCTGGTCGTCGACGAACACGCTCGTCACCCAGATCCTCATCGGTCCTCCTCGGTCGCGTCGCGGCACGGCCAGCGCTCGGCGATGGCCCGCAGTGGGTTCGTGTCCAGCTCGAAGAATCGGTAGCGGCCCTCTCGCCGGCTGCGCACCAGCCCGGCCGACTCGAGGACGTCGAGATGCTGGGAGACCGCCTGCCGGGTCGACGTCAGGCCGTGCCGGGTGGCCAGCCGCCCGCAGATCTCGAACAGCGTCTGCCGCCGGCGCTCGACCAGCTCGTCGAGGATCAGCCGCCGGGTGCGGTCGGACAGCGCCCGGAACAGCTCCGCCTCCGACTCCACGCCGACAGCATAGGCAAGTCACCGCTTGCCTATCAACCCCCGGGTGCGTGGGTCAGGAGCGCCCATTTGGTGGGTCTCGGCGAGCGCCGTGACCAAGTCCCGTATCGGCGCTGCGGCGGGAAGATTAGGTTCGGGTCCATGCCCGAGACGCACTTCGACGAGTGGATCGCCGGGCGCTACGAGACCCTGTGGCCGGAGCTCTTCGAGCCCGCGCTGATCGAGTCGACGGTGAGCTTCCTGGCCGCGCTGGCCGGATCCGGACCGGCGCTCGAGTTCGGCATCGGCACCGGGCGCATCGCCGTGCCCCTGAGCCGCCGGAACGTCCGCGCGCACGGGATCGAGCTGTCACCGGCGATGGTGGCGCGACTGGACGCCGACCCGGACAGCGCCGGCATCGAGGTGACGCTCGGCGATTTCGCCACCGTCGCCGCCGCCGGCGGCCCGTTCGAGCTCGTCTACCTGCTGCGCAACACGATCACCAACCTCACCACCCAGGACGAGCAGGTCCGCGCGTTCGCCAACGCCGCGGCGCAGCTGCGTCCCGGCGGCTGCTTCGTCGTCGAGAACTACGTGCCCGAGCTCCAGCGCCTTCCGCCCGGCGAGACCACGCGCGTCTTCACCGCGACACCCGAGCACCTCGCGTACGAGCGCTACGACGTCGCGACCCAGATCGCGACCTCCCACCACCACTGGACCGTCGACGGCCGCCTCGTCACCTTCTCCTCGCCGCACCGCTACGCCTGGCCGTCCGAGCTCGACCTCATGGCCCGGCTGGCCGGGCTCGTTCCGCGGGAACGATGGGCCGACTGGGACCGGACCCCCTTCACCAGCGACAGCCGGCAGCACATCTCGGTCTGGCAGCGACCGTAGGCTGAGCCGGTGGGACGGATCGTGGTCATCGGGGCGACAGGGCACATCGGGAGCTACCTGGTGCCGCGGCTGGTCCGCGCCGGCCACGAAGTCGTGGCCCTGAGCCGGGGCGAGCGGGAGCCGTACCACCGGGCTCCGGAGTGGCGGTCGGTGCAGCGGGTCGGCGTCGACCGCGACGCCGAGGACGCGGCCGGCACGTTCGGCGACCGGGTGGCGGCGCTGCGGCCGGACGCGGTGGTCGACCTGATCTGCTTCTCGCCGGAGTCGGCCCGGCAGCTGGTCGAGGCGCTGCGACCCACCCGCCCGCTGCTGCTGCACTGCGGGACGGTCTGGGTCCACGGGCCCGCCGCCCGGGTCCCGCTGACCGAGGACGAGCCGCGCACGCCGTACGGGGACTACGGGATCGGCAAGGCCGCCATCGAGGCGCTGCTGCAGCGGGAGACCGTGGCCGGCGGGGTCCCGAGCGTCGTCCTGCACCCCGGGCACATCAGCGGGCCGGGCTGGCCGGTCATCACCCCCGCCGGCAACCTCGACCCGGAGGTGTGGCGGCGGCTGGCCACCGGGGAGCCGCTGCCGCTGCCGGCGCTGGGCCTGGGCGTGCTCAACCACGTGCACGCCGACGACGTGGCCCAGGCCTTCGAGCGGGCGGTGACCCGGCCGGCCGCCGTCGGCGCCAGCTTCCACGTGGTCGCCGACCAGGCGATGACCTGCCGCGGCCTCGCCGCCGGGGTGGCGGGCTGGTTCGGCCGCGAGCCGGTGCTCGACCTCCTCGACTGGACCGACTACGAGGAGCGGGTCGGGCCGGAGCACGCCGGCGTGACCCGCGACCACATCGAGCGCGGCATCGCCGCGAGCGTGGACCGGGCCCGGTCGGTCCTCGGCTACGCGCCCCGTTTCTCCTCGCTGGACGCCCTGTACGAGGCACTCCGGTGGCTGGTCGACCACGGCCAGGTCGACGTCGGCGGCCAGGAGTTCTGAGCCCCGGCCCGGCGGCGGGACGGGACCGGGCGGCGTTCACGTGGAGGTCGGCGCCTTGCCGGGAGTCCACAGTGGAGCGGTCAGAGCCAGCGGCGCACCCGCCGGGTGTAGTCCTCGTACGGCGCACCGAACCGCTCGCGCAGGAACCGCTCCTCCGGCCGGATCGCCCCCCAGCTGACCAGCAGCACCGCGACCGGGAACAGCGCCAGCCCCCAGATCGTGGGCGCCAGCAACGCCAGGCCGAGGTAGAGCGCGAGCAGGCCGACGTAGAGCGGGTTGCGGGACAGCCGGTACGGCCCCTGCTCGATCATGGCGTTCGTGGCCTGCCCGGGCAGCAGCCCGGTCCCGTGCCGGCCGAACAGCCACAGCGACCAGCCGTTCCACCCGGCGAACAGCACCACCAGGGCCCAGCCGAGCGCCACCCGCCACCGGCCGAGGCCGACCGGGTCGTCCCACAGCCGGGTGGCCAGCCAGCCCGCGACCCAGGGCGCGCCGATCGCGACCGGCGGCCAGAGCCGGAACGCCACGGTGTCCTCCGCCATGGACGGACGTTCTCATGCCGCCTGGCTCGCCAGGGGGACATCGCGCCGGATCAAGGGTGTTGCGTAGGATTCCGGCCATGTCCGGCACCGATGGGAAGGTCGCGGCGCTGGCCGAGCGGGTCTGGGACGCGGCGCTGGCCGACGACCCGGTGGACGCGACGGCCATGGGCTTCCACGAGTACGACGCGCTGCTGCCGGACAACGGGCCGTCCGCCGCGGACGAGGCCGAGCGGCGGCTGCAGGACCTGCGGGCGCAGACCCTCGCCGTCGACGCCGAGCCGCTCGGCCGGGAGGACCGGGTGACCCGCTCGGCGTTGCTGGCCTTCCTGGACACCGAGCTGGCGATGCAGCTCCCCCGGCACGCCGACTGGAACGTCGATCCCATGCTGGGCCCGGTCGCGGTGCTGGCCGGCGCCGGCGAGCGGCAGCCGGTGGCCGACGCGGCGCAGCGGGCCGACCTGCTGCGCCGCTGGCGGGAGATGGCGCCCTACCTGGACCGGTACGGCGCGGGCCTGCGCCGTGGGCTGGCGGCCGGCACGGTCGCCCCGGCCGTGCTCGTCCGGAAGGTGATCGCGCAGATCGACGGCCTGCTGAGCGCCCCACTCGACGCCTCCCCGCTGCTGGAGCTGCACCAGGCGGACCGGGCCGACTGGTCGGACCGGGAGCAGGAGGCCTGCCGGGCCGAGCTGTCCGCGATCGTCGCCGGGGACGTGCTGCCGGCCCTGGTCCGGCTGCGCGGGCTGCTCGAGGACGACGTGCTGCCGCGGGCGCGTCCGGACGACAAGGCCGGCCTGGGCGCCCTGCCCGGCGGCGCCGAGCTCTACGCGCGGGCCGTCCGCGGCTTCTCCACCCTCGACCTGACCGCCGAGCAGGTGCACGAGATCGGCCGGGCCGAGGTGGCGCGCACCGACGCCGAGCTGACCGAATCCGGTCGCCGGGTCCTGGGCAGCGACGGCCTGGCCGACACCCTGGGCCGGCTGCTGGCCGGCGACGGCATCCGGTTCGCGGATCGGGAGGAGCTCCTCGCGGTCGCGCGGGAGGTGGTCGAGCGGGCCGAGGCCGCCGCACCGGGCTGGTTCGGGTTGCGGCACGATCAGCCCTGCCTGGTCCGCGCGTCCCCGCCGCAGGAGGAGGAGAACGCGCCGTTCGCCTACTACTGGCCACCCGCGGCGGACGGCAGCCGGCCCGGCGTCTACTACGTCAACACCTCGGCGCCGGAGACCCGGGCCCGGTTCGACATCGTGGTCGACGCCTGCCACGAAGCCGTGCCCGGCCACCATCTGCAGATCGCGGTCGCCCGGCGGCTCACCGGCCTGCCCACGTTCCGGCGCCTCGGACAGCCCCCGGCGTACCAGGAGGGCTGGGGTCTGTACGCGGAGCAGGCGGGTGAGGAGATGGGCCTCTACCGGACCGACCTCGACCGGATCGGCCGGCAGGCCAAGGACGCGCTGCGGTCCTGCCGGCTGGTCGTGGACACCGGCCTGCACGCGCTGGGCTGGAGCCGGCAGGACGCGATCGACTACCTGACCGCGCACACCGCCTTCCCCGGGGAGCTGGCCGCCCGCGAGGTCGACCGCTACCTGGCCTGGCCGGGGCAGGCGCTGTCCTACAAGCTGGGGCAGCTGGAGATCCTCGCGCTGCGCCAGCAGGTCCGCGAGCACCGGGGGCCGGCGTTCGACATCCGGCGCTTCCACGACGTCGTGCTCGGCTCGGGCGCCCTGCCGCTGATCACCCTGCGGGAACTGGTCCGGACGGAGCTCTGCTGACCGCGGAATCAGGTGCGGTCGGGCGGCGGTGGTGTGGACCGTCGCCGCCCCGCCTGACCACTGGGCCGGCGGGGCGGCGCGGGTACCCCTCGGGTCAGGCGCGGCGGGCGGTGAGGAGCAGGTACTCCCACTGCATGACCGCCGGGTCCGAGCCCTGCGAGAAATGTGCGGCGACCGCGCGGAGGTCGCGGTCGAGAGCGGCGACCCGGTCCGGGTCGCCGGCGATCGCGCGGTAGACCGCGATCGTCGGGCCGTACACGGTCTTCCAGTAGTCCAGCCAGGCCTCGGGCGACCCGAACTGCGCGGTCGTCACGGACTGCCGCCGGGTCACGACGTCGGTGACCCGGTCGCCGAGCAGGCCGAGCACGTGGGCCTCGTCGCCCCACAGCGGCGGCGGCTGGGCGCCGGGCGGCGGCGCGGGCGCGAAGGGCTTCATGGCCTTGAACATCTCGCCGACGAAGCCGGTGGGCGTCCAGCTGACGAGCCCGATCCGGCCGCCCGGGCGGCACACCCGGACCAGCTCGTCGGCGGCCTGCTGGTGGTGCGGGGCGAACATGACGCCCACGGTGGACAGCACGACGTCGAACGCGCCGTCGTCGTACGGCAGGGCTTCCGCGTCGCCCTCCTCCCAGCGCACCGAGACCCCCTGGCGGGCGGCGAACGCCCGGCCGGCCTCGAACAGCTCGGGCGTCAGGTCGGACGCGGTCACGTCCGCGCCGGTCGCGGCGGCGGGCACCGCGGCGTTCCCGGTGCCGGCGGCCACGTCGAGCACGCGGTCGCCGGCCCGCACGCCGGTGGCCTCGACCACCACCGGCCCCAGCTCGGGGATCAGGTCGGCAGCCACGGCCGGGTAGTCGCCGAGCGCCCACATGGCCCGGTGCTTCGCCTTCAGGGCGCGGTCGGCGGTCTGGTCGAGAGTCGTCGTCACCGTCGGTCTCCTCTGTTTCTCCCGCCCCGCTCGGTTGCGGAGCAGCTGAGGAAAACCTAGAAATCCCGACCCGTACGCCTCGTCGGGAGAGTTCCCCATGTTGGCTCCCGGACCTCCCCATCCGGCCGGACGTACGACGGTGCCCGGACGTACGACGGTGCGGGCCGGGACCGGGGTCCCGACCCGCACCGGGTCGTTCGTCGTGCGCCGCCCTCGTCGTCGAGGAACGGCCGATCTCATCGGGTCGCCGGGACCGCGCGGAGCCGGAGCCGGCGCCGGGGCCGGACCTCCCGCTCGGTCCGGGCGGACCGCACCTCGGTGGCGAGGCGGTGCATCCGCTGCTCGCGCACCAGCTCCTCGTGGCGGGTGTCCAGGACTGCCCGGACCAGGCCGTTGTGGATGTCCAGCATCGTCGTGCTCCATCTCGCGCTGGCCACTCGGACGGTGGCCGGATGCGAGAAACGTAGGAGCGCGGACCCGGGGTCCGAGTCGGGAGAATCGCCCAGCTTGGCCGGCTCAGCCGCCCATCTTGCGCCGGTGGGCCGCGGCCGCGGCCTCACCCCGGGTGCTGACGCCGAGCTTGCCCAGCACCGCCGAGATGTGATGGTCGACGGTCTTCACCGACAGCGTGAGCCGGCCGGCGATCTCGGCGTTGGACAGTCCCTCGGTGAGCAGCTCCAGCACGTCGGCCTGGCGCGGGGTCAGGCCGGCCGCGTTCTCCGCCGTGGCCCGGCGCGGCCCGCGCGGCACCCGGACCACGCCCCGCCGGCGCAGCTCGGCCCGCAGGAAGTCGGCCGCGCGGGCGGCGCCGAGCCCGTCGAGGATCCGCAGCGCCTCGCCGGCCGCGGCCTCGTCCCCGGCCGCCAGCGCCTCGGCCCGCAGGCACACGGCGCCGCGCCGGGACCACTCCGCGGCGGCGCGCTCCCAGTCGCCCTCGATCATCCAGCGGTACGGGTCGGCGATCCCGTCCGGCACCTCGTCCTCGCCGCCGGCCCGCCAGACCCGCCACGCCAGTCGCCCGGCGACGAACGCGGTGCCGCCGAGGCCGTCCGCCAGCGCCAGCGCCTCCCGGGCCACCTGCCGCGCGCCGACCGGGTCGCCCGACCAGAGCAGCAGCTCGGAGCGGGCGTCGGCGACCGGAGCCACCATCACGATGTCCTGGGCGTCCACGGCCAGCCGGGCCGCCTCGTCGAGCAGCACGGCGGCCTCGTCGTCGCCGCGGGCGGCCAGGATCCGCCCGCGGAACACCAGCGGGAGGATGCGGTTGAGGCCGGGCTGGTCCGGCCGGGCCAGGGCGGCGTCGGCGTCGGCCAGCGAGCCGGTCCACTCCCCGCGCTCGTAGCGGAGCCGGGCCCGCGAGCCGAGCAGGTGTACCCAGTAGCCGTCGAGGTCGTGGTCGGACATGTAGCGCAGGGCCCGCTCGTGCAGGGCCACGGCCACGTCGTCGTACCGGGCCAGCTCGTCACCGATGAAGATCGCGGGGTTGATCACGGCCCGGGCGGCGGAGTCGGTCATGCCCTGGCGGTCGGCCAGCTCGTGCAGCTCCTGCAGGCTGTCCAGCTCGGTGAGCGTGGTGTGGGACCGGGCCACCGCGGTGGTGATGGCCGAATGCACGACCGTGTCGGCGTCACCCAGCCGCTCGGCCAGCTCGCGGGCGCGTTCGGACCAGACCACGGCCTCCTCGAGCTGGTGGGAGATCAGGTGGTTCTGGGCGAGCATGTCGTAGGCCCGGGCCAGCTCCCGGCCGGGCGGAGCGGCCTCGAGCACGGCGACCGCCCGCTCCACCGCCTCCCAGGCCTCCTGGCGCCGGCCGGCCCACCACAGCGTCCGGGACAGCCACCGCAGGTTCTGGCCCATGGGCTCGGGCTGGCCGAGCCGCTCGCGCAGCTCCAGGGCGCGGGTGCGGGCGTCGATGGCCTCCTGCAGCCGGCCGGCCAGGTACGCCTCGTGGCCCAGCCGCTCGAACAGGTCGGCGCGCTCGGGCTCGGCCAGCCGGTCCGCGTACGCCGTCGCGGCCCGGAAGTGCTCCGCCGCCTCCCGGTGCGCGCCCTGCCGGGCGGCGACCTCGCCGGCGGCGCGGCCGAACCGCAGCACCGCGTCGGCGTCCCCGGCCAGCCGGGCGTGGTGGGCCAGCCGGCTCGGGTCGACGCCCGGCGCCGCGGTCAGCGCGGCGAGGACCCGGCGGTGCAGCGCGGTCCGGCGTACCGGCGACAGCGAGGCCTCCACCGTGCTGCGCAGCAGCTCGTGCCGGAACGCCACCCCGTCGCCGGACGGCACCAGGACGCCGGCGTCGATGCAGACGTCGACCATCTCGTCGGCGCCCACCACCGCCGCGTCGGCCCGGGTCGGCACCACCGACACCAGCTGGGCGAGGTCCCGGGCCGGCTCGGGCAGCAGGCGCAGCCGCTCCAGCACGAGGTTCGACACCGCGCCCGCGGACACCGCGCCCTTCAGCAGCTCGGTCACCAGCAGCGGGTTGCCGCCGGCCAGCCGGTAGACGGTCTCGCCGTCGAGCCCGGCCAGCCGACCCTGCTTCCGTACGCAGTCCTGGGACAGCGCCGGGATCGGCACCTGGCTGGTGACCGCGCTCGGCAGCGCGGCCAGCGTCCGCCGCAGCGGGTGGCTGGTGCCGACCTCGTCGTCCCGGTACGTCACGATCAGCAGGGCCGGGATCCGGGCCATGCGGCGGCCCAGGAAACTCAGCCAGTCCAGCGTCGCCTCGTCGGCCCAGTGCGCGTCCTCGACCACCACGACGGGGCTCGGGCCCGGCTCGGCCAGCTCGTCCAGGAACGCGGCGAACAGGTCCTCCTGCGTGGCCGCGTCCGCGAGCCGCCGGGCCAGCGGACCGCCGGTCTGCCGGCCGATATCGTGCAGCGGCCCGAGCGCGCGCGGGGTCACCAGCTGGTCGCACGCTCCCCACAGCACCCGGGCCCGGTCGCCGCACCGCCGCGCGAACTCGCCCACCAGCGTGGACTTGCCGATGCCGGCCTCACCGCCGACGAGGGCGACGCGGCCACCGCCGCGGCTGTCCCCCAGCAGCTGCTCGAGGAGGTCGAGCGCCGACCGCCGCTCCCACAGCTCCATCCCTGGATGGTAGGGGGCGGCAGCAGCCCGCGCCGGGCGCTCAGATCGGTCCCGACGGGCGGTCCGTCCACGCCCGAGTCTGGCAGGTCGACTCCTGCACCGGACTTCACCCGTGCGGGCCGGTCCGGGTGGGGAGGGCGCGGGTCAGGGCCGGGATCATCACCGCCGCGGCGACCAGGTGCAGCGCCAGGAGGGCGGCGACGGTGGCGGTGTCCGCCCCGGAGAGGACGGGCGGGACCAGTGAGATCGCGAGCAGCGACAGCGCCGTCCACCGGAACCGTACGGCCGGGCGAGCGCTCCAGCGGCGGAGAGCGGCGGCGATGACGACGCCCACGACCGAGAAGAAGCCGGTCACCACCGCGATCCCGGCCACCGGGATCGTCGCGCCGCCGTCGGGAACCTCGAAGTCGACGCCGGCGGCCCGGGCGAGTGAAGCGGCGAGGGTGGTCGCCACCACCGCCGCGACCGTGGCGGCGAGGCCGGCGGCGGCGAGCCCGCGGAGGCCGGCCCGGCCCGGCGCCGCGCCGGCGACGACCCCGGTGCCGCTCACGCCGGTCATGCCGTTGCTCCGTCGTCCGCCGGCAGGCGCTCCGGCAGCCCGAGCCGCGGGAACTGGTCGGCATGGAAGATGGTGATCTCGGCGATCGCCCCGCCGCTGACCCGCAGCACGTCGATCGTCAGCGGCAGGTACGCGCCCTCGCTCTCCCGCCAGAGGTAGAAACCGACGGCGGGCTGCCGGTTCACGGCGGTGGGGACTGCGCGCAGGGGTCCCAGGTCGGCGAAGCCGTCCTCGACCCAGTTGCCCACCACCGAGTCGCGGCCGACATACAGGCCCGGTGTGGGCGGCATCGAGCTGCGGACGTCGTCGCGCAGCAGGGCGGCGATCGTGCCGACGTCCGTGGCCACGCTGGCGTCGGTGAAGCGGCGCACCAGCTCGCGCGTTCCCGCGTCCTCCTCACCGCCGGTCCAGTCCTGCCGCTCGGCCGGCAGGTGCTCCCGCATGCCGGCGCGGGCCCGCTGCAGCGCGCTGTTGACGGAGTTGACGGAGTCCCCGAGCAGCTCGGCGACGTCCTTGGCCGGCCAGCCGACCACGTCCCGCAGGATCAGCACGGCCCGCGGGCGCGGCGCCAGGTGCTGGACCGCGACCAGGTACGCCAGCTCGATCGTCTCCCGGGCGACGGCGACGGCCTCCGGCTCCTCCGCGCCGCCCGCGGGCAGCTCGTCCAGCAGCCGGTCCGGGTACGGCTGCAGCCACCGCACCTCGCCCCCGGTCGCCGGCTCCGGGCGGCACTTGGCCAGCAGGTCCAGGCAGGCGTTGGTGGCGATCCGGTAGAGCCAGGACCGGAACGTCGACCGTCCCTCGAAGGTCTCCCGCCGCCGCCAGGCCCGCAGGAACGTCTCCTGCACGGTGTCCTCGGCGTCCTCGAACGAGCCGAGCATCCGGTAGCAGTGCACGTGCAGCTCCCGCCGGTGCCGTTCCGCCAGCCGCGAGAACGCGGGCTCGTCGACCTCGCCCGGGCCGCTCCCGCTCACCGCTCTCGCCTCCAGCTCCAGGTCCCCACCCATCACGTCATCCTTCCGCCTCGTCCTGTCCGTCGTAGGTAAGACGTGAGCGGGCGCGACAACTCATCACCGCCGCCTCAGGCCGAGGTCGTGGCGGCGGCGCTCGGCCGGGAACTGCGGGCTGACCGGGTGGCCGGCCGGTCAGGTCGTGCAGACCGGGGCCGCCGGGGCCTGCGGGTGGACGAGGTAGAGAACAGCAGGGACGGGTTTCTGGTCGCCCGCGGACGGTCAGTCCCGCAGGGAACGCGCCTCTGTCTCGGCCCGCAGCAGGGGTGCGAAGGAGGCCGAGTGGTCGTGGCCGCAGCCGCAGACCCGTTGCGTCTCGGCCAGGAACACCCGCGGCGTGACGCCGGTGAGCCGGACGCACTCCCGGGTGAGGTGGGGCTGGTCCGCGTAGCCGGCCCGCAGGGCCAGCAGGCCCAGCCCGTCGTCCGTCGCGGCCCGGCCCTGGGCGATCGCCCGCTGGACGAGCGCCAGGAAGCCCTGGAAGCGCAGGATCCGGTGGACTGCTTTGGGCGCGAGCCCGACGGCGGCGCGGAAACGGCGGCGCAGCTGGGTCTCGGAGATGTGCAGGGACGCGCTCAGTGTCGTCACGTCGGCCCCGTGCCAGGGCATGAGACCGCGCACCGCCTCGGACACGAGCGGGTCCGGGCGCGCGCCGGCCCGGGCCTGCACATGGAGTTGCAGGGCGATCAGCGCCTCCAGGGGCGAGGCGGCCGTGGCGATCGCCTCGCCGAGCGCGGAGGCCGGGCGACCCCACAGCTCCTCGGCCTCGACCTCGATCCCGACCAGCTCCGACGCGGGCAGCCCCGCGACGACGGGAAAGGCGCCCGGCGCGAAGCGCAGGCCGACCACGGTGGCGCCCGGTTCGAGCACCTCGACCAGCGGCTCGGTGAGCGGGCCGATCACCCGCGGCGCCGTGCCGACCCGGCAGACGAGCTCGACGGCACCGTGCGGGATGCGCCGGTGCGCGTACGGCGCGGCGTCGCGGCCGACCTGCTGGACCGAGACCGAGGCGAGCCCGCGCAGGGCCGGGATCGGCCGACGCTCCACGTAGCTCTGCCCGCCCGCAGCGGGGGCGGGAAACGACTCGCCGGTCACGTGAGCAGTATGTGGACCCCGGTCGGTCGGCCGCGAGGAAGACGCCCGGTTCGTTCAAGCGCCCGCGGCGGGGCCGGCCGTACGGTCGGGCCGTGTTGATGACGAGCTCCCGCCGTACGGGGCCGGCCCGCGAGAGCTCACGGTGAACGCGACCGTCCAGGGTGAGCTCTGGAGCAGCGATCCGGTGGGCTGGGCGGAGACCGCGGAAGGCCGCATCCGGCCGCTGTACGACCGTGTCCTCGAGCTGCTCCGCCTTCGGCCCGGCACCCGGCTTCTCGACGCCGGCTGCGGATCGGGCCTGTTCGCCGAGCTGGCCGCGCAGCGCGGCGCGGACGTCATGGGGCTGGACGCGGCCCCGGGACTCGTCGAGTACGCCCGCCGCCGGCGCCCGGCGGCCCGCTACGTGGTCGAGGACATCGAGCGCATGCCGTTCCGCGACGGCGCCTTCGAGGTCGTCACCGCGTTCAACTCCGTCCTCTACGCCGCCGACCCGCGCCGCGCGCTGGCCGGGATCGGGCGCGTGACCGCTCCCTCCGGCCGGGCCGTCGTGACGGTGGGCGCGGGTCCCGAGCAGGCCGAGAGCGCGGCACTGATCAACCCGCTCGCCTCCCCCGAGGAGGTTCCGGGCCGCGGCGCACTCGACCTCACCGATGCCGACGCGGCTCGCAGTGCGCTCCTCGATGCCGGGTTCGCGACGGTGGCAGTGTCCGACATCGCATTCGAGGTCGACTACTCGAACGAGGACGACGCGGTCGCCGCCCAGCTGCCGGCCGGCCCGGTTGCCGCCGCGGTCCGGCACTCCGGCCACGCGGCCGTCGACGCCGCCCTGCGATCCTTCTTCTCACGCCGCACCCGAGCCGACGGAACCGTACGCATGAGCCTGGTCTTCCGCTGCTACCTCGCCGACCGGGCGCCCTGACCAGGAGACCCGACAACCGTGCCGCGACCGGATCCTGGCCCGCACGGCTGAGCGACGCCGGCTTCGAGCCCGCGACGACGCGCGCTGCGTCACCAGACGCGCAGGCGGGTGGTGCCCGGGCGCAGGGCGGCGAGCGGACCGGCGGGGTAGTCCTGCCCGTGCTCCTTCCGTACGCCGGTCAGATCGGTGTCGATGACCAGCGGGCCACCGTCCCGCTCCTCGAAGTCGGCGTCGACGAAGCGCACGCGCTCCAGGTCCGCACCGGTGACCACCCCGACGCGGGCGGCGTCGAAGCCCTCCGGCAGCACGGCCCGCAGGTGGACCTCGTCGCCGTCCTCCTCGACCGTCACCATGGCGTCCCCGTCCAGCACGAGGGCGTCCGGCTCGCCGTCCGACGCACGCGCCCCACCGGCGTGGACGTTGCCGCGGAGATAGACCGGCTGCTTCACGCCCGGGAAGCGCTGGTGGTCACCGGCCGGCTGCTCGTCGATCCGCCGCAGGTACTCGGCGAACGTCGTCGGGTGCCCCTGGTACGCCTCCAGGCCGTATCCCACCGCACCCTCGAAGTCCGCCCCGGGCGCGTACGCGCGGTCGAGCTCGCCGCCGAGGAAGAGGTTGCCGACGTACCGGTCGTCCCCGCCGTAGATGACGGCGTAGCCGGCGACCTGGGTGCTGTGCGGGACGTGGTACGGGGTGGCGCGGTCCATCACGGATCGCCAGTGCAGGCTGCCGCAGAACAGGTTGTGGACGAACGCGCCGCCCTGGCTGAACGACTCGAAGGACACCGCGGACGCGAGGATGTTGTGGTCGACGAGGTAGGGCCCGTGGCTGACCTCGACGAACAGGTCCCGGTTGTTGGAGTGGTAGACGTTGCGGGTGACGCGGGTGCCCTGGGTCTGCCAGTCCAGCCAGGTGCCGAGCGAGCAGTCGTGGATCCGGTTGTGGCGGATCACCACGTCGATGGCCGCGTGCAGCTTGATGCCGCCGATCTCGTAGCCGTAGAACTCCCGCTTCACCGCGATCCGGTAGATGTGGTTGTCCTCGATGGTCGAGAAGACGCACCCCAGATGGCCGACGATGCCGTTCTGGCCGCAGTCGTAGATCGTGTTGCGGCGGACCACGTGCGAGCCGATGTGCTCCTTGTCCCAGCCGATCTGGCGCGCGGCGAACACCGACTCGAGCTGGTACTGGTAGCCGGGTTTGTCCCCGCGGGCCGTCGCGTAGTTGTGCCCGGTGGAGGCCTCCTTCCCGAGGGAGATCGCCGAGCACTTGGCGTCGTGGATGACGTTGTCCTCGATGATCCAGCCCTTGGCCCAGTTGGGTCCGATGAGGCCGGGCTGGTCGGCGGTCGGCGGCGTCCAGGGGCAGGCGGCCTGCGCCAGCTCGAACCCTCGCACGGTGATGTAGTCCAGGTGGTGCTCAGTCGGGTAGAACACGGAGCGGCGGACGTTGATCTCGACCAGCTCGGCGTTCGGGTCCGCGCCCTGGAAGTTCGCCCAGATCGTCGTGGTGTCCTCGCCGACCTCGGCGTACCAGACGAGCCGGGTCTGCTCCGGGTCCCGCACCCGGTCCGGCAGCCCGGTCCAGTCGTCGAGCACGTCCGTACGCAGCGGCGGATCCGACACCTCCGCCGCGGACGACACCTCGTAGAAGCTTCTGCCGTTGAGGTAGACGTCCCCGAGGTGCTTGCGCGGCGAGTCCTTCTGCGGGTGGACGATCCAGTCCCCGTCGATCTCCTCCGCGAAGGGGTTGAAGGAGCCGAAGAGCCCGTTCGGCACGGACACCGTCCACACGCTGCCCTCGACCGGCTCCCAGCCGGTCACCTGCTCCGAGCCCGTGATGACGACGTGCTCGCCCGGCGCCGCCTCGTACGTGATGCGCCGCCGGTCGCTCAGCCCGCCGCGCCGCGGTCGCACCCACTCCCGGTACACCCCCTCGTGCACGACCACGGTGTCCCCCGGCTGCGCCAGCTCCGCCGCACGGTCGATCGTCCGCAGCGGCCGGTCCGGCGATCCTTGCCAGGAGTCGGAACCCACGGTCGCGACGTGGAGAACAGTGGGCATGCGCGCAACCTCCTGAGGCATCCGGTGCGGTCGAGCACGAGTCTTCCCGAGCCGGCGCCGTTCAGGCGTCGGCGGTCGGGTTCCCGATCCGCCCGCACAGCGCCGCCCTCATCAGCGACAGGCTCTGTGGGTTCACCTCATCGCGGCTCGTGCGGGCGTTCCGTGTCGCGGACTCTCGGATCTCGTTGATGGGCACTCAACAGCAATACGAGCCGAATCTCGGGGCCTGACAAACGACCCGGCCATCCCGGTCCTCGGGTGAGTACGGCGGGATCCCGTTGGGTATCTGGAGATCGGCGGGCCGCGTGGGGCGGCTCCTCCGTCTGGAGGACAGGATGGGTATCGGAGTCAGCCTCTTCCTCATCGCGCTCGGCGCGGTCTTGACCTTCGCCACCGACGTCAGCCTCTCCGGGCTGAGCCTGGACGTGGTTGGCATCATCCTCATGGTCGTCGGCGCCCTCGGCCTGGTCATGACCCTGCTCGTATGGGGTCCGCGCCGGCGGGTAGCGCCGGCCACCGAGGTCGTTGAGGAGCGCCGGATGGCGCCCCGTCGGGAGGTCGTCGAGGAGCGCCGCGTCGCGCCGCCTCGTGAGGTTGTCGAGGAGCGCCGTGTCTATGACGACCCAACGCTCTGATTGACACACCGCTGACGGCGTGCGGGTGCGCATTGGGCCGTTCGTGCGCACGCTGGTCCAGGCGCTTGAAGAAAAAAGTCAGCGTCGCATGATCCCGCAACGGGCGTGACGCAGCACTGACCCGATGTCAGTCAGTCCGTGGTGGGGTTGCGTTGCGCGGGCGGTTCTAGTGCTTCAGCGTTGCGCCGCATCATCCAGTCCGCCAGCTCATTCACGGTCTCGGGGTCCCGGCCGGTGTCCTCCCGGAAGGTGCGCAGAAGATCCCGTGCCAGCGCCCCGCCGTACCGCCCTCCTGCGTCGTCCGATGACCCCGCGACGTGTCCTGCTGCATGGTCCTCTGCCGTCGGCGCGGCCTCTCCGGGCTCGGTCACGATCACTCCTTGCATTCCCCGCGGACGTTCGCCAACCGCTTCCCAGCGGCGTGGCCGACAAATCGTGCGCCCGGCCGGGTCGACGGGCAACTGATGATCGAGCGCTGCAGTAAAACTGCAGGAAAGTCTGGCCGCGGTCCTGCTCGGAGAGGAGAGATCGGGGCCTCGCCCTCCGCATGGAGGTGCGTGCACAGCCGCCGCGTCGTCATCCAGCCGGCTCGCGCTGGTAACAGGGGTGGATACCAGGACGAGGGAGGAACCATGATCGACCAGGACGATGTCACCACCCTTTCCGGCGCGACCGTACGGACCGAAGGCGGAGGCAAGATCGGTAGGGTCGCGCAGGTCTACCTGGACGACACGACCGGCCAGCCGGAGTGGGTCACGGTCAGGACCGGCCTGTTCGGCACCAAGGAGAGCTTCGTGCCGCTGGCCGCCGCCCGGCTGGAGCGCGGGGACCTGGTGGTCGATGCCACCAAGGAGAAGGTGAACGGCGCGCCCCGTATCGACGAGGACGGTCACCTGTCCGAGCAGCAGGAGGCGGAGATCTACCGCTACTACGGGATCTCCGCGGGAACCGCGTCCTACGGCACCAGTCGCAACCGCGCCGGTACCCGGGACCGTGGCCGCGACACCTCGGGCCCGACGACCGACACGGCCATGACCCGATCGGAGGAGCGGCTGCGCGCCGGCACCGAGCAGGTGGAGGCCGGCCGGGCGCGGCTGCGCAAGTACGTGGTGACCGACACCGAGCAGGTTCAGGTGCCGGTCAGCCGCGAGGAGGTGCGGGTCGAGCGGGAGCCGATCACCGACGCCAACCGCGACGCCGCCTACTCCGGGCCGGACATCAGCGAGGAGGAGCACGAGGTCACGCTGCGCGCGGAGCGTCCCGTCGTGCAGACCGAGGCCGTCCCGGTGGAGCGGGTCCGCCTCGGCAAGGAGAAGGTCACCGACACCGAGACCGTATCCGGCGAGGTGCGCAAGGAGAAGGTCGAGGTCGACGAGCCCACCCGCGGCCGGCGCAAGCGCTAGCCGGGTACGGCGAGTCAGGCGTCCCCGTAGACGGCTGCGGTCCGCTGGTCGATGTCCGAACCATCACCAGCGGGCCGACCCGCCGGGACGGCAGCCGGCTCGCCTCCACGACGGTCGCCGATCCCCGCGCACGATCGGGTACGGGACCAGCGTCATGTCGCATCCACAGCCGGGTGTTCCGCACAGGTGGGCGGCTTGCCGCGATGTCGATGAGTGGAGTGATGATGGCCGGTTCAGTCAGTCCGTGGCCGTTGGTCAGGAGAGGCGATCAGCAGCATCCGGTGCAGACCTTGCAGTACCTGCTCCGCGCCCGAGGACACACAGTGGCGGCGGACGGCATCTTCGGCCCCGAGACCGAGAGCGCCGTGCGCGCCTTTCAGCAGGAGAAGAACCTGTCCGTCGACGGCATCGTCGGACCGAACACCTGGTCGGCGTTGATCGTCCAGGTCAAGCAGGGCAGCCAGGGCGACGCCGTGCGGGGGGTGCAGGAGGAGTTCCAGTTCCGCAACCTCTCCGGCGACCCCAGCAAGGGACTACAGGCCGACGGAATCTTCGGGCCCAAGACCGACGCCGCCGTCCGCGGGTTCCAGCAGGCATTACACGCGGACATTCCGTCAGTGGCCGTAGACGGCATCGTCGGCCCCATCACCTGGCGTGCCCTCGTGAGCGGGATGCTGTCCTTCTGATCACGCCATCTCCGCTCAGGCCCGGGGCAGCGGAACACCGTGGGGGGCGACGCCGGTTGTCGCCCGGTTGAGACCGCCACAGCGATGACAGCACCGCACGATTGACCGGGCTTCGTGGCGGCGAGGATGTGTTCAATGTGGGCGCGGACGGGAATCTGACTGTGTGACCTCGGGACACCCGAGGAACGCCGGCTTGACCTGTTCTCCGCGCGGACCGTCCCGGCGTTCGATCAATGCCGCGGTGGGGTGGGGGCCGGCATGACGCGCTGGACACCAGGGGTCCTGTGGAGCGCCGCAGTCGCCGGCGCGGTGCTGCTGGGCGGTTGCCAGAGCACCGGGACGCCGACGGCGCCGCCCGCGTCGACCGGTACGCGCGCGGCTGCCCCGTCGCCGGCGCCGACAACCTCGGCAGCAGCGGCAGCAACCTCGGCAACCGTCCGGGGCACCGCGCTCGGGGTCTTCGAGGTGACCTGCCACACCGGGCCGGGCGTCACGGCGTCCGGCCGGCCTTCCTCCCGGGAGGTCGTCTCGGTGGATCGGCGCCTCTTCCCCTTCGGCACCCGCTTGTTCATCGATCAGGTCGGTCTGCGAGTGGCCGCCGACACCGGCCCTGCGATGGTCGGTCACCGCCTCGACATCTGGGAGCCCTCAGCGGCGGCATGCGCCAAGTTCGGCCGCAAACGACTGAACGTCTGGCAGGCGCCATGAGCGCACCCGCGGCCCACACCCACCGGGTAGGCCGCAACCCGCCGGTCCGCGAGGGGGCCCCAGACAGTTTGCAGCAGCACGGACCCGCCCAGCGGCAGAACCGGATGTGGAGCCGACCGCGGCGGAGTTCGGCCTCGTCAGCGGTGACGTAGGACGGATGTCGCATCGATTCCGGTCATCCGGCGGGTGCGATGGCGGGCGGCGAGAGCCAGTCTGGTGAACGTCCGGCGCATCGGGCGGACGGAGAAGTCGGCGGAGAGGTCGGGCAGAAATGGACAACGACGTTCGCGTCGGGGACGCCGACCGGGCGCAGACGATCTCCGCGTTGGAGAAGCACTGCCGCGCCGGCAGATTGGGTACGGACGAGCTGCTGGAGCGCAGCGCCGCTGCATATACCGCCCGCACCCGCGCCGAACTGGCCTCGCTCACCGGCGACCTGCCCGGCGAGACCGACGAGACCGACCAGGCCGGGAAGGCCCACGAGCCGCAGAAGCGGGGTTGGCAGGATCCGGCGTGGCGGCTGCACGTCTCGCTCGCCCTCCTCGTCAACTCCGCGATCACTGGCTTGTGGCTGGTCACTCGCGATCGCACACCGACGTCCACCGATGAAGGCGCCGGCTACTGGTGGCCGCTGTGGCTTGCCTTGATCAGCGGCTTGCTGGTGCTGCTGCACTACCTGCGCGCGGCTGGCCGACTGGGGCTGCCGGCGTATGCCGGCCGACCCCCGGCCGCCGACGCGAGCACCGTCCCGCCCGTGATCGCCGATCCGGCGACCCGGCCCGACACCGCCGGTGAGGACGCGGCTCACCATGCGATCAGTGGGCTGCAGACACTCACCGCCCGGGAGCAGGAGGTCCTGACGCTGCTCGCGGAGGGCTGCACCAACAAGGAGATCGCCCGCCGGCTCGTCATCAGCGAGCGAACGGCACGCACCCATGTCAGCAACATCCTCCGCAAACTGCAGCTCGGCTCCCGTACGCAGGCGGCGCTGGTGGCGGTCGAAGCCGGCCTCCGCCGTGACCCCACCCCGCCACCCTGACCGGCCGCGGCGGCAGGGCCACGGAGGTTGACGGGCGACTGCGTCCGCTGTCTCGGCGCGGAAGGCCCCTGCACGACCCGAGGCTCAGGGACTGCGCCCGATTCGGCATGACCGACGTACGTGTCGGCCTGGCTGCTGCGGGTAGCGCAGCGGGCACCTGACCTACACCCCTCGGGAGTTCCACGTGAGCAACACCGACAGTGCACCGATCGCGCAGGCCATCCACGACCTCGGCACGGCGCTGTGGTTCGGCGGGTCCGTGATGGGCGTCGCCGGCGTCAACAAGTCCGGCAACGAGCTGCGGGACGAGCTCGACAAAATCCGAGTCGCCGGCTCGGCCTGGAAGCGGTTCGCGCCGGCGCAGTGGGGCGGCGTCGCGGCCAGCATCATCGGCGGCGCGCTGATCACCAACTCGAACAAGGGCCGGCTGGCCGGGCAGAGCGGGTTCGCCGCGGCCGGCGCGACCAAGGCCGCCTTGACCGTGGTCGGCGTCGCGGCGACCGCCTTCGCGGCGTACTCGGGTAACAAGATCGGTCAGGCGGCCGAGGCCGCGGTGTCCCGGGGCGAGCAGTTCGAGGTCAAGGACGCGACCTCGCCGGCGGAGAAGACCCCGGCCGAGGTCGCGACCTGGCAGAAGCGGCAGAGGATCGCCCAGGTGCTGGTGCCGGCGACCTCCGGTGCGCTGGTCGTGCTCAACTCGTACCTGGTCCAGCAGTACCGTCCCGCCGCGACCGCGAAGGGGCTGCTCGGCCGGCTCACCCGCGGCTGAGCGGGCGGGGTCGGCCGGGGCGGGTGGCCCTGCAGCGCCCCCGCGCGGATGGGCCGGGGTCACCACCGGCCGTTGACCAGGCGGACCAGCGGGGTGTCGCCGAAGAAGTCGACGACGTTGACCGCGCCGTACTCCTGGTCGAGGCGGAAGACATCACGGTCCCGCAGCCCGAGCGTGTGGCCGAGCAGCGCGCGCACGACGCCACCGTGGGTGACCAGCACGGTCGTGGCGTCGTCGTGGGTGGACCGGACCGACCGCAGAACCGCGACCGTCCGGTTTCGGAGGTCGGCGAAGCACTCACCGCCGGGAAAGCGGACCTCGGTCGGCTCGGTCATCCACTGCTGGTAGACGGCGGGGAACTCGACGCGCAGATCGTCGTAGCGGCGCCCCTCGAAAGCGCCGAAGTCGAGCTCGCGCAGGCCGTCACGGATCCGGGGTCGGGTCCCGGCCGCGGCGGCCACGGCGGCGGCGGTGTCGACCGCCCGCCGGCGCGGGCTGGAGTAGACCGCGACCGGCTCGAGCGCGCCGATCATCCTGCCCAGCCGGCGGGCATGGGCGGCGCCGGCCACGGAGAGGTCCACATCGAGGGCTCCGTAGACCACCCCCGCGGTCTCCTCGACGGTCTCCGCGTGCCGGACCAGGACGACCCGGGTGGCGCCGGGCGGGCGGGCGACGAGCTCGGTCACCGCAGCGCTCCGGCCACGGTGATCAGCACGGCGACCTCAGCCAACTCGGTGGCGGCGCCGAGCAGGTCGCCGGTCACGCCGCCCAGCATCCGCCGGCCGACCGCGGCGACGAGCACCGCGATCCCGACCGCGGCGACGACCGCCGGCGCGGCCGTGCGCCCGAGCATCGCCACGGCCAGCGCGCTCCCGATGGCCGCCGCCCCGACCGCCCGGACCCGGGCCCGGCCGCCGTGCAGCACCGATCCGGATCCTCCGGGCCGCTGTACGTACGGTTGGGTGGCCGCCAGCGCCGGCCCCACCGCCCGGGACAGGGCGCCGGCCGCGACCCAGGCCGCGACCACGTCGACCCGGCCGGCCAGCGATGCCGCCGCGGACGCCTTCAACAGCAGGGCCAGTACGAGCGCGACCACCCCGTACGCGCCCACGGCGTGGTCCCGCATGATCCGCAGCCGGTCCTCTCGGGTGCGGCCGCCGAACCCGTCCGCGGTGTCGGCCAGCCCGTCCAGGTGCAGCGCGCCGGTGACCACGGCCAGCAGGGCCACGGCGAGGACCGCGGCGACGGCCGGGCCGGTCCCGGCGGACGCGAGCCACGCCACCGACCCGGCGGCGGCGCCGAGCAGGGCACCGACCAGCGGGAGCAGCGGCGTCGCGCGGGCGACGTCGGGGCCGTCGACACGGACCCACCGGCCGATCGGCAGCACCGTGAGGAACGCCACCGCGGCCACGCCGGCCCGCGCCGCGGCCCGGGCCCGGTCAGGCACCGGTGTCCGTCACCCCGGCGTCGGCGAACCCGGCCATCTCGGTGAGCACGGCGACCGCGGCGCGGACCAGCGGCACGGCCAGCAGCGCGCCGGTGCCCTCCCCGAGCCGCATGTTCAGCTGCAGCATCGGCGTCAGCCCGAGCGCGGCCAACTGTTGCGCGTGAGCCGGCTCCGGGGACAGGTGCGCGGCCAGCAGGGATCCCGGCGCGGCGGGCGCGAGCCGGGCGGCGACCAGCGCCGCGGCCCCGGTGACCACCCCGTCCACCAGCACCGGCACCCGCGCGGCCGCGGCTCCGAGCACGACGCCGGCCAGGAAGGCGATCTCGGCCCCGCCCAGGCCGGTCAGCGTGCCGAGCACGTCCCGCGCGCCGACCCGTGCGGTCGCGGCCCGGACGGCATCGACCTTGCGGCGCAGCCCCGCCGCGTCGAGGCCGGTGCCCGGCCCGCACACCGCGGCGGCGTCGAGGCCGAGCAGGGCGCTGGTCAGCGCGGCAGCGGGGGTGGTGTTGGCGATGCCCAGCTCCCCCAGCCCGATCAGCGTGATCCCCTCGGCCGCCCGGTCGGCGGCCCAGCGAACCCCGCTGTCCAGCAGTTCCTCGGCGGCACCCGGCCGGAGCGCGTCGGTCAGGACCAGGTCCCCACCGGGCCCGGACGCGGGCCGCCGGTCCAGGACGCCCTCGGCCACCCGCGCCGCGGCGGTCCCGCAGTCGACGACCGCCAGCCGGGCTCCGACGCTGGCCGCGAGCACCGCGCTGGCCGCACCGCCGCGCAGCACCGTCGAGATCATCTGCCCGGTCACCTCGGCCGGGTACGCGCTCACGCCGTACGCGGAGACGCCGTGGTCGGCGGCGGCGATGACCACGCACGCCGACACGGGCCCGCACCGGACCGCCCCGCGAACCGCCGCGTACCGCACGGCCACGTCCTCCAGCAGGCCGAGGCTGTCCCGCGGCTTGGTCCTCCCGGCAAGACGCGCCCGCGCCGCGTCCAGCACCGCCGGATCGGGCCCCGTCATCCCGGCCACCAGCTGTCGGACCCCGCCGACGGACCCCGCCCCTCCATTGGACCGCTCGCTCACGGGCCACATGATGCCGCCCGACGGCCGCGCCGCCGCGGCATGGGCCACCCGCCGGCTCCGACCCACCTCCTCCTGCCGGATGACCTTTGTGAGTGACCCGCCGGAGAATGATCGGGTGATCGAACGTTTCGACCCGGTCGTGACCGACGCCGAGCTCAGGGACCTGCGGGTCAGGCTCGGGTCCACGCGGTGGCCGGAGCCGGAGACCGATCCGGGACAAGGCGTCGCGCTGGCCGAGCTGATGGACCTCTGCGCGTACTGGCGCGACGCGTACGACTGGCGACGGTGCGACGACCGCCTCGCCGCCATCGGCCGGTTCCGGACGGTCGTCGACGGGTTGGGGATCTGTTTCCTGCACGCCCGCTCGCCCCGGACCGACGCCTTCCCCCTGGTGCTGACCCACGGGTGGCCAGGCTCCGTGGTGGAGTTCCTCGACGCACTCGAGCCGTTGACCGCGGCAGGATTCGACTGCGTGGTCCCGTCGCTGCCGGGATACGGCTGGAGTGACAAGCCGCCGGCGACCGGCTGGGGTGTCGACCGGATCGCGCGGGCCTGGGCCGAGCTGATGGCGCAGCTGGGATATGACCGCTACGGCGCGGCCGGCAGTGACTGGGGCACGAGCGTCAGCGCCAGCATCACCCAGCAGGATCCGCAGCACGCCATCGGCGCCCTGCTGCTGCCCCCGCTGGCGCCGTCCCGGCCGAGCCACGGACGCGCCGGGCGGAGGCAGCCGTCCGACGACGGCGGCTACTCCCTCGAACAGCGGACCCGCCCGCAGACCATCGGCTACTCACTGACCGACTCCCCCGCCGGCCTGGCCGCGTGGATCGTCGAGAAGGTCGGCAGCTGGAGCGACCCGCGCAGCCAGCTCGCCCGGGATGCGGTCCTGGACAACCTCATGCAGTACTGGCTGCCGCGGACCGGCGCGTCCGCGGCGCGCCTCTACTGGGAGAGCCTCGGCGACGTCTCCCGCTGGCTCGAGGGACCGCTCGAGGACCGGGACCTGGTCCACGCTCCGGTCGGCTGCAGCATCTTCCCGTACGAGCTGCAACAGCCCACGCGGCACGAAGCCGAGCAGCGCTTCACCGACATCCGCTACTGGAACGAGCCTCAGATCGGGGGCCACTTCCCGGCGTGGGAGCAGCCGGCCCTGTTCGCCCGCGAGATCGAGGCATTCTTCACGCCCCTGCGATGACGTCCCCGGTCGCGGCGGCGCCAGACCTACCGAGGTCGGTCCTGGCCGGCTCCCACGGACAGCGGCCGAACAGGGCGGATAGCTCCTCCGTGAATGATCAGGGCCGCCTGTCCCAGAGACCTGACAGGAAAGCGAGGAGCCGATGAAGGCCGACCACTACGACAGTTTCGCCGAGAGCTACTCGGCGGACAACGAGTCCAGCCTCTTCAACGCCTACTACGAGCGGCCGGCGATGATCGATCTTGCCGGAGACGTCAACGGTCGCCGGGTCCTCGATGCCGGGTGCGGGTCCGGGCCCTTGTCCGCAGCGCTGCTCGCGAAAGGCGCCCTCGTCACCGGCTTCGACTCCAGCCCGGCGATGGTCGAGTTGGCGCGGCAGAGACTGGGCCGAACCGCAGACCTGCACGTGGCCGACCTCGGCCAGCCCCTTCCGTTCGCCGACGGTGCGTTCGACGACGTCGTCGTATCCCTCGTTCTGCACTATCTGCAGGACTGGACGGCGCCCCTGGCCGAGCTGCGGCGGGTTCTGAAGCCGGGCGGCCGCCTCCTGCTGTCGGTGAACCACCCCACCATCTACAAGCTCTTCTACCCGGACGCGGACTACTTCGCCGTGACGCAGTACTCCGAGGACTACACCCTGAACGACGGGCAGGAGATGGTGCTGACGTACTGGCATCGGCCGTTGCACGCTATGACGGACGCGTTCACCGAGGCGGGTTTCCGCCTCTCGGTCATCAGTGAACCGCCCGCCGCCCCCGACACGCCACGCGAGCTCTTCCCGTCCCACCTCGGCGACCGGACAGCGTTCCTGTGCTTCATCTTCTTCGTTCTCGAAGCAATCTGAGTTAGCTGCGGCCACCACCCCGCGCCCGACGGATACACGATGCGCTCGGCCAGCGGCATGTGCGATGGCGCGCCCCGCGCGGTGCCCGCATGGGCGGACGTGGGCGAGCACGAGGGCGCCGATCAACTGAGCATGAGGATCCCGATCAACGCTCGCGCGGTGGCGGCGCCTTCGTCGAGCGCGATCTCGATGGCCGCGGCGACGTCGAGGTCGTCCAGGAGAGCCTCACGTAGCCGTGGGGACGGCTGGTCCCCGCCGGGCCTGCCGCCGGCCGAGTAGAGCCGGTCGAGGGTCGCGCCGGCCTCGTCGAGCAGGGCGGGTTCGTAGTCCCAGGCGTCGGCGTACGGGCGGTTGAGACACAGCAGTCGCACGGTCGCGGGCGAGTGGTCCCGGAGGAGGTCCTCGACCAGGATGAGGTTGCCGCTCGACTTCGCCATCTTCTCGCCGCCGACCCGCACGGTGCCGGCGCGGAGCCAGTGCTGGGCGAACGGGGTGACCCCGGTGGCCGCCTCGGCGAGCACGGCTTCGCAGGCATGGTGGGGGTAGGCGAGATCCGCGCCGCCGCAATGCAGGTCCAGCCCGGGTCCGTAGCGGGCGAGCACCATCGCGGCGCAGCCGGCATGCCAGCCCGGCCGGCCCGCACCCCACGGGCTCGGCCACGCGAACGCCGGGTGGCCGGTCTTCGCGGCCGACCGCCACACCGGGACGTCGAGCGGATCGTCCTTGTCCGGATCGTCCGGCTCGTCCCGGTACTCGGCGGACATCGCCAGCGCCGTCTCGCGGTCCAGTCCGGCGGCGGCGCGGGCGGTCCTCGCGTAGACGGTGCCGTCACGCTCGTACGCCTCGCCGACCGCCAGCAGTATCGCGGCGAGCCGTATCACCTGGCCGACCGCCTGCGCCGCCGTCGGCTGGTGGTCCGGGGAGCGGACCCGCAGCGCCGACATGGTCAGGTCGAACGACGCCCGCTGCACGGCCCCGAACAGGGTCGGCTCCTGGCCGCGGCGCGCCGCCTCCGCGTACAGCACGTCATCGACGTCGGTGACGTTGCGGGCGGTGTCCACCCCGTGCCCGGTCCAGGTCAGCACCCGGGCCGCCGTGTCCGCCCAGACGAACGTCGAGGCATGACCGAGGTGAGTGACCGCGTACGGGGTGACCCCGCAGACGTAGATCCGGACCGGGCCGACCGCGCTCACCGGGCGGCCGCCCAGGCGCAGCAGAGCGGGCACGGCGGTGACCTGGTCGTGCAGCATCACGCCAGTCTGCCAGCGCCCGGGAGGACAGGTCGTCGTGCTCCGGGTGTTGCGGCCGAGGGCCCGCCCGAAGTCCAGCGGCGCCGGTGGCCAGACACCGCGGCGCCACCCATCGAGAAACACCGTCCCGACGGTGCTGGGACCGCTGCTCGGGCAGTGCGCCCCGGCCTGACCCGGCTACGGTCGCCGGCCGCCGCCGTGGGCCAGGTCCTTGACCGTCAGCTCCAGCCGCATGGGTACTCCCTCGGCCGTGCCGCTGCTGTCACCGAAACTGGACCGGATGTCGCTGCGGACGATCCCGCTCTGCTCCAGCACGTCGGGGCCGTTGGAACCGTCACCCGGGTACGGCCCGGCCGTCTCGTCCGGAATCTCGGCGAGCCCGGACGCCGCCGAGGTCGCCGATGTCGAGGAGGACGACGACGGCGACGCCGCCGTCCCTCCGCACGCGGCCAGGCCGACCGCCGCGGTCCCGACGCCGAACCCCCGCAGCAACGCACGCTTCCTGAGCGCACGATCCGCCGGATCGCGCCCACCGGTCCTACCACGGCTTTTGAATCAGTTGGCGACGTCGAGCGAGTCGTAGGTGTAGACGGACGACACGTCGAACATGTGGCTCACCAGCCAGGGGGTGCCAGCGGCGTCGCGCTGGAAGAACGGCGAGAGCAGCGGGTCAGACGTCCGGTGCCGGAATAACGTGGCGGACTCCGTGTCATGAGGCAGGTAGGTCCGGTCGCCCGGCATGGCCTGCCACGCGGCCCAGATGCGGTCCACGTTGCAATGGTTCAGGTAGAAGACCGGGTCGTTCGGCGACGTCGCAGGCGCCATGTCCCCGCCGATCCACACGTGGACCAGGTTGTGCAGGTTCGGCGGTCGGGTGGGTAGCCGCTGCCACCCCTCCACGCCGTTACGGAAGCCGGGGGTGCGGGAGTCGCTGTCCCAGGGGAAGCTGTCGTAGGGCGTCTCGTCCAACGCGGCGCGTACGGCTGCTTTGGTCGGCAGCTGCCACCGCTGGCCACCGGAGTTTGGCCGGACCGAGTGCAGCCGGCGGTTAAGCGGGCGGTTGACGGCAAAGATGTTGCCCGCGTCGTTCGACACGACCGCAATCCGGAAAGGTGTCGCAGCCCCAAACGGCCCGTTCTGCACCTCTCCCGCGGCGTCGCCGTCACCGCCAATGCCGTCGGGGGCGGTCCACAGCGCAGCGGCAGGCTGCGCCTCCGGGGACAACCCGCCGTCCTGCGCCCAGTCCCAGTAGGGGAGGCCGAACGTCGGGCGCCCGAGCACGCGGGCGATGTTGGCCTCGAGCAGCATCAGCATCAGACGGTGCCACGGGAGGAAGACTGGCCCCTGGTGGGCGGCGTTGCGCCCGCCGCCGCCCCGCGGGGTGGGCGTCATCATCGTGACGTAGTGCCACAGCACGAACAGGTCGTAGGTCGACAGCGGTTGCGCCCCGACTGCGGGGCTTGCCGCCGGAATGTTCAGGTCGGCCGTGGTGACCCGCTGGCCCTGGGCGTTGGTCAGGGGCTCGGCCTTGAGGCCATTGACGCCGTCGATATAGGCGGCCCGGGCTACAGGGTCGTTTACGACGTTGGTCCGGACGGCGGCCATGTCACCGCTCGTCTTCGTGGTGCCCGTGCTCGTGGTCCTGGTCGTGAGTCTGCTCGCCCGGCGGATCCACCGCGGCGAAGCCCTCAGGGAACGCGTCGATCAGCTGCCGGACCATGTCGACCGCCGACGGGAACGTGTAGTTCGGCAGCGCGTGGATCTGGACATCACCACTATTGGTGACAAACAGGTGCCCGCCGATCGGGCGGCCGTCGATCTCGATAAGATAAGTCGTGCGAACCGTGATTTCATGGCCGCGGTAACTGGCGGTCCGCACGGTCTCGATCGGGCCGGGCGAATGAACATGCAGCGGGTGCTCCGTCAGAGACTCGCGCACGGCGTCGCCGAAGCGGTGGGGATCGGTGGCATAGGTGAATTCGAGTTCTGTCATGGCGTGGGCTCCCTGTTGTGCCGAC
>DATDKW010000288.1:0-14040 GCA_036519715.1 Mycobacteriales bacterium
TGGGCCGCTGACGCGGCCCGTCGGGGCGGGCCCACTGACGCGGCCCGTCGGGGCCGGGCCGGTCGCGCGGCCGGCCGGGCGGCACCGCCCCGGCTCCCGGACCCAGGCGCCCGGCCGCCGGCCGCGGCACGACACCCCCACCGGCCGGTGATCGGCGGGGCACTGCGCCGCCACGCGCTGGCCCTGGTCGCGGTCACGGCGCTGGTGGCGGGAACGGCGGCGGTGCTGACCAGCCCCGGCCCCCGGACGCCGCTGGACCGGGCCACGGCCCGGCTGGCCGCGCTGGAGGGGCACGGCCCCGACCCGGCCGCGGTGCGGTTCGGGGCGCAGCTGGACTGGCAGACCGACAATCCGGCCGCCTTTCAGCGGCGGGCCGGGGTCCGGGCCGTGGTGTACGGGGAGTTCGTCGAGTTCCCGTTCCGGGCCGAGGTCGGGTCGTGGCTCGGGGAAAAGAGCACCGAGGTCGGTGCCGCTGACGGCGTGCTCATGCTCACGCTGGAGCCGGTCGGCGGTCTCGGGTCGGTGACCGACGCGGCGCTGGCCGACCTGACCCGGACGCTGCGGGACTGGAACACGGCCGGGACACCGGTGCTGGTCCGCTTCGCGCACGAGATGAACGGCTCCTGGTACGCCTGGGCCCAGCACCCGGCCGCCTACGTCGCCACGTTCCGGCGGGTCGCGGCGGCCGTGCACGCCGCCCCGGCCAGCCGGATCCTCTGGTCGCCGAACGAGGGCGGGTCCTACCCGTTCGCCGGCGGCCGGTACGCGGCCCGGCCCGGGACGGCCGACTTCGCCGCGCTCGACACCGACCACGACGGCCGGCTGACCCAGCGCGACGATCCGTACGCGCCGTACTACCCCGGTGACGACGCCGCCGACTGGGTCGGCATGTCCATCTACCACTTCGGCCGGAAGTACCCGTGGGGCGCCAACGTGCCGCCCGAGCCGGGCAAGTTCGTGGCCAAGCTGACCGGTACCTTCGCCGGCGCCAACGGCGACGAGCGCCCGGTGCCCGACTTCTACGACCGGTACGCCCGGCGCACCGGCAAGCCGATCACCGTCTCCGAGACGTCCGCGCTGTTCAACACCGGCCGGGCCGGGACCGGGGCGACCGACCTGCAGATCAAGCAGGCGTGGATGCGGCAGGTCTTCGCACCCGACCTGCCGGCCCGGTTCCCCCGGCTGCGGCTGATCAACTGGTTCGAGCAGGAGAAGGACGAGCGGGACGTGCCGGCCTCGCGGGTCGACTGGACCCTGACCCACGACCCGGAGGTCCTCTACGCCTTCCGCCGGGACGCCCCGGACTGGCTCGTCTTCGCCTGACGCGGGCGGCGGCCGCGGCGGGCGGCCGCGGCCCGCCGTCAGCTCGCCGCGGGCGCGGAGGGCGGCGGCGGCCCGCCGTCAGCTCGCCGCGGCCACCGGCTCATCCATCGCGGCCAGCATCGGCGGCAGCGGTCCGTCCGGCAGGACGCCGAGCCGGCGGGTGGACCGGGTCAGCGCCACGTACAGGTCGTTGATGCCGCGCGGCGACCCGGCCAGGATGCCGGCCGGGTCGACCACCAGCACCGAGTCGAACTCCAGCCCCTTGACCTCCTTGACCGTCAGCACCACGACCGGCTCGGTCAGGTCGAGGTCGCCGGTCAGGCCGAGCGCGTCCCGGACCTCCGCGGCCCGGGCCGCCGGCACGATGACCGCCACCCGGCCGTCGCCGACGGCCTCCCGCTCGGCCTTGACCACGTCCGGCAGCGTGCCCGGATCGTACGGCGCGTGCCACGGGTGCTCGCCGGTCTCCCGCACCGACCGCGGCGGCGTCACCGGCGGATCGAGCGCGGCCAGCACGCCGGCCGCGACCGCCATCAGCTCGGCCGGGTTGCGGTAGTTGACGGTCAGCTCCTCCAGCCGGAACCGCGTCCCCACGTACGGCTCCAGCACCTGCTGCCACGAGCTGGCGCCGGCCCGGTCACTGGTCTGGGCCACGTCGCCGACCAGGGTCAGCGACCGGCTCGGGCAGCGCCGCATCAGCAGCCGCCAGGCCATCGCCGACAGCTCCTGGGCCTCGTCCACCACCACGTGCCCGTACGTCCAGGTCCGGTCGTCGTACGCGCGCTCGGCCAGCTCCCGGTCGTCGTTCTCCTCGTGCCGCTCGGCCAGCCGGGCGGCGTCGATGAGGTCGACCGCGGACAGCCGGTCGGCGTTCTCCAGGCCGTCGTCGAGGTCGTCGGCCTCCTGCGTCTCCGAGCCGGACAGGATGTCCAGCACGTCCTGGGCCTGCTCGATCTCCTGCCGGCGCCGGGCCGCGGCCAGCGCCCGCTCGGCCCGGTCGTCGATGCCGAGCAGCTCGGCCGCCTCGTCCAGCAGCGGCACGTCGGCCGCGGTCCAGCCGCCGCCGGGCGCCCGGACCAGCTCCTGGGCGTCTACTTCGGACAGTCCGGCCGCGACCAGCCGGTCGGTCGAGGCGTACAGGTCGGTGAGCAGCCGCTGCGGAGTCAGGCTCGGCCACAGCTCGTCCAGCGCGTCCAGCACCGCGTCGTTGCCGGCCAGCTGGGTCGTGAGCAGGTCCAGGTCGAGCTCGGCCGCGACCCCGGTCAGCGACCGGCCCGCGCCGGAGCGCTCGCCCAGGTCGGCCGCGTACTCGGCCGCGACCTCGGCCACGAACTGCTCCACGAACACCGGCCGGGCCTCGTTGTGCGGGCGGCGGGTGCGCCGGGCCGCGGTCCGGGCCCGCCGGATCGCCGCGGCCGGGATCCGGACCCGGTCGCCGTCCAGGGTCAGCACCAGGGCGCCCTCCGGCACCCGCTCGCGGTTCTTCACCGCGGCCGCGACGACGTCGGCCATCGCCGCCCGGCCCTTGATCTCGGCCGCCTCCTCCGACTCGGGCCGGTCGGCGGTGATCCCCGGGAACAGCCCGGACACCGGGGCCAGCACCACCGCGGTCTCGCCCAGCGCCGGCAGCACCTCGCCGATGTAGCGCAGGAAGGTCGCGTTCGGCCCGACCACCAGCACGCCGCGCTTCTCCAGCTGCTGCCGGTACGTGTAGAGCAGGTAGGCCGCCCGGTGCAGCGCGACCGCGGTCTTGCCGGTGCCGGCGCCGCCCTGCACGACCAGCACGCCGCCGTGCGGGGCCCGGATGACGTGGTCCTGCTCGGCCTGGATGGTCTCCACGATGTCAGCCATCCGGCCGGTGCGGGCCGCGCCCAGGGCGGCCAGCAGCGCGGCCTCGCCGGCCGGGCCGGTGTCGGTCGCGGCCGCCGGGTCGGTCAGGTCCAGCACCTCGTCGTCGACCCGGGTCACCTGCCGCAGCCGGGTGCGGATGTGCCGGCGGCGCCGGACCCCCTCGGGCCGGGCCGCGGTCGCGACGTAGAACGGCCGGGCCGCCGGCGCCCGCCAGTCCAGCAGCAGCGGCTCGTAGTCGCCCTCGTCGTCCACGATCCCGAGCCGGCCGACGTAGCGCTGCTCGCCGCCGTCGAGGTCGAGCCGGCCGAAGCAGAGCCCGTTCTCGGCCGCGTCGAGCTGGCCGATCCGCCGGGACCAGCCGGCCGCGGTGACGTCCCGCTCGGACATCCCCTGGTCGGGGGTGGCCACGCCGCCGATCAGCGTCTCGGCCAGCCAGTCGGCGGCGCGCTGCCGGAGCCGGTCGAGCCGGCCGTACAGCATCGACACGTACGCCTGCTCGGTCTCGACGTCCGATATTGACAACCCTTACTCCCATTCCGTAAAATGAGCCCAGCGCCTTTCGAGGGCGCTTTTCTCATTTCCACACATGAATTGCCGAGACTACAGGTATTCGTCGGTGAAGTCATCGGCGAAGACGCCGTCCGGGTCGAGCCGGTCGGCCAGGGCCCGCAGCTCCGGCACCCGGGGCGGGGTCATGGTGAAGACCTTGCCCCAGTGCGGCCGCGGGTCGAAGCCGGCGATCGCCGCCTCCACCTCGGCCACCGCGGCCTCGACCGCGGTCTGGTCCTGGACCCAGGTGAAATGCAGGGCCACGCTGTCGCGCCGGTGAGCCATGCTGGCCGGCAGCTCGTCGGCCGCGATGGTGCGGATCTCGGACACCAGCAGCACCGGCGCCAGCCGCCGGCCCAGCTCCCGCACGGCCCGCACGGCCGCGGCGCCGTGCTCCCGGGGCACGAAGAACTCGGACTGGATCTCCTCGCCCTTGCTCGGGGTGAACTCCAGCCGGAAGTGCGGCAGCCGGGTGTGCCAGGGCGCGGGCAGGCCGTCCTGCAGGGTGCACTCCTCGCCGCTCTCACCCGGGATCGGATGCCGCTGCTCGGCCGCCCGGGTGGCGCCCAGCCAGGTCTCCGGCGGCGACCAGGGCGCGCCCGCATCGACCCGCCGCTTCAGCCAGGCCATCTCGAACACCGGCCCGCGGTAGCGGGTGAACAGGCTCACGCTGTACGCGGCCCCGAGCACCCCGTCCAGGTCCTCGTCCAGGACCTCGGCCGGCAGGTTGTCGTACACGACCTGCTGGATGTCGTACGTCGGCTGTGTCTTCAGGGTGATCGCGGTGACGACGCCGAGCCGGCCCATCGCGATCACCGCGGCCGGGTCGTCCACGGTGACCAGGTCGCCGCCGGCGGTGACTAGTTCCAGGCTCTGCACCGCCGCGGCCAACGCCGGGTTGCCGTCGCCGGAGCCGTGGGTGCCGGTCGCGCAGGCGCCGGCGACCGAGATGTGGGGCAGCGAGCCGAGGTTGTGCAGGGCCCGGCCGGCCTCGTGCAGCGGGCCGGTCAGCTCACCGAACCGCATCCCGGCGCCGACCGTGACCGTGTCTCCCGCTATCTCCAGCCGGGGCGGCAGGTCGGCCAGGGTGACCAGGTCGCCGGTGGTGTCGGCGACCCGGCTGAACGAGTGCATGGTGCCCAGCGCCTTGATCCGGTCCGCGCCGGCGACCATGCCGCGCAGCTCGTCCACCGACCGGGGCCGCAGCACCCGGCGGGCCCCGTACGTCACGTTGCCACCCCAGTTGTGCATGGCCGCTCGCAGTCCCGTCATGGTTCCTTCCTACCTGCTCCCGCACCGCGACGCCGATCCCGCTACGGTGCGGCCGGGCTGTAGCGCCCTCCGGGGAGGTGGGTCCGATGCCCGTGCCCGTGTTCGGCCGGCGGCACCCGTCCGGTCAGGTCCCGCCCGCGCCGGACCTCTCCGGGGTGACCGAGCTGCGGGTGCACGGCGTCGGCGGCACCACCCCGGGCGCGCTGCTCGGCGACCTGGCCCCGCAGCAGGTGGCCGGGGACGCCGTGGCCGGCTTCTACCGGACCGACGACCTCGCGGCCGGCATCACCGCGGACCGGGCCGGCCGGCACGTCGAGGCGTACTCCTGGGGCGGCCTGACCTCCCGCAGCGGCACCCGGGTGCTGTGGTTGCTGCTGCTGCCGTTCCTGCTGGCCAACCTGGCCGGCTGGATGTGCTCGCCGCGGGCCCGGCGCAGCCCGCTGCACCGCTGGGCCGTCCGGCTCGGGGCCCTCGGCATCACGCTCAACGGGCTGGTCGTGACCGCGATGGCGACCGTCGACGTGCTCGGCTACCAGTGCGGCACCGACCCGTCCTGCCGGGGCCGGCACTGGTGGCTCCTCCCGCTGCGCTGGATCGCCGGTCGTCCCGGCCGGCAGATCCTGATCGGCGCCCTGGTCCCGACGCTGGTGCTGGTCCTGCTGGGCGTGCTGTCCTACCGCTCCCGGCGCCGGTACGAGGCGGTCCGGCCGACCGGGATCGGGATGCCCGGACCGCGGTCCGGGCGCAGCGCCGCCTCGCTGCCCGGCGGGCTGGCCGACGCCGCGTTCTGGGATGGGGACCGGGCGACCAAGCGGCTGGGCCGGGCCCACGTGGCCGCGTCGCTGGCGGTGTTGACCGTGCTGGTGCTGCACGCGGCCGGGCTGGTGGTGCCGCTCGGGCCGCTGTCCGGCCCGGTGCAGGTGCTGGCCCTGGTGGTGCTGGCCGGTGCGGTCGTGCTGCTGGCGTTCGAGACGGTCACCGACCGCTGGGGCGCCTGGCTGCAGGGGATCGCCGTCGCCGGCGGGCTGGTCGCCGCCATGCTGCTCTGGATCGCACCGGGCGCGTCGGCCGTGCCGGACGGGCAACTGCCGGGCATCCGGGAGGTCGTCAACGGCATGTACGGCCTGCTGTTCGGTTTCCTGGCCCTGGTCCTGATCTGCGTGCTGGCGTACGGGCGGGAGGCCGGGAGCTTCCGCTGGGGGGCGCCGTTCGTGCTGCTGGCGGTGGCGGTCGCGCTGCTCAACGCCGTGCTGCTCGGGCTGCTGGTCGGGGTGGCGGAGCTGGCCGGGTCGGTGCAGTGGCAGATCGGGCCCGGGCCGGCCGGGTCGGTGTCGGTGTTCCCGGTGGTGCAGGCGGCCACGCCGTACCTGACCCTGCTGCCGGTCGGGCTGCTGATCGTCTTCGCCCTGGTCGAGGGCTGGCTCTACTGGCGGGCCGGGCGGCGCGGGGTGGCGTCGATCGAGGCCGAGTACGCGGCCCTGACCGAGCCGGTCCTGGACGGGCCGCGGGCCGTCTGGGTCGAGACCGGCGGGCCGGCGTGGTACCGGCGGATCGCCCGGGCCCGCCGGCTGGCCGTGGCCGGCACTGACGTGTCCTACCTGCTCACCGCGATCGCGGTGGCCGGCGTGGTCGTCATGGTGGTCGCGGAGTGGGTGATCTGGCTGCGGGGTTCGACCCCGGCACCGGGATCGCGGCTGACCGCGATCGGCACCACGTTCGCGGTCGCGCTGCCGCTCGCGCTGATGGCGGCGCTGCGCTCCGGTTGGCGCAGCCTGGCCGGCCGCCGCCGGATCGGTGTCCTCTGGGACGTCGGCACGTTCTGGCCGCGTGCGTTCCACCCGCTCGCGCCTCCCTCGTACGCGGAACGGGCCGTGCCCGACCTCCAGCGCCGGCTGTGGTGGCTGCACGACAACGGTGGCCGGGTCCTCATCGCCGCGCACAGCCAGGGCACGGTGCTGGCCGCGGCCGCGCTGCTGCAGCAGTCGGCCCGGGCGCCGGGCTCGGCGGTCGGCCTGGTCACGTTCGGCTCGCCGCTGGGCAAGCTCTACCGCTGGGGCTTCCCGGCCTGGGTCGACGACGGGGTCCTGGCCGGCCTGGCCGGCCCCGACACCACGTGGATCAACATCTACTACGCGACCGACTACATCGGCGGCCCGGTCTTCGCCGACGCCACCGCCGGCATCGACCGCCGCCTCCCCGACCCCCGCACCAGCCACTACCTCTACGGCCAGCCGCTGCCGCCCATCGGCGCCCACTCCGGCTACTGGACCGACCCCGGCGTCTGGTCCGTCGTCGACGACCTCGCCGCCACGCTCGCGGTGCCGCCTCCGGTGGTGCCGCCTCCGGTGGTGCCGCCTTCGGTCGCGCCGCCTTCGGTCGCGCCGCGTCCGGTCGCGCCTCCGGTCAGCGGAAGCGACGGAGCCTGAGGCTGTTGGTGACCACGAAGACCGAGGAGAACGCCATGGCGGCCCCGGCGATCATGGGGTTGAGCAGCCCGGTCGCGGCCAGCGGGATGCCGGCGACGTTGTAGGCGAAGGCCCAGAACAGGTTGCCCTTGATGATGCCGAGCGTGCGGCGGGACAGCCGGATCGCGTCGGCGGCGGCGCGCAGGTCGCCGCGGACCAGGGTCAGGTCGGACGCCTCGATGGCCACGTCGGTGCCGGTGCCGATGGCCAGCCCGAGGTCGGCCTGGACCAGTGCGGCGGCGTCGTTCACGCCGTCGCCGACCATCGCCACGACGCGGCCCTGCGCCTGCAGGTCCCGGACGGCGTCGACCTTCCCGGCCGGCAGCACCTCGGCGATCACCTCGTCGATCCCGACCTCGGCCGCCACCGACCGGGCCGCGGCGGCGTTGTCGCCGGTGAGCAGGACCGGGCGCAGGCCCAGCCCCAGCAGCTCCCGTACGGCCTGCGCCGAGGTCGGCTTCACGCTGTCGGCGACGAGCAGCAGCCCCCGCACGGCACCGTCCCAGCCGACCAGCACGGCCGTACGACCGGACGACTCGGCCGCGGCCTTGGCATCCTCGATCGCCCCGGGCAGCGGCAGATCGAGGAGCCGCTCGCGCCCGACCACCACGTCGTGACCGTCCACGACACCACGCACGCCGAGCCCGGCCGAGTTTCGGAAGCCCTCCACCACGGGCGCATCCGGCCCGGCCGAGGCGATGGCCCGGCCGATCGGGTGCTCGGAGCCTGCCTCCACGGCGGCGGCGTACCGCAGCACGGTGTCCCGATCCTCGCCCGGCGCGGGGACGACGTCGACCAGCGTCATCTTCCCGGTCGTCACGGTGCCGGTCTTGTCGAGGACGACGGTGTCCACCCGCCGCGTCTGCTCCAGCACCTCCGGGCCGCGGATGAGCACACCGAGCTGCGCGCCCCGCCCGGTGCCGACCATCAACGCCGTCGGCGTGGCCAGCCCCAGCGCGCACGGGCAGGCGATGACCAGCACCGCGACCGCGGCCGGGAAGGCCGCGCCGGCGTCGATGCCCAGCCAGACCAGCAGGGTCAGCACCGCGATCCCGATCACCACCGGCACGAACACCGCTGACACCCGGTCGGCCAGCCGCTGCACCGCGGCCTTGCCCGCCTGCGCCTGCTCGACCAGCCGGGCCATCTGGGCGAGCTGGGTGTCGGCGCCGACCCGGGTGGCCCGGACCAGCAGCCGCCCGCCGGCGTTCACGGTCCCGCCGGCCACGGTGTCGCCCGGGCCGACCTCGACCGGCACCGACTCGCCGGTGAGCATGCTGGCGTCGACCGCGGACGTGCCGTCCACGACCTCGCCGTCGGTGGCGAACCGCTCCCCCGGCCGGACCACGAACTCGGTCCCGACCGTGAGCGCCGCCACCGGGATCCGCCGCTCGACCCCGCCCTCGACGATCGCCACGTCCTTGGCCCCGAGCCGGAGCAGCGCCCGCAGCGCGTCGCCCGAGCGCCGCTTGGCCCGGGCCTCGGCATACCGCCCGGCCAGCAGGAACGCCGTCACCCCGGCCGCGGTCTCCAGATAGATCGTGCCGGTCGGGTCGCCGCGCGACGGCAGCCAGCGGAACCCCTCGGCCATCCCGGCCTCGCCCGCGGTCCCGAAGACCAGCGCGTACACCGACCAGAGGTACGCCGCGAGCGTCCCCATCGAGATCAGCGTGTCCATCGTCGCCGCGCGGTGCCGGAGGTTCGTCCAGGCAGCGCGGTGGAACGGCAGGCCGGCCCAGCCAACCACCGGGGTGGCCAGCGCCAGCGACACCCACTGCCAGCCCGTGAACTGCAGCGCCGGCACCATGGACAGCGCCACCACCGGCACGGCCAGCACGACCGCGACGATCAGCCGCAGCCGCAGGATCCGGGACTCGTCCGGAGCCTCCGGCTCGGGCAGCCGGGCCGAGTAGCCGGCGGCCTCGACCGTGGCGATCAGGTCGTCCTCGCTGACCGAGCCCGGGAAGCTGACCGTGGCCTTCTCGGTGGCGTAGTTCACCGACGCGGTCACGCCGTCGAGCTTGTTGAGCTTGCGTTCGACCCGGTTGGCGCAGGACGCGCAGGTCATCCCGCCGATCGCCAGCTCCAGCTCGCGATCGGACCGGGTCGGGGAGTGCTGCGTCGAGGTCATCGGACCGGATCGACCACCTGGTAGCCGGCCTCGGCCACGGCCGCGCGCACGGCGTCGTCATCGGCGGCGCCGGTCACGGTCAGCCGGCCGCTGGCCAGGTCGACGTCGACCTCGGTCACCCCGGGCACCTCGGAGACCTCCTCGGTCACCGAACGGACGCAGTGCTCGCAGGTCATCCCGGCGACCCCGTACGTGCTGGTCATGATGTTCTCCACTTCTCTCACTAGGACCGGACCAGGCGGGCGATCGCCTCGGACGCCTCGCGGACCTTGTCGTCGGCCTCCTTGCCGCCGCGCGCGGCCGCGTCCAGGACGCAGCCGGCCAGGTGCTCGTCGAGCAGCTCCAGCGAGAACGACTGCAGCGCGCGGGTCACCGCGGAGACCTGGGTGAGCACGTCGATGCAGTACTTGTCCTCCTCCACCATCCGCTGCAGCCCCCGGACCTGACCCTCGATCCGGCGCAGTCGCCGCAGGTGGTCGTCCTTGCGCTCGCTGTACCCCGGCATGCTCACACCATACCCCCCTAGGGTAAAAGGAGCACTGGTACGGTCGGCCCGTGCTGGGGACGGAGCGGCTCCTGGCCGAGGTGCCGGCGTGGGCGGACCGGTTCGCGACGCTGATCACCGACGCCGATCCCGGCGCGGCCGTGCCGACCACCCCGGAGTGGGACCTGACCGCGCTGACCGCGCACGTCGGCGGGGCGTTCCGGTGGATGACGGCGATCGTCGCGACCCGGGCCACGGCGCCGGTCCGGGCCCGCGACGTGCCCGGACGCCGGATGCCGCCGGACCCGGCCCAGCGGCCCGACTGGATCCGCGAGGGCGCGGCCGAGCTGACCGGCGCCGTTCGGACCGTCGGACCCTCGACGACTGTCTGGTCCTGGGCCGGCGGCAGCGCGCCGGCGACGTTCTGGCTCCGGCGCCAGCTGTACGAGCTGGTCGTGCACACCGCCGACGCCGCGCCGGCCGTCGGCCGGACGCTGGAGATCGAGGCCGACCTGGGCGCGGACGGGATCGACGAGTGGCTGGAGATCCTGCCCCACGCGCCGGGTGCCGATCCGGAGGCGCTCCGCGCCGGCCGGTCGATGCACCTGCACGCGACCGACGGCGAGCTGGGCCCGGCCGGCGAGTGGCTACTGCGCGGCGCAGCCGACGGGTTCGAGTGGTCACACGGGCACGCGAAGGGCGACGTGGCCGTGCGCGGTGCGGCCGGAGCGCTCTACCTGGTCCTGCACCGGCGGCTGCCCGCGGACGATCCGCGGGTCGAGGTCCTCGGCGACCGCCAGGTGCTGGACAGCTGGCTCGCCGCCACCTCCTTCTAGCGGCGCTCGGACAGCGACGGCAGGACCGGGCCCAGCTCCGGACAGCGCCCGAGCCGACTCCGGGCCCCACGCCGGACAGCGCCCGAGCCGACTCCGCACCCCACGCCGGACAGCGCCCGGCCAGGGTCCGGGCGACCTCGTGCCTAGTGGGCGAGCGCCGCGCCCAGGATCCGGGCGGCCTCGGGATAGGCGGCCGGGTTGGGCCCGGCGTAGTTCAGCCGGACGAAGGACCCGGCCGGCTCCGCCGGGAACCACTCCGTGCCGGGGGCGATGAGCAGCCCGGCGCTCTCGCAGTCCCGGGCCAGCCGGTGCACGTCGGTCCCGTCCGGCAGGCGTACCCACAGGTTCAGCCCGCCGGCCGGCACCAGGTCGATGCTCGCGCCGGGCACGTGCTCCGCCACGGCCGCCACCAGCAGGTCCCGCCGCGCCCGCAGCTGCGGGCGCAACCCGGACAGGTGCCGCTTCCAGCCCGGGTTCGTCACGACGTCCAGCGCCGCGGCCTGCAGCACGCTGCTCACGTACAGGGACTCGGCGCCGCGGTCGGCCAGGATCCGGTCCCGGGCCGGACCGCGCGCGACGACCACCGCCACCCGCACGGCCGACGACACGCTCTTGGTCAGCGACCGCAGGTAGACGACGTGGCCGGTGTCGTCGGCGGTCGCGATCGGCACCGGGGCGGTGGTGATGCCGAGGTCGTGGGCCCAGTCGTCCTCGATCAGGAACGCGCCGTGCTCCCGGACCAGGTCGAGCACCTGTTCCCGGAGCACCCGGGACCACTGCGCGCCGGTCGGATTGGCGTAGTCCGGCTGCGCGTAGAACGCCCGGGCCCCGGTCTCGGCGAACGCGCGGCCCAGCTCGGCCGGATCCGGTCCGTCCGGCCCGCTGGGCACCGGCACAACCCGGACGCCGGCCGACTGCGCGGCCAGGATCGCGCCCCAGTACGTCGGGGACTCCAGCAGCAGCGGCTGCCCCGGCGTCACCAGGGCCCGGAACACCGAGCTGAGCCCGGTCTGGCTGCCGGGCAGGATCACGGCGTCGCTGGGTGTGGGCGGGGTGACGCCGGCCGGGGTTGCGGCGGCCAGCTCGGCCACGAACCAGGACTGCAGCTCGGGCAGCCCGGCGACCGGGGACCGCTCGAACGCGGCCTCGGTACGGGCGGCGCGGGCCAGCGCGGCCCGGACCAGCCGCTCGGGCAGCAGCTCCCGGTCGGGGTAGCCGGAGTGCAGCGACAGGACGTCGTTGGGCACGCTGCGCAGCGCGGTCGACACCGGGGTCAGCCGGGCCGGGGGCGATCGCAGCGCCGCGGTCTGCCAGCCGTAGTCGGCCGGCCGAGCCGTCCGCACGGCCCGGACGAACGTGCCGACACCCGGCCGGCTCTCGATCAGCCCCTGGTCGACGAGCGTGCGCAGCGCACGCTGCACCGTGACCGGACCGGCCTGGTACCGCGCCACCAGCTCGCGGCTGGCAGGCAGCCGGGCCTCCGCCGGTGCCGTCCGGATCCAGTCCTGGAGGTCGGCGACGATCCGCGCGCTGCTATCGTTACCCATGACGGTCGAGAGTAGCGCTACTGCCATTGTGGCCCGCCCGATATCGGTGCTGTCGCGGTCGGGGCTGTGGTGGGGCCTTCTCGGAGTAGCGGCGTTCTCGTTCACGGTTCCGCTGACCCGAGTAGCGGTGGGCGGGTTCTCGCCCCTGTTCATTGGCGCCCTGCGGGCCGTCGTGGCCGGGGTGCTGGCCGCGTTGGCGCTGGCGGCGACCCGGCAGCGCCGGCCCCGGGGCGGCCAGTGGTGGCGGCTGGCCCTGGTCGGCGGTGGCATCGTGGTCGGCTTCCCGCTGCTCACCTCGTACGCGCTGACCACCGCTCCGGCCAGCCACGGTGCCGTGGTGATCGCCCTGCTGCCGGCCGCAACAGCGGTGCTGGTCGTGCTGCGCGGGCACGAGCATCCGCCGCTGCCGTTCTGGATCGCGGCCGGCGCGGGCGCGATCGCCGCGATCGGCTTCGCGTCGGCGCAGTGGGGTGGCCTCGGCCGGCTGCACTGGGCCGACCTGCTGCTGTTCGGGGCGGTGCTGGCCGGGGCCGTCGGCTACTCCGAGGGCGGGCTGCTGGCCCGCGAGCTCGGCGCCTGGCAGACGGTGTCGTGGGCCCTGGTGCTGTGCTCGCCGCTGATGGTGGCGCTGACCGTGGTGTCGGCGGCCGGGCGGGCACCGCACGGGACCGCGGCGCAGTGGTCGGCGCTGGCCTACCTCGGGGTCGTGAGCATGTTCCTCGGCTTCTTCGCCTGGTATCGCGGGCTGGCGATCGGTCCGATGGCGCAGGTCAGCCAGGTCCAGCTCGTGCAGCCGGTGCTGAGCATCTGCTGGGCCGGGCTGCTGCTGGGCGAGCACCTCGGCTGGGCCACCGTGCTCGGCGGCCTGGTAGTGATCGCCTGCGCTGGCAGCGCGGTACGGGTGCGGCTCAGTGGGTCCGCGGCGCGTACATGATTAACACCACGCCGAGCAGGCAGATCACCGCGCCGGCGAGGTCGTACCGGTCCGGGCGGAAGCCGTCGACGACGACGCCCCAGGTCAGTGAGCCGACCACGAAGATCCCCCCGTACGCGGCCAGGACCCGGCCGAAGTTCGCGTCCGGCTGCACGGTGGCGACGACCCCGTAGATCCCGAGCGCGACCAGGCCGGCGCCGATCCAGGCCGGCCCCCGATGGGCCCGGACTCCCTGCCAGACCAGCCAGGCCCCGCCGATCTCGGCCACCGCGGCCACCACGAACAGTGCCACCGACCGCGCCACCATCACCCGATCAGCCTAGGAGCCGCCCGGCGCGGGCGGGCGGCTCCGACGGTCTTAGCGGCGGCGGCGGTCCTTGTCGCCGTCGTCCTTGCCGCCGCCAGAACCGCCGGAGCCGGTCGCGAACCCGGCGCGACGTAGCGCGTCCGCCATCGCTCCGGTCGGCTCCGGACGGCCGCGCCGGTCCCAGCGCTCGCCACCGGGCCGGCCACCAGCGCCCCGGTCACCAACGGGCCGACCACCGACACCCCGGTCGCCACCAGGCCGACCACCGGCACCACGGTCACCACCAGGGCGACCACCGGCACCACGGTCACCACCAGGGCGACCACCAGCACCCCGGTCGG
>DATDKW010000289.1:0-10806 GCA_036519715.1 Mycobacteriales bacterium
GGCGCGGGCTCCAGCGGCGTCGGGCGGGGGCACCGGCCCGGCCGGAAGGCCGGCGCGCTGGTCGTGCTGGTCGACGGCGCCCTCACCCTGTACGTCGAGCGTGGCGGCAAGACCCTGCTGTCCTGGACCGAGGACCCGGCCCGGCTGCAGAAGGCCGCCGACGCCCTGGCCCTGGCCGTACGGGAAGGCGGCCTGGGCCGGCTCGCGGTCGAGCGGGCCGACGGCGAGAGCGTGCACACGTCCTCCGCCCTGTCCGACGCCCTCGAAGCGGCCGGCTTCCGCCCCACGCCCCGCGGCCTGCGCCTGCGCGCCTGACCCGCGCGGGCCGCAGCGAGCCGGTCCGGCAGGATGGCGGGGTGGACCTCGAGCTGGTGGACCTGGAGCCGGGCGACCTCCGGCTGACGGCGGAGGTGCTGCCGGTGCTGGTGGAGCTGCGGCCGCACCTGGACGAGGCCCGCTTCGAGGCGGTCTACGCGGAGGGATACCCGCAGGGACTGCGGTTCCTGGCCGCGTACGACCGGGACCAGTGCGTCGGGGTCGCCGGCTGGCGGATCTTGGCGCTGACCTCGACCATCCGCAAGCTCTACGTCGACGACCTCGTCACCAACGAAGCCGGCCGGTCCCAGGGGGTCGGGCACGCGCTGCTGGCCGAGCTGGAGAACCGGGCCCGGGACGCCGGCTGCACCGTGCTCGACCTCGACTCCGGCGTGCAGCGGCACGACGCCCACCGGTTCTACTTCCGCGAGCGCATGCACATCTCGGCCCACCACTTCACCAAGGCGCTGGGCAGCGGGGGGTAACCCCACCCCGGGCTGGGCGGGCAGCACCGTGGTCCGCGGCGCCGGCCGGAAATAGCGTCGACGCATGACCACGCAGACTCTGGAAGCTCCCGGCCGCCGCACCCGGCTGCGGGTCTCCGACTCGGCCGGCTACGTGCTGACCGGCTTCCCCATCGCCCTGCCCGCCTTCGTGCTGATGGTCACCGGGCTCTCGGTCGGCCTGGGCACGCTGGTGATCACGGTCGGCATCGGCGTCCTCGCGGTCACCCTGGGCATCGCCAAGGCCTTCGCGGGCCTGGAGCGCACCCGGCTGGACTGGCTGCTCGGGCATCGGGTGCCGCGGCCGAAGTACCGGGCGCCGCGCGGCGGCGTGGTCGGCCGGGCCGTGTCCGCCGGTGCCGACCCCCGGCGCTGGCTCGACCTCGCCCACGGGCTGATCGGGTTCCCGATCGCGGTCGCCTCGTTCGTCATCGTGGTGAGCTGGTTCGCCGGCGCGGCCAGCGGGCTGAGCTACGTCCTGTGGGAGTGGAGCGTCACCCGCGGCGACGACAACGAGACCCTGGCCGAGCTCATCGGCCTCGGCGACGGGCGGCTGCCCGACATCCTGCTCACCACCGCGATCGGCGCGGTCCTCGCCGTCACCCTGCCCTGGGTGGTCCGCGGCTGCGCCGCCGTTCAGGCCGGGGTGGCCTGGTCGCTGCTCTGCGGATATCCCGAGGACTGAGACAATGACCCGGTGCCCGAGGGTGACACCGTGTGGCTGGCCGCCAAGCGCATGCACGACGCGCTCGGCGGTCGTCCGCTGACCCGGGCCGAGCTGCGGGTGCCGCAACTGGCAACCAGCGACCTCACCGGCCGCACGGTGACCGAGGTGCTGCCGCGGGGCAAGCACATGCTGACCCGCCTCGACGGTGGGATCACCCTGCACACCCACTTCCGGATGGACGGCACCTGGCGGCTGGGCCGGCCCGGGCAGCCCTGGCGCGGCGGCGGCCCGGCCCACCAGATCCGGGCGATCCTGGCCAACGCCGACTGGGAGGCGGTCGGCTACCGGCTGCACGACATCAAGCTGGTGCCGACCGACCAGGAGGACCGCCTGGTCGGCCACCTCGGTCCGGACGTGCTCGGCCCGGACTGGGACCCGGAGGAGGCGGCCCGGCGGCTGGTGGAGGACCCGGACCGGCCGATCGGCGAGGCCCTGCTGGACCAGCGGGTGCTGGCCGGAGTGGGCAACCTCTACAAGGCCGAGACGCTGTTCCTCACCGGCACCCACCCGTGGACGCCGGCCGGCAAGACCGACGCGGCCAAGCTGGTGGCCACGGCGTACCGGCTGATGCGGGCCAACCGCGACCATCCCGAGCAGTCGACCACCGGCAGCATGCGCCGGGGCGAGAGCCACTGGGTCTTCGAGCGGGCCCGCCGGCCCTGCCTGCGCTGCGGCACCCCGGTCGAGATCGCCGAGCAGCGGCCGGCCGACCGGCCCGAGTACGGCCGGCTCACCTACTGGTGCCCGCGGTGCCAACCTAGGGTGTGAGCCCATGGGCATCACCCACCACGGGCACACCGAGCGCCTGGACCTGGCCGACCCGACGCTGCGCGAGTGGCAGTGCACGGTCGTCGGCGTCGACCCCGGCCGCGGCATCGTGCTGGACCGGTCGGCCTTCTACCCGGGCGGCGGCGGCCAGCCGCCGGACCGGGGCGTGCTGCTCTGGGACGGCGTCACCACCCGGATCACCGGCACCATCCGGGGCGACGACCTCTATCTGGTGCCGGCCGACGGCGACCCGGTCCCGCCGCCCGGCACCGCGGTCACCGGTGCGGTCGAGGACGAGCGCCGCAGCCTGCTGATGCGCACCCACTCCGGGCTGCACGTGCTCGGCGGGGTCGTCTTCCGCGACTTCGGCGCCCTGGTCACCGGGGGCAACATGGAGCCGGGCGAGGCCCGGATGGACTTCAACCTGCCGGAGCTCCCGGACGGCTTCACCGCCACCATCGAGGAGCGGGTCAACGCCGAGATCGCCGCGGACCGGGCGGTCCAGGTCCGGGTGCTGCCCCGGGCCGAGGCGCTGGCCATCCCGGACATCATCCGGACCCAGACCAACCTGATCCCGGAGGCCGAGACCGAGATCCGGATCGTCGACATCAGCGGCCTGGACGTGCAGGCCGACGGGGGCACGCACGTGGCCTCGACCCGGCAGATCGGCCGGATCGTGGTCACCAAGGTGGAGAACAAGGGCCGGCAGAACCGCCGGGTCCGGGTCCGGATACTCGACTGACGGCCGCTGTCGATCCGGCGCCGGGCCGTTCGTCAGTACGGTGTCGGCGGCCGGCGGGGCCGCCGGGGACGGGAGCTGGGATGCGCTACTTGTTCCTCCTCTACGGCGATCCGGCCGGCGAGGCGGCGCTGACCCCGGACGAGCGGCGGGCCGTGGTCGACGGCCACCTCGCGCTCGGCCGGGAGCTGGCCGCGGCCGGCACGCTGCAGGTGGCGGCGGCGCTCGGCGCCGGGGTCCGGGTGCTGCACGGTGACGGCACCGTCACCGACGGACCGTACGCGGAGACCAAGGAGCAGATCGGCAGCGTCTACCTGGCCGACTGCGCGGACGCCGCCGCGGCGCTCGCGCTGGCCCGGCGGATGCCGGCCAGCCCCGGCCTGACGGTCGAGATCCGAGAGATCCTGGAGGTCTGAACCATGCCGGACTACCTGCTGATGATCGTCGGCGACGACGACGCGTACAAGGCGCTGTCGGAGGAGGAGAGCAAGGAGCTGTACGCCGGCCACTACGCCTTCATGGAGGCGGTCCGCGCGGCCGGGATCACGCTCGGTCCCAGCGCCGAGCTGACCGACCCGGCCGGCGCCCGCACCCTGCACGCCGACGGCGTGGTCACCGACGGGCCCTTCGCCGAGTCGAAGGAGCAGGTCGGCGGCTTCTACACGATCGACGTGCCGACCATCGACGAGGCGATCGAGTGGGCGCGGAAGATCCCGATGCTGCCCACCGACAAGATCGAGGTGCGCAGGCACCGGTGACGGCGGCAGCGGTCGAGCGGGCGCACCAGGAGCACTGGGGGCGCCTGCTCGCCCTGCTCACCCGGCTGCTCGGCAGCCTCGACGCGGCCGAGGAGTCGCTGCAGGACGCGTACGAGATCGCGTTGACGGCCTGGGCCCGCACCGGGGTGCCGGACCGGCCCGACGCCTGGCTGCTGACCGCGGCCCGGCGCCGGGCCACCGACCGCTTCCGCCGGGAGGCGACGCTCGCCCGCAAGCTGCCGCTGCTCGCGATCCCCGAGCCGGACGAGCCGGAGGTGGAGATGAGCACCATCCCGGACGAGCGGCTGCGGCTGCTGTTCACCTGCTGCCACCCGGCGCTGCCGGCCGAGGCCCGGATCGCGCTGACGCTGCGGCTGCTGGGCGGACTGACCACGGCCGAGATCGCCCGGGCGTTCCTGGTCCCGGAGCCGACCATGGCGGCCCGGATCACCCGGGCCAAGAAGAAGATTGCCGCCGCCGGAATCCCCTACCGGGTGCCGTCGGACGCCGAGCTGCCGGAGCGGCTGGCCGGCGTGCTGGCCGTGCTCTACCTGGTCTTCACCGAGGGCCACTCGGCCACCTCCGGCGACGAGCCGGTCCGGCACGAGCTCTGCGACGAGGCCATCCGGCTCGCCCGGGTCGTGATGGCGCTGATGCCGGACGAGCCCGAAGCGGCCGGGCTGCTGGCGCTGCTGCTGCTCCAGCACGCCCGCCGGGACGCCCGGACCGGCCCGGACGGCCGGCTGGTGCTGCTGCCGGACCAGGACCGGACCCGCTGGGACGCCGGCCAGATCGCCGAGGGGCGGGCGCTGCTGCGGGCGGCCGCGGGCCGCGGGCCGGCCGGGCCGTACCTGGTCCAGGCGGCGATCGCGGCCGAGCACGCCCGGGCCGCCACGGCCGCGGACACGGCCTGGAACCGGATCGCCGCCCTCTACGCGGCGCTGGAGGAGCTGACCGGCTCCCCCGTCGTCCGGCTCAACCGGGCCGTCGCGGTGGCCGAGGTCGACGGCCCGGAGGCCGGGCTGGCGTTGCTGGCCGGTGTCGAGCTGCCCGGCTTCCACCTGCTGCCGGCGACCCGGGCCGACCTGCTGCGCCGGCTCGGGCGGGTCGAGGAGGCGGCAGCCGCGTACGCGGAGGCGATCGCCCGGGCCGGCAACGCCGCCGACCGCGAGTTCCTCGCCGGCCGGCTGGCCGGACTCACGGCCGCAGCCGGGTGACCAGCGCCTCGGCCCCGGCCCGATCGGGCGCCTGGATCTCGAAGGACCCGGAGATCGGACCTTGCAGGACCGGCGGCGAGCTGAGCAGGTGGCCGCCGGCGACGAACGCGGCCCGGTCGCCGACGTGCCGGGCCGTGTACCGCGTGAACTGGTCGCTCACCGGCCCGGTCAGCCCGACCGACACCAGCCGCTGCGGGCCGATGTCCTGCGGCGGCACCAGCTCCAGGTCCGCGGAGTCGATGGTCAGCTCCGGCCCGGTCAGCACCAGGCACTCGCTGCCCCGGTTGACGACGAGCACGCCCGCCCGGGCCGGCGACACCGCGCACGGGGACCGGTCCGACTTCCGGACCGTCCAGATCTGCAACGGCCGGCCGAGCCGGCCCGGGCCGGTCCGCGGCGGCCCGAGGCGGACCGGGCCCAGCTCGTCCACGAGCTCCTGCCCCATCCTCGGTGTCGGCACCCTGATCCGCAGCACGTCGCCGCCGGGCAGGTCGGCCGGGTAGGACGCGGTGCCGACTCCGGCCGTCAGGGACGCACCTTCCATCATGGCCAGCGTGCCGGCGTCCGTGGCGGTCAGCGCGACCTGCACGAACGCGCCGCTCTCGGGCAGCTCGGAGGTGCTCAGCCCGACGACCTCGTCCACGGTCAGCGCGGCCGCCGGGGGCACGCACCGGAGCCCGGACCCGGTGCCGCAGCCGGCGCCGTCGTGCTCCGGCGTCACCTGGGCCAGCGCGACGGTCAGGGGCGTGGTCAGCCGGCTGAGCCCGGCCGGCGGGGACGCGACCGGTGTCGACCGTGCTCCCCCGCCGACTCCGCGGACCACGCCGACCGCGACCAGCAGCGCCAGCACCACGACGACCGCGCCGCCGGCGGCCAGGCGCTCGGTCCGGGCGCGCCGGGCCCGGGCCCGCAGCCGCGCGCCGGCGTCCGGAGCCGCGGTCACCTCGGGCGCGGCCAGGGCGGTGCCGAGCGCCTGCCCGAGCTCCTCGTCCTTCATCGGGCGCTCCCCTCGTAGGCCGTCGGATCCAGGTCGGCACGCAGCTTGGCCAGGCCCCGTGATGCCTGGGACTTCACGGTGCCGGTGGTGACGCCGAGCAGCTCGGCCGTCTCGGCCTCGGACAGGTCGGCGCCGTAGCGCAGGGCCAGCACGGTCCGCTGTCGCGGGCTCAGCCCGGCCAGCAGCGCCAGCAGCGCTCGGGCCTGCTCGCCCGGCGGCTCCGGGTCGTCCGCCCCGGCCGGCTCCGGCGGCCGGTCGACCAGCGACTCGGGCACCCGGTGCCGGCGGAACCGGGACAGGTTGGCGTTGACGATGGCCTGCCGGACGTAGCGCTCCGGGTCGTCCGGGGCCATCCGCCGGCTGCGCCGGTAGACCTTCAGCAGCGCGGTCTGCACCAGGTCCTCGGCGTGGCCGAGATCGCCGGTCAGCGCGTATGCGAAGCGGACCAGCGCGCCCATCCGCGCGCCCACGAAGGCGTCGAAGTCCGCGTCGTTCCAGCTGCCCACCGGCCACCTCCACCCCGTAGGACTCCGTGGCGGTGCCGCCAGGTTGACGCCGCGGGAAGGATGCCGGCATGGACCGGATCCGTGCCGTCGCCACCGACCTGCCGGAGGTCACCGAGGAGCAGCCGTTCCGGGAGGGCCTGCCCGTCTTCAAGGTCGCCGGCAAGGTCTTCGCCATCTACGACCCGCAGGGGCAGCCACCCCGGGTGACGCTCAAGTGCGACCCGGACTTCGCGCTGGAGCTGCGCGCGCAGTATCCGGCGGTGACGCCGGGCTACCACACCAACAAGCGGCTGTGGAACACGGTCACGCTGGACGGCACCGTGCCGGCCGACGAGGTCGACGAGCTGGTCCGGCACGCCTGGGAGCAGGCCGTCGGCAGTCTGACCAAGCGCGACCAAGAGCGCCTACGCCGCCAGCTCGGCTGACCGGAGGGTTGACCCCTGGGCGGTGTGGCTAATCGGGTGGGCCCGCGGTGAGGGCCCGCAGTCCGGCGGCCAGCCCGGCCAGTGCGTCGGTCGCCTCCTCCAGCCGCGGGTACGTCCGCAGCCCGGCGTCCGCGGCCACCGCGTCGCCCGCCGCCACCACCAGCGCGTCGTACGAGGCCAGCCCGGCCTCCAGCTGCTCGCGCAGCCCGGCCACGGCGGCGTCGAGAGCGCCGGACAGCTGGTGGGCCCGGTCCACCGCGGTCAGCCGGGCGCCCAGCTCCCGCAGCCCGGCCGCGGCGCTGGCCGCGACCCGGCGCGGCTCGTCGGCGGCCTCGCCCAGGTGGGTCAGCAGCTGGTGCAGCACCTGCTCCTGCCGGGCCAGCCGGTCCAGCGGGGCGCGGGCGGGCGAGTCCTTCGGGGCCCGGACGGCGCGGGCCGGCGGCGCCGGGGCCCGGCGCAGGGACCGCAACCGCCGCCCGGACCGGACCGCCTGCCAGCCCGCGGCCACGGTGACCACCCCGAGCCCGGCCTCGGCCGCCTCCGGGCTGGACGCGGCGACCGCGACCCCGGTCACGGCCGCGAACCCGAACGCGACCCCGGCGTCGAGCCGCGCCTTCAGCGTCGTCCGCCGCACCCGGCGGGCGTGTGTCCGGGCCGGGTCGGGCCGCCCGAGCTCGGCCAGCCGCTCCGCGACGGCCTCCCGCCCGGCCGTCACCAGCTCGCCCAGCTCCCGCCTCGCCACCTCCCCGATCCCGCGGCCGACCCGCTCGGCCCCGTACGCGGCGGACCTCCCGGGACCGGCCGAGGTCCCGCCCCGACCGCCGGCCGTCCCGTCCGGACCGAGCCCGGGGCGCGCCCCGCCGGGCGCAGCATCGGGAGCCGCGCTCCCGGGCACCGGACCCCAGCGGGTGGCGCCACCGGGCTGGGTGCCGGGTGGGTCCCAGGGGCGGGCGCGGTCCCACGGGACGGTGCCGGGGGTCGCGATCGGCGCCCGGGCGACCGCCGCCGCCCACGTCGCGAGACGACGGGAGCGGTCGGCGGCAGCCACGGCGAACTAGCCCTGGTCGGCGCGCAGCTGGTCGAGCCGGGCCTGCGCGGCCGGGTCGGCGACGGGCTCGGCGGCCTGGCCCGACTCCACCGCCGGGGTCGGCGGCGCGGACGCGAGCTGTCCGCCGCTCATGCTGGCGCGGATCTGCTCCAGCCGGGCGTTGCCGGCCATGTCCAGGGTCGACTTCTGCACCTCGAGCATCCGGCCCTCGACCGAGTTCTGCGCGAGCTCGGCCTGGCCGAGCGCGTTGGCGTACCGCCGCTCGATCTTCTCCCGGACCTCGCCCAGCGACGGGGTCGTCCCCGGCGCGGACAGCTCCGACATCTGGCGCAGCGAGGCCGACACGGTCTCCTGCATCTTGGCCTGCTCCAGCTGGGACAGCAGCTGGGTCCGCTCGGCCAGCTTCTGCTGCAGCAGCATCGCGTTCTGCTCGACGGCCTTCTTGGCCTGCTCGGCGGCCTGCAGGGCCTGGTCGTGCAGCCCCTTCAGGTCCTCCATCGAGTTTTCCGCGGACACCAGCTGGGTCGCGAAGACGGTCGCGGTCTGCTCGTATTCCTGGGCCTTGGCCTCGTCGCCCTTGGCCCGGGTCTGGTCGGCCAGCGTCAGCGCCTGCCGGGCGGAGGCCTGCAGGCGCTCCACCTCCGACATCTGCCGGGACAGCTTCATCTCCAGCTGGCGCTGGTTGCCGATCACGGCCGCGGCCTGCCGGGACAGGCCCTCGTGCTGCCGCTGGGCCTCCTCGATCGCCTGCTGGATCTGGATCTTCGGGTCGGCCCGCTCGTCAACCTGCGCACCGAACCAGGACATGAAGTACTTGTAGGCCTTCACGAACGGGTTGGCCATGGTCCGGGTTCCTCCTCTTGCGCGCACCCCTACGGTACGCGGTGATTGCGTCCATCGTGTCAGGTCGGCTCAGCCGTCGAGAACCCGGCGCGACACTGCGTCCGCCTCGGCCAGGCCGGACCGCAGCCCGTCCAGGTCGGCGGACAGCTCGGCGAGCCGGTCGGCGGAGACGTCGAACCCGCCGGAGACCGACATCGCCAGCACCTCGGCGGTCCGCGCGACCAGGCCGTCCAGGGTCAGCGCGGTCGCCTGCATCCGGGCCAGCAGCTCGTCCCGGGCCCCGGCCAGCCGCGCCGCCACCTGCAGCTGCTCGGTCACGCTGTCCAGCGAGCGCTGCCGCTCGGCCCGGACCCGCTCGGTCGACGCGGCGGCGACCCCGGCCGCGAGCCGGTCCCGCTCGGCCTCCAGCCGGCCGGGCTGGATCCGGTCGGCGGCGTCCTCGACCGCGGTGACCTGGCCGGCCAGCCGGCGCAGCGTGGTCAGGGCCTCCGCCGCGCCGTCCCGGACCGGCCCGAGCTGGTCCCGTACGGTCGGCGAGCCGGTGGTGCGGACCAGGTCGGCCAGCGAGCGGTCGGCCTGCTGGGCCCGGGTCAGCCACTGCTCGGCGATCGAGCCCCGCCGGGGCGGGCGCAGCTGCGGCTCCGGCTCCGGCCCGGCCTCGGAACGGTCCCGGGACAGCAGCCCGGCGCCGACCTTCACCCCGTACACGGCGGCGGCGACACCGAGCCCGACCGGCAGCGCGACCGCCCCCAGCGGCACCACGGCCCAGGCCAGCCCGCCCGCGACGCCGGCGATGATGCCGCCCCACGGGTCGAGCAGCTCCTGCCGCAGTCGACTGGCCATGACTCGATTGTGCCCGGCTACGCCCAATGGGTCGCCTCCGGGCTCGCTCCGCTCCTCGGGCGGCAGTCGCGGCGAGCCATCGCGGGGGGCCCTGCGATGCGCACTCCCCCGTCGGCTCACGTCAGAAGTTCGACAGCACGGCGGTGAGCACGTTCGTGATGCTCGCCGGGTCGCTGGCGTCGTAGGCGGCGGCCCGGGAGGACGCCGCGATCTGCTTGAGGATGCCGAGGTCGGCGGCGGTGCCGTAGGCGATCGGGAAGACCCGCACGGACGTGTCGGTGTCCTCGCCGCCGATGTCGGTGAGCAGCTTGGGCAGGTTGTTGTCGGGCGGGTACTCGTTCTTGCCGTCGGTGAGCAGCACCACCGCGTTGATCCGGTCCCGGTCGAAGGTCTCCTGGACCTGGCCGACCGCGTCCCGGGTGGTCGTGTAGAGCGCGGTCCCGCCGTCGGCGACCAGCGCCCGCACCTTCTGCTGGTACGCCGGCAGCACCGCGCTGACCTTCCCGGTCGGCACCAGCTCCCGGTAGGGCTTGGACTCCCCGGCGCTCGGCGTGGAGAACGTCCACAGCCCCAGCTCGTCGTCGGGCGCCAGCTGGGTGGTGGCCTGGATGGCGGCCTTCTTGGCCAGGTCGAGCTTGGTCCCGCCGCCGCTGGGCACGCCCGCGCCCATAGAGCCGGACGTGTCCAGCACCAGCAGCACCCGGGCCCGCTTGCGCAGCTTCTCCCAGGACGTGGCCACCTGGTCGAGCACGGCCGGGGCGGGCGGGTCGATCAGCGCCAGCTGCTTGGCCGGCAGCGTGCCGTTGGCGGTGGTCAGGGCGGCGCCGGGCTTGCCCGAGGCGTCGCGGAAGGCCGCGTCGGTGAACCGCTTCTGCTGGGCCGGCTCCTTCACGAAGGCCAGGAAGTCGGCCGCCGCCTTCTTCTTCGCGTCGTCGACCCACTCGGCCGAGAGCACCACGTACGGGTTGTCGGAGACCAGCGTGCCCTCCTTCGGGTAGACCGCGACCAGCGGCACCCGGGGCTTGCCGCGCTGCCCCAGCGTGGCCGGGTCACCCGAGGGGTTGCCCTGGTTGTAGTCCCAGACCGACTTCTCCTCGACCGTCACCGCGCTGATGTA
>DATDKW010000290.1:0-29324 GCA_036519715.1 Mycobacteriales bacterium
ACCGGTCGATGCGGCCGAAACGGCGGTCCCATCGGCCCCTGCCGGGCTGGCAGCAACGGCTCGATCCGCGCCCAGACCTCATCCGACAACACCGTCCCACGTGACATCCGCACAAGATCCCGCATCAACGCGTCGTACTAGTGAGACGCGCCCTAGGCCTCAGCGGGCCGAAGCCCGAGACCGCAGCCAGCACCAAGGATCGTGACTGGCAACCTGGCCGCCGTTGGGAGGGAATCGAGAGGATCCATCTGCACCGAACTGCCCTGAACGGGTCGCACCTAGCGCCGCTGACCTGCATCTTTTGCATTCATGCAGGTAACGCCTTCACCGCTCCCCCGCCTCGTCCGCAGATCGAGCACCGGTCGCCGGTCGCGGTGCTCGATCGATGCTCGGTGGCCGCGGAAGTAGCCAGCACTACCCGACATGCGGCGGCACAGCGACTCGTCACTGAGCTGCGGAAACGACACGAGGCGGCACCAGTTGAGCCGGGGCGACATGATCGGGTTCGGGCTCTTAATCCGCGGGTTCGGGGTTCGAGTCCCTGGCGGCGCACCCGTAGCGGGCCTCTGACCTGCATACATGCGATCGACAAGGATCCTTTGTCGGTCGCATGTGGTCGTTCCGGTGCTCAATCGGTGCTCGCTGGCGGAGACCGGGGTTCCCGTTCAGTCCCTGGTCGTCATGGTCAGTGTGATGCGGTGGCCCAGTGATTGGGTTCGGATCGGTGCTCGGATCACGCGCCGGGATCGCCACTGCGCCGCGCCGGTCCGACACCGCTGTCCGTGCCCACGCCAGCGCCCGCTGCTGGCCAGGCAGCCCTCGCCAGGCGTGATCAGGGGCCCCCGTCGCTCACCCGAGCGGTCGGTGTCGATGGGCACCCGCTTGTCGCCGCGCAGTGCCGCGGCCGCTTGTTACCACGAGGCTCGTCGCGCCCAGTGGAACGCTTGGTGGAACCAGCGGACCTATTCCGCGACCCGGGCGAGCACGCGGGCGAGCCGTGCCGCCGCGTCCTCGGCCACCGCTGCCAGCTCGGCCTTCCCGGACAGCTCGACCATGATCTGCGGATCGAGAGCTTCGACGACGGTGCCCGCCTCGGTGGCGCGGATCGCGACGTTGCACGGCAGCAGCAGCCCGATGCTGCGGTCGACCGTCAGTGCCTGGTACGCGAGCGGTGGGTTGCATGCGCCCAGCACTACGTAGTCCTCAATCTGCTCGCCGAGCTTCGCGCGCAGTGTCGACGTGATGTCGATCTCGGTGAGGACGCCGAAGCCCTCAGCAGCGAGCTCGTCACGAACGCGCTGGACGGTCTCGGCGAAGGCCGCGCGGACGATGGTCGACCTGCCGTAGCCCATTGGAGGTCCTCTCAGTCGTGGGCGACCGGCGTGCCGGCCAGAGCGATCGTCACGTCGGGCGGTGTGGTCAGGCTGTTGTGCACGGTGCAGTGGGAGGCGACTGCGAGCAGCGCGTCGCGGCGGTCCTCGGGGACGCCGTCCGGGATGGCGATCATGATGCGCACGTCGGCCACGCGTGCCGGTCGCGGTGCGATGCCGTAGTCACCGGTCACCTGCAGCCCGGTGGTGGGCAGACGGTGCCGGGCGAGGTACCGGCGGGCGTAGAACGCGACACAACCGACGAGGCCGGCCACGAACAGCTCGGTCGGGGTCGGTCCGGTGTCCTCACCCCCGTCAGCGACCGGCTGGTCGACGGTCAGCACGTGGTCGCGGGCGGCCACGGCGAACCGGTCGCCATCGAGGTGCCACGCAGTGATGGTGCTCATGGCTGCCTCACACCGACTGCGCGTCGCGCTGCTCGGCGACCTGCCGGCGAACGTCGTCCATGTCGAGTCCCCGGACGGCGGTGATGACGCTCTCCAGCGCCGGCGCGGGGAGCGCGCCCGGCTGCGAGAACACCAGGATGCCGTCCCGGAACGCCATCAGCGTCGGGATCGACCTGATGTCGGCGGCGCCGGCCAGGTCGGGCTCGGCCTCGGTGTCCACCTTGCCGAAGGTGATGTCGGAATGCTGCTCACTCGCGGCCCGATAGACCGGCGCGAACATGCGGCACGGGCCGCACCAGGCGGCCCACCAGTCGACGAGCACGATGCCGTCCCTGGTGACGGTCGACTCGAAGGTGTCGCCAGTCAGATCGACGGTGGCCATCACGGTGTCCTCTCACTCAGTTGTACCCCGGGGGGTATAGACGGCAACCCGGATGCGGTGGTGGCCATTCCCGCGTCGGCGGCGGTGCGCGAGGCGTACGCGCGCTGAGCCGCTGTCACCGCACCCCACGAACCACGAGACCCGGACCCGAGACCCGGCTGCTCGGACGCGCTCAGATGAACAGCAGCTGCGCGCCGTTGGTGAGCTCGATGAACTCGGCGGCGCTGATGATGCCCTCGAGGTCGTCGCGCAGGTCGGCCTCGGTCAGCTTGTTCATGTCGGCGGACATCCGGCAGGCCCAGAGGTGGCCGCCGGCGGCGACGATCTGGTCGAGGAATTCCGGCACCTCCGGCACGCCGAGCTCCGCGATCTGCTTCTTCAGCGCGTGCGTGGCCATCGCGGTCATCCCGGGCAGCGGCGCGAGCGCCTGCGGGATGTGCACGTCGCCGACCGGGTGCATCGCGGTGTTGCCGACCGGGCTGAACTGGAGGCCGCGCATCCGCGCCTTCGTGATCATGTCGAAGCCCCAGAACGTGAAGAACAAGTGCGTCTCCACGCCTTCGCCCAGCGCGGAGTTCGCGATGATCAGCCCCGGATAGGCCATGTCAAGGTTTCCCTTGGAGCAGATGATCGCGATCTTGCGACCCGACTCCGACTCGTCGTCGAAGGTCGGGACGATGCCGGCGCGTTGTTCGGTGACAGTCATTGTCGACTCCTTCACACGCAGCCGCGCGGCTTGGGCAGGCCGGCGACGTAGGCCATCTTCTTGCCGGGCTTCTTCGGGAACAGCGCGAACTGCTCCTTCACCGGCACGCCGCCGACCGCCTGCACGCGGCGGGTCGTCGGGGTCTCGCCCTTCTCCCGGTAGTCCTCGCGCAGGAAGCGGATGACCTTCCGGTGCGCGTCGGTGAGCTCGATGCCGATGGCGGCGGCGAGCACCCTCGCGAGGTCCTCGTCCCACTCGTCGTATGCGGTCAGGAAACCTTCGGCGTCGACGTGCACGCTGTGGCCGCCGAGCGTGGTGACGGGCATGGCAGCTCTCCTTCCGGTGCTGTGGGGGGTCAGGTCTCGGCGCGCTTGCCGGCCCTCGACATCAACGTGGGCACGGGCATCGGCCGGCCCTTGAGCAGCAGGTGCCAGTACGCCCAGCGGAAGCCGAGTTTGCCGAGATGGTTCGCCCGCGACTCCTCCAGCAGCGTGAACGGGCCGATGGCGGGAATCGGATACTTGCCAGGAAGCGGCTCGGTGTCGTAGTTGAAGTCGATGAGCAGGCCGCGGCCGTGCCCTGACTCGATGAAGCAGTTGGCATGGCCGTCGAACGCGTGCGTCATCGGCTTGCCGGCGACGAACTCCAGGAAGTTCGCCACGAAGACCTCCACCGAGAAGTGCGCCGCCGAGCCCGCCTTCGACGTCGGGATGTCGGAGGCGTCCCCGATCGCGAACACGTTGTCGTGGGCCTTCGACAGGAAGGTCGCCCTGTCGACGGGCACGTAGTTGAGTTCGTCGCCGAGGCCGGAGCGGCCGACGAAGTCGGCCCCCATGTTCAGCGGCACCGTGACGAGCAGGTCGAACGGAACCTCCCGCTCGTCCATCGACACCAGTGTCTTGTCACCCGGGTCGATTCGGTCGACCACGAAGTCGCCTTCGAGGGCGATGTGCCGGTCGGCGAGCATCGAACCGAGATGCTTCGATGCGACCGGCTTGGTGAACGCACCTTCGAGCGGGGTGACGTAGGTGATGTCGACCTTGTCGCGGATTCCGCGCTCGGAGAAGAACGCGTCAGCGAGAAATGTGAACTCCAGTGGCGCAACCGGGCACTTGATCGGCATCTCGGTCACGTGCACGACCAACCGGCCGCCCGGCCAGCCCGCCAGCTCGTCCCGCAGCGCGGTCGCGCCGTCGAGGGTGTAGAAGTCGAACACGCTCCGACGCCACTCCCCCGCGGCCATGCCCGGGGTCTGATCCGGCCGCGGCGCGGTGCCGGTCGCGATGACCAGGTAGTCGTACCCGAGGGTCCGACCGCCGGCGAGGCGCACCTCGTTGGCGTCGGCGTCGACCCGCTCGATCTCGGCCACGACCAGGTCCACACCGGCCGGGAGGAAGCGCCGGCGCGGCTTCACCAGCTCGTCCGGCGTGTAGACGCCGAACGGCAGCAGCAGCAGACCCGGCTGATACAGATGGACGTCGTCCCGATCGACGACCGTGATCGACCAGTCCCGCGCGCGCAACCGCCGGCGCAGCTTGGTCGCGGCCATCGTGCCCCCCGTGCCGGCTCCCAGGACCACCAGTCGTCGCATGACCACTCCTCCCGACCATCCCAACTCATCGTCCGGCGCGGCGACGGAGTTCGACAGAGGCGGAAGTCCTTACCCCAGGGGGTATAGTTGGACGGAGCGTCATCGGAGCCGGCGGGCAGCCGCCTCCGCCCCCACGACCGGGAGCGCGGGCCATGGTGGAACTTCGGGGCGACGACCTCGCCGCCGTCGTCAAGCGGCTTCGCCGTGCCGAGGGGCAGCTCCGTGGTGTCGTCGCGATGCTCGAGGACGGCCGCGACTGTGCCGACGTGGTGACCCAGCTCGCCGCCGTCTCCCGCGCGCTCGACAAGGCCGGCTTCAAGATCATCGCTGTCGGCCTTCGGCAGTGCATCGCCGAAGCCGCTCAGGGGACGGGCAGCGAGGTCGACCAGGACCGGCTGGAGAAGCTGTTCCTGTCACTCGCCTGAGCAGCCGGCCGCGCAACCGGACCATCGTGAAGGGTGCAAGTTCGCCGTCGAGCGCCTGGATTTTCGTCGTCTCTTGGTCAGCTCACTGCTGAGCCGAATGTCGGCGCGAAGCAACGGCGCGGGTCGGGATCGAGTGAGCGTGTCGGGCGGGAGGGCCGCGTTAGGCTGCGCGTGGAGCTCGCGGCTCCTCGCCGAGACGCTGGCGGAATCGGATCGGTCAGCGGTGAGGTCAGGCGGCGTGGCGGTATTCGTGGATGAGTCTGCCGAGGCGATCGATCCGTACGATCGCCCGACGCGGCCCGTCCTGGCCTGCATCAGCAGCCCGCGGGCCTGCTGCGCAACCCACATCCCAGTCGGGTTGGTGGTAACGCCGGCCAGCCACACCCGGCGCCGGTCGAGTTCGATGACGAACAGAACGTAGAGCCGGACCAAGCCGACCGTCTCGACGGTGAGAAAGTCGCAGGCCAGCACCCCACCGGCCTGAGCGCGCAGGAACTGCATCCAGCTCGGTCCGTTCCGGCGCGGGACCGGTCCCATCCGGTGCCGGCGCAGGATCGTCCGGGATCGAGGTCGGACACTGTGACGCCGAGCTTGGCGCACTCGCCGGCGATCCGCTGGTAACCCCACCGCGGATTCTCCCGGGCCATACGCAGCACCATATCGACGACCGACGGGTCCAGTCCGCGCCGGCGGCCGGGATGGTGTGGGTAGGTCCAGCGGCGCCGACCAGGTCCCGAAACGCTGATGCCGGCGAACGCCGGCTGAGCCGTACCCAGAGGGTCGTTCGACTCTGGCCGCCGCGGAGGTCGCACATGAGCCTGGACGTCTCGCGCCCTTGACCGAGAGGACGAGGGCGCGCCCGGCAGGCTTGGAGCGGTTCATGCGAACTCACCGGCATCTGATCTCGGCCGCAGCGTTGGCCGTGCTGGTCGCGTGTGGGGCGAGCCCGTCACCGGCCGGCGGCACCGATGCCGGTCCTCCGTACGACGTCGCGTCGGACGTCGTGAAGGACGCGACGACGCAGCAGATCGAGGTCTGGGCGCCGGCCGGCGGCGGTCGATGGCCGGTCGTCTATGCCGTTCCCGGCCTCGGTGGACGGCGGACGGATTTCGACCAGGTGGGCCCGGCGCTGGCCAGACACGGCGTCGTCGTCTTCGCCACCGACTACCGGGTGACCGGCACCGAGGAACAGGTCACAGCAGATCTGGCCTGCGGCTACCGCTACGCCCGGACTGTCGCCGGCAAGTACGGAGGCGACCTGACCCGGCCGGTCACTGCGGTCGGCTATTCCCGCGGCGCCGAACTGGCGCTCGGCGCGTTGCGGGAGGACGTCTACGGACCCGGTGGCAGCTACGACCGGTGCTTCGAGGGCACGGCCGTCCCCGACGTGGTGGTAGCCATCGATGGCTGCTACTACGCGTACAAGGACCTGACGTTTGACTTCCCGGTCGAGCTGCTGAGCAAGAAGGACGCTGAGGTCGTCCTCGTGAGCGGGCAGAAGGACGACGTCTGCGCGCCCTGGCAGTCCACCCGGGCCGCCGAAGCGCTCGACGCAGCGGGCTACGACACCACGCTCGTCCCGATTCCCGACGCCAACCACTACCAGCCGATCTACCACGATCTTGTCGGCGGCAGGTGGGTGACCGACCCCGGCAACCCTGCAGGCAACAGGACCGTCCAGGCAGTGCTCGACGCCGTCAACGCCGCGGGGCAGTGACGGGGACTGCCGCCCGTCCGCACCGCCACCTCGGGTCGATCGGCGTGATCGTGCCCCGTCGCGCCTCGATCGCGGCGGCCGCGTCGAGGCACAGGTCCTCCTGGTAGCGCCGGCCGATGACCTGCACCGCCTGCGGAAGACCGTCCCCGATGCCCACGGGAACCGCCACGGCCGGCAGTCCGAGCGCGTTGACCGCCATGGCCATGCGCATGGTGCGGATGGTCTCGGCCACCCGGCCGTCGTCCAGGTCCGTGCCCGCCGCGAAGGCAGGATCAGTGCAGATCGGGGCGACGATGAGCGCGTGCTCCTCCTGGGACTCGGCCCACGCCCGAAGCACCGCCTGGCGGGTCATGAAGCTCAGCTCCGCCGTCATGGCGTCTGGATGGCCGGCCTCATCGAAGAACGCGGCCATGAACCGGTTCGTATCGGCCGGCGCCACCGGCGCCTGGAACTCCTGCCACCCCTGTCGGGTGCCTGGCGTGGAGAGCATCACCAGCAGCGTACTGGCAGCCACCCGCCGCGAATCCCTGGGTTGTGGGCGTGCCGACAACGTCGATGTTGTCCTTGATCGTGAAGGGAACGCCGCGGAACGGCAGCATGTCATCGCCGGCGGCGACCGCCCGGTCAGCCGCCTTGGTCGCGTCCAGGGCCTGCTCGCCGAGGACGATCACGACGGCGTTGATCGATGGGTTCACCGCCTCGATCCGCCACAGTGCGCCTCGACGACCTCCACGCTCGACGCCTGCCCTGTCCTGATCGCCTCGGCCAGCTCCGTCGCGCTCATCCGCCACAGCTCGGTGGCCGATGCACTGCTCACGCCGCCACCTAGTTGGATCGCTGCGGACGCCGCAGGACCGATCGAGCGGCGGCGCCGGCCAGCAGCGCGGCCAGCGCCGCCAGCGGCACGCGCGTCCTCCCGTCGGCGGCTCGCCTGACGAGCGACAGCGGCTGTCCACCGAGATCAGCATGGATTGCCGCCGCGCCGCTGGCGGCGTCGCGGCCGAACACGACGCGCACCGTGCCCTGCCCGAACCCCGACAGGTCCAGCCGGAAGACGTACGGATCGTCCTCGTCGTCGGGATGCAGGGGCAGGCCACGATAGAAGGCGGGGACAGGGCTCAACGCCCGCAGCATCAGCCGCCCACGACGAACGAACACCTCGACGCCGCCGGGGATCGCCAGACGTCCGCGCAGGTCCGCGATCCGCGCCGGCAGCCGGTAGCCGCCGCACAGCTCGTGCCACATCTCGGGACGGTGCGGGATGTCGGTGCGGATCGCGTCGCCCGGTGCGTCGAGCAGGTGGCGCAGCAGCCGCTGGAACTCGGTCTCCATCCACATGAACGCGCCGGAGGACCCGTTCGTGAAGGCGATGACGGCCAGGCCGTCGTCCGGCGCCACCAAGAGCGTCGAGTTGAAGCCCGGCAGGATCCCGTCGTGCCCGACCACGCGATGCCCGCCGGCCTGGCCACGCGCGAAGCCGAGGCCCCAACCCGGCACCCGAGGATCCGGCTGGTAGTGCGGCTCGAACATCGCCGACAGCGTCGCCGGCTCGAGGATCGAACCACGCTGGTTGGCTCCGCCGCCCATCAGCGCCCCGGCGAAGCGGGCGATGTCTCGGACGGTGGAGTACATCCCGCCGCCGGCAACGCCGATCCAGTCTCGATCCGGGACGGTCGTCACCCCGTGTCGCCCGAGCGCGTAGCCGGTCGCCAGGCGCGACGCGACCCGATCGGACCGGACGAGGTCGGTGTGCGTCATGCCCAGCGGCTCGAGGATCCGCTCACGGAAGTAGCGATCGAGGGCGATCCCGCTCACGTCCTCGACGATCTGACCCAGGGTGGCAAATCCGGGATTCGAGTACGCGAAGCTCGTGCCGGGCTCGACGACGACCGGCAGGCCGCGGCGGTAGTACTGGGCCAGCGTGGGCATCGGCTCGCCGACGTTCACGCTGAGGACCGGGGGACGGCCTTCGAACGGGCCCGCCTCAGGATGGAGCAGATCCCGCAGCCGCTGCACCTCCGCGATCCCCGCGGTGTGGGTCAGCAGATGCCGCACAGTCGCGGGCCTGAAGCCCTGGTGCGCCGGGAGCAGGTGGTAGCCGCGCAGGTAGTCGTCGGCCGGCGCGTCGAGGTCGATCAGACCCTGCTCGTGCAACTGCATCACCGCGACCGCCGTGAAGGGCTTGGTCAGCGAGCCGATCCGGAACACCGTGTCCGCATCGACCGGCCGGCTCGACGCGATGTCGGCGAACCCGCGCCCGTCGAACAGCTCCAGCGAGCCGTCCCGGACGATCCCCACCGCCAGGCCGACGGCGGGATGTCGGTTGAGGATTCCATCCATCCACGCGCGCAGCTCCGCCCCGCCGAACCGCTGGTCAGCGCGAAGAAGGGCATCTTCCCGGGAAGGACCGGTCCGCCCGTCCGCGTCGACCGCGGCTTCTTCGTATGTCCTCGCCATCGCAGGCCTCCCTGGCCTCATCCGACGATCTCGGGCCACCGCTCAGCTGGGTGGCGGCCACCCCCACGCTCCCAACGGACGGCTTCCCAGGGACAGAGTCGTCGGACCTGCCCGGACGGTCCTTGGTCGGAACCGCTCCTAGCCGGTGAGGCTCTGCAACGTCACGAACTGGTAGCCCTGGGCCCGGATGCGGTCGATGATCGTCGGCAGCGCGGCGGCGTCCAGCGTGGTGTGGTCCGTCGGGTTCGCGCCCAGGTGCATCAGCACGATCGCGCCGGGCTGCAGCGCCGCGAGCACACGGCTGACGACCTTGGCGGTGGTCATGCCTCCCGAGGTGCCTTGCCAGCCGAGGGAGTCGACGGTCCACCGCACGGAGACGTAGCCGAGTCGGTTGACGTCGGCCAGCACCCTGGCATTGACGTCCCCGTACGGGAAGCGGAACGCCGGTTTGCCGGTCGCCCCGGTGGTCCGGAAGATCGTCGTCTCGGCGTTGGTCACCTCCGCCGTCAGCTGCGCGTCGGTCTTCTGGGTCAGGTACGGGTGCGTGTCGGTGTGGTTGCCGACCATGAAGCCGGTCCCCGCGACCAGGTAAGCCAGCGCGGGATAGCTGCGCACCCAGGTGCCGGTCAGGAACATCGTCGCGGGCACGTTCCTGCTGGTCAGAGTGGCCCTGATGGAGGCAAGGCCGGCCGCGTCGGAGCCGGCGTCGAAGGTGAGCGCCACGACTCGGGAGCTGGTCGGGATGCGGGTCCAGTCGACGCCGAGCCGGGCGGCGGGAGGTGCCGGCAGCTGACTGGGCGTCCAGCTGAGCTGGTAGGCGGGCGACCAGGCGCCGTTCCGGTAGGTGCGGGTACGTAGGCTCGCGTCGGTGGCTCGCACCACCACGTCGGCCTGGCCGGCGGCCGGCGCCCCGGCCCCCGGCGCGTCGACCAGCACGCCACCCATCGACGTCCAGCCGCTCCACGTGCTCGCGTTGCGGGTGCCCCGGTAGAGCTGCAGGTTCGTTCCGCGGACGAACACCAGGGTCTGCATCCGCACGGGGTCCCAGACGGCGGCGGGGGTCGTGTAGCTCGTCCCGCCCAGCCTGCCCCAGCCGCTCCACCCGCCGGCGGACAGCGACTTCTCGTAGATCTCGCGGTCCATCCCCGTGACGTACACCCTGATCTCGCCGGAGGCGGCGGCCGCCGCGGCCGGCGCGGTGCCGGACCGGCCGCCCAGGTTGGTGTAGGCGGCCGACCAGCCGGTCCCCGGCCGGTATGTCTTGAACCGGATGGTGTCGTCGGTCGCACGGACGAACGCGTCCACCCGACCGTCGGCCGAGCCGGACAGGGCCGGTGCTGCGGTGAGGACGCCGCCCAGCCGCTGCCAGCCGGGCGCCCAGGTGCCGCCGACCCGGGTGCGCATGTACAGCCCGCTGTCCATGCCGCGAGCGGCCAGGAACAGGGTGCCGCCGGCGCGCACGGCCGCCGGCGGCCCGATGATCTGCCCACTGATGACGGTCGGGGCGGACCAGGTGCCGGCACGGAAGGTCCGCGTGACGACCGCGCCGCTGCGCACCTGGTAGAACACGTCACTGCCGCCGTTGCCGTCCGCGGCCACCGCCACCGCCGACGTCGCCGCCTGGTCGGCGGGCGCCAGCGCCGCCGTCGCCGCCTCGGCCCTTCCGGTCGGTTGCAGCGGCTCGGCGCCCGCGGGCGCGGCCACCAGGCCGACCACCACCGCCGAGATCGCCGCGATGACGACGGCGGGCTTACCCGCCGTTCGGGGACTCGCGTACGGCCTGTCGGGCCGCCGCCGGTTGCCGCGCATCTTCCCCACCTCGCTCCGGCTGGATCCCGGTCAGCTCGGGTCCCTGAGGGATCAGCCGCTCCCATCGAGCATCGGTCGCACGGCCGGCAGGAAGGTAGAGTCCTTCGGCCCGTATCCCAACCTGACTGGCCACTGTGGACGATCCGGCGGGAGAGTCACGGATCCGGTCGTCGTCGCTATCCATGGACCGCGGATGGGGGACCTTGGACCCTAGCCTGAATGCCGCAGGGTTGGGACAGTTGGGGTGTGGATGACCGCGGGGCGCGGTGCCCGCGGGGTCCACGAAGGAGGGCTTGCCATGCGCATTCTCCACCCCACCACCCGAGTGCTGTGCCTCGTCGCCGGCGCCGTACTCGTCGCCGGCTGCGGCTCGTCCGGCGGTCCGACCACCGCCGCACCCACCTCGGAGTCGACATCGCCCACAGCGGCACCGTCCCGCCCGCTGCCCGCGCCGGTCCCGCCCACCGCCTCCACGACCGTCCAACCCCAGCCCCAGCCCACCGGCCCGGCTCGTGCCCGCACGAGCGACCTCTCCGCCGAGCTGGCCTGGGTCGAGGGTGCCGCCGGCAGCCGGTACTCCGCCATCGTGTTGACCAACCGTTCTCGGCGCACGAGCACCATCTACGGCTACGGCGGCCTGCAGCTGCTCGACGCGCGCGGTCGTACGGTGCCGACCCGGCAGGTGCGCGACCGAACGACGCGGCCCACCCAGGTGGTGCTGCGCCCCGGCATGAGCGCGCACGCCGACATGCACTGGTCCGCGGTCGCCCAGGGCGCCGACAGTCCGACCGGGAGGTGCCAGCCGGAGCCAGCCTTCCTGCTCGTCACGCCGCCGGATGAGACCCGGTCGCTTCGCATCCCGTGGAACGCGGGCCCGGTGTGCGCGCAGGGACTCATCATCCAGGGCCCCTACACCGCGGGCCGGCCAGGGCAGGCCGGGACCGGATCCGCATCCGTCCCCGGAGCCGTCGTGGCCGTGGCCAGGCCCGGCGGCGGCTCCGGCGAGGTCGCGGTCGGCTGGGCGGCGGTCCCGCGGGCCACGGGCTACCGGGTGGTCCGCACCACCGCCGGGGGCGCGCAGCTGCGGGTCGTGGCCGATTTCGACATCACCACCGGCCGCGCCACTGCGGCCCCAGAGGTGGTCAACGTCTGGTCCGCCCAACACAGCTACGTCCCTGACCGCGGTCGGCTCGCGCAGGTCGACCGGTCTCCCCGGTTCGAGTACGTCGACGTCGGCGCGGGCCGCCGCTACTACCGCGTGCTGGCCTACAACTCCGCCGGCAACGGTCCGCTGTCCGCGGTCACCGGCGCCCTCCCGCCCGGAGGCACGGGATGAAGGGGACGTCGCGCGCCCCGGGCGGCTGGAGACCGTGGGTCCTTGCATTTGCGCTTCACCACTCCCCACGTCAGCCGGGATGCGCGACGCGACCAAGGGTGTCGTTGCCATCCCCATGGCCGGCAAGTCCGCCGTTCAGCCGGCCGACCGATGAGGGACAGCGCCTGAAGCGGGTCGAGTCTCAGCCGGCCTCGCTGCTCGCCGCGGCGGGACGAAAGGCTCTGGTTCGGTGGCCGCCCGAGCAGCAATCCTGGTGCATGAGGACGATGATGCCTGGGCTGTGTCGCCGGGGCAGTGGCAGGCTGGGCGCTTCGGGGTGGGCGTTCCTCGCGTTGACGACCGTGGTGGTGCTTGTGGCCGCCGGGTGCACCTCGTCGGGGGCGCCGGCGCCGTCGGGACCGGCCGCCGCCGCAGCCGATACGCCGGCCCGGGCGCAGCTGCGATGGCTCTTCGCGGCGGTAGCCCACCTGCCCATGTCCGACGCAGAGATGCTTGCCCACTTCGACGGGAGCTACCTGGCCACAGTCGGCCCGGCCGAGCTCAATCGAGGGCTGCAAGGACTGGCCGGCGCCAGGCTGGTCTCGATCAAGGTGGGTGAGCCGAGCACGGCGGTCGCCACCGTCGCCGCCGGCGGTGCAGTCCGCAGGGGTCGGGTTGCGCTCACCGTCGACAGCCGGGGCCTGATCGCCGATGTGGGAAACGTCCCGGCCGCCGGGCCGGTGCCCACCACGTGGGCTGGTGTCGATACCGCGCTCCGCTCGGTTGCCCCTCAGGTTCACCTGCTCGTCGCCAACGTCAGCAACGGCTCGTGTCAGCCTGTGCACAGCATCGACCCTGGCGCCGCGGCGCGGATCGGCTCGGCCTTCAAGCTCTACGTGCTCCAGGCGCTGGGCGCAGCCGTAGCCGCGGGCACGGCCGGCTGGGATCAGCCGCTGACCATCACCACGCAGCTCAAGAGCCTCCGTTCCGGCGTGCTCCAGTACGAGCCGACCGGCACCCAGATCTCGGTGCGGGACACCGCCGGCAAGATGATCTCCCTCAGCGACAACACAGCCACCGACATGCTGATCAATCTGGTGGGCCGGTCCGCGGTCGAGGCGGCGCTGACCGCAACCGGGATGGCCAACCCAGCTCTGGACCGGCCGTTCCTGACCACCCATGAGCTGTTCGTCCTCGCCCTCGAACGCTGGCCGGTGCTGGCGAAGCGGTACCTGACCGCGAACGAAGCAGGCCGGCGGACCCTCTTGGCCAGCACCGTCGACCCGGCCCCCCTACCCACCGTGGGGGCAGCGAGAGCATTGCTCACCCGCGACCTTGGCAGCCTGGACTATTTCGCCTCAGCCAGCGACATCTGCCGCGCCTACACCTCCCTGGCCGCCCTCACCCGCCGACCCGGTCTGTCCCCGATCGGCCAGGTGCTCTCGTTCAACGACTCCGGCCTCGATCTCGACCCTGCTCAGTGGAAGACAACCTGGTACAAGGGCGGATACGAGCCGCAGGCCTGGACCCTGGCCTACCTGGCCACCACCCGGACCGGGCAGAGCTACGTCGTCACCGTGCTCACCGAGAACCGGTCGCAACCCATCGACGCGGCCACAGCGCCCCCGGTCCTCCTCGCGGCGATCAAAGGGGCGTTCATCCTGGCGGCGCGCCGCTGACATCCCCGTCAAACCAACGGTGCCGGTCGGGCGAGGACGGTGACGGGGGACGCGGCACGCGGGGACCTCCCGGCCACGGCGCCACCGCGCACCGCTCGCTGCTGACCCCGCCCCTGGTGGCCCGGCTGCACCAGCGGCTCGAGGTCGTCATGACCTGGCCCGTCGACGACCTCGACACTCTGGCAGCTCCGGAGGCGCTGGCCAGCACCCCGGCCGCGGCCGGGAGGGGAAGCCTGACGGGTCCCGTGCCGTGGGCCGGACGGGGACGGCGGCTCGTCCCGCCGGACCGCGTCGAGCGGGCGTCGACCCGCCGATCCTCGTCCTCGATGAGCCCACCGCTCGCCCCGGCCCGGCCGCCGCCGCGCTCACCTGGGACCGGCTCGGTGCGACTTGGGCGGACCGTCCTGCGCCACCGACGACGACGGCCGGCGGGTCACCCGAGTGGAGCGTACGGCCGGGTGCCCGACAGCAGCCGCCGCGCGGCTGCCCGTGTCACCATCAGGGCGACGATCAGCAGCGTGACCGGTACGAAGCCGCCGAGGCTCACGCGGTCGCCGAAGACGAGGTCGACGGCCTCGAGGACGACGAACTTGCTCGCGACGAGGACCAGCCACAGTCCCACCGCGGCGACCACCTTGCCGGTGCGGGTCAACGCTTTCCGGTACCGCGCCTTCACCCCGTTCTTGACCGCGACGACGAGCTCGAGGATGGCCTTGAGCAGCAGGGCGGTGAGCAACGACAGCGTGAAGGTCTCGGTGAGCACGGTCGGGAGGTACTCCACGAACAGGTTGAGGACGACGACGTAGCCGAGGACGTCCAGCACGGCCGTCGCTGCGCGTGGGTCCATCGGAGAGGCGCCCCTTCCGACCGCCGGTGACCCGGGACGACCAGTCCGTCCGTCGGATGCCAGAAGCTCCCGGTTGTCAGCCCAGGATGGGCGACGGGAACGCCGTCCCGCGCCACCCGGCGAAGGTGAGACGGCGCCGAGGAGGGCGGCGGGTGGCGACCTCCGGCGGGCAGCCGGGCCGTATCCCGGGTGCGGAACGGCCACCCTCGCCGGGTGAGGCGGCGCGGATTCGCCGTCCTACTGTCGCTTGCGGGACATACGGTGTCGGCGCTGTCCGAGAACCGTCCGTCCTGGAACGACGACCCGGCAGGTAATTATGTCCACAGTGGACCGTTCGTGCCCGGGGGTCGCCGGTCCAGTCCTACCCGGCCGACCGGCCGGCTTGCGATCCCACCAGGACGAAGGAGTGACGGGTGCGCGGGTCGATGTACGAGATCCGGGTCCGCGGGTTCGCCGCGGACGACGAACGGGATGGGCTGTGCGGGTTCGTCGCCGCGGCGGCACCCCGGGGATCGTTGCTGCGCCGGCAGATCAGCGACCCGGCGGCGTTGCACCGCCTGGTCTGGCGGCTGGAGACGCTGGGGCTGCGGATCACCGAGATCCGGCGGCTCGGCGGCTCTCCGGATCCGCCCGCCCGGGTCGGCCGTGACGGCTCCGCTGTGACGGATCCGGTCAGCGGTCCACCAGCAGGCCTCGGCGCCGGGCGAGGCGTACGGCGTCCCGCCGGTTCTCCACGCCGAGCTTGCGGTAGAGCGCGTTGAGATGGGTCTTCACCGTGTTGATCGACAGGAACAGCTCGACCGCGATCTCGGCGTTGCTCATCATCGTCGGGAGCAGGGCGAGGACCGCCAGCTCGCGCTGGGTGAGCTTCTCGTGCTCCGACCGCGACCCTCGCACCGGTCCGGGCCGGTCGTCCGCCAACCGGTCGAGCAGCTCCACGGCGAGGTCGTCGTGCCGGCCGACGATCTGCCGGTAGCGCAGCAGCAGCGGTCGCAGTCGCTGACCGGACAGCACGAACGGGCGGAGGAACCGCTCGCCCTCGGCCGCGGCCAGCGCCTGGCTCAGCGCGTCCATGGCGTGGCTCTCCTGCCGGAGCCGATCGGCGGCCAGTGCGGCCAGCAGAGCGGCCTCCGTCGCCGGTCCGGCGTCCAGCCCCGGTAGGACGGACAGCGGCTCGACGAGGCGGGCGGCTGCCCGCACGTCCCCCAGTTCGAGCATCGCCCGGCCGAGGAGGACCAGCTCGTGGGCCGACGGCCGCTCGGTCGGCGACGGGCTCGCGGCGGCCGCGCCCAGCCGCTCCACGACCCCGGCCGGATTTCCCAGGGCCAGGTCCGCTTCCGAGCGGATCACGTCGAGCCAGCGCAGCAGGTAGAGCGAGGGATCGGGCCAGCTGGTGACCTCCGCGGCGACCGCGTCGATGGCGCGGCGAGCCTCGTCACCACGCTGCTCGTCGAGCAGCAGGCGCACGCCGGCCAGCTGGCAGGCCAGGTCCAGCGGCCCGTCCGGTCGCCGGTCTAGGACCGTCTTGGCGCTGGCGAGCACGTCGGCGCACGCGTCGTTCTCCGCGCGCTGCAGGTGTACCAGGACCAACGCGAGGTAGGCCGAGGCCAGCGGCGGTTCGTCGCTCCAGCCGATCCGGTGGCCGACCTCGATCGCCGCCCGCGCCCGCCGGGTCGCCTCACCGAGCCGCCCCCGCATCGCCGCAATCAGTCCGAGGTAGCCGTCGGCGAGGATGGACTGGGTGACGGCAGCGCGCCCGGACCGCCGGAGGATGTCCAGACCGGCCACCAGGCCGGTCTCGGCCTCCTCGATCCGGCCGAGCCAGACCAGGGTGTTGCCGTGCCCGACCAGCGCCAGCGCCCGGTACTCGTCGAGCGCGGGAACGTCCGCGTGGGTGAGCCGGTCGGCGACGGCCAGCGCCTCCTCGGTCAACGTCGCGGCCGCGGGCAGGTCGCACGCGCGGCGTGCGGCCACCGCGTCCACCATGGCCAGCAGCAGCGTGACGGAATCCGCTCGGCCGGGCGGGAGCCGCGTGATCCCTGCGCGGGCAGCGCGTACGGCGGACCGCATGGCGTCCGGGTCGGGGTCGGGGAAGTGGGCGAACGCGACGAGCGCGGTGAGCTCCGGATCGTCGGCCACCGCCGACGCCGGGACGGCGTGGAGCAGTGCGAGCACCGCGGACGCCTCCGGGGCGAGGGCGAGGGCGGCCGCGTTGCCGACCACGTACCGGCCGAGCAGGCCCCACGCCTCTCCCTGCACCGCGTGCCGGACGGTCTCCAGCGGCTCGTCCTGCCCGGCGAACCATTCCGCCGCCCGCCGGTGCAGCTCCCGCTCGGCGCCCGGCGCCTCCACCGCGAGCCGGTGGCGGAGCAGGTCGGCGAACAGGTGGTGGTAGCGGTACCAGTCGCGGGAGGAGTCGAGCCCGACGACGAACGCGTTCGACGCCTCGAGCCGGTCCAGCAGCTGCCGCCCGTTCCGGCCGCCGGTCAGCCGGTCCGCCAGCTCCGCCGTGAACCGGTCCACGACGCTGGTCCGCAGCAGGAAGTGCTGGACGTCCGCGGGCTGTCCGGCCAGCACCTCGCCGGTGAGATAGTCAGCGACCGGACGGGTGTCGCCGGCGAAGCGGCTGATGGCCGCGGTCGGGTCCGGCTGATCGTGCAGCCACAGCGCCGCGAGGCGGAGGCCGGCGGGCCACCCCTCGGTCCGCTCGAGCACGAGGTCCAGCTCGTCATCGCGCAGCGCCAGCCCGGGGCGGCCCAGCAGCTGCCGCGCCTCCGCCCGGGTGAACGACAGGTCGGCCGGGCGGAGGCGCACGAGGTCCCCGGCCACCAGCAGCCGATGCAGGGACAGCAGCGGGGCGTCGGTCCGGGCCAGCAGCACCAGCCGCAGCTGCGCCGGGAGGTGGCGGACCAGCCGTCGGAGGTCGTCGATCACCGGACCCACGCCGGCCCGGTCGAGGTCGTCCAGCACGAGCACGACCGGCTGCGGCAACGCCTCCAGGCCAGCGACCAGCCGGGCCAGGAACGATGCCGTCACCGCCGGCGGCGGCGCGAGGTCGAACAGCTCGGAACCGGGTGGGATCCCGCCCGCGTCGCGAAGGGCGGCAATGACATAGGACCAGAACAACCCCGGGTCGGCGCAGTCCGCGTCGACCGACAACCACGCCACCGGGCCAGGCGGGGCACCGCCCTGGCACCACTGCGCCGCCAGCACCGACTTCCCCCAACCGGCACCCGCGCTCACCAGCGTCACCGGACTCCTGCTCGCCTCGTCGAGCGCCCGAAGCAGACGCGGGCGGGAGAGCGCGTCCGGTGGCGTGCGCGGCGGAGTCAACCGGACCCGGGACAACGGCACGTGGTCCGGCCCGTCACCGACGGCGCGGTCGGCTCCGTCCTGCCCGGGCCCCGAGCCGGGCGGGCTGTCCAGCCGCTCGCCGGGTGTCTCGTCCTCACTGGAACGGATCGGGCGGAGCCGACGGGACCCTGCCGTGCCGCTTCTCGCGACCCGGCCCGGCTGCGTTGCCTCCGCTCCGGAGTGGACAGGCGAAGTCGCGCCCGACATGTCGTCCCCGTCCATGGTCCCCGAGCCTCCTCGCGCTCCCTCCGGATCAGCATTTCGGCGGCGACCGTGCGCAGGGCAGAGTCGAAGGTCCCGCAGCGGGCGGCTCGCGTCGCAGGGTGGCGAGATCACCCGCGCCGGGTGACGCACGCGGTGTGGCCGTGGCGAAGATGAGATATCTCGCTCGCTCTCCGAAGGGAAGGGGCCTCCCCATGGCCGGTACCACCTCCCGCGCGCGGTCGCCAGAGAAGCCTGCACGAACGAGGTTGCGCCCGCCGGTCGTCCTGGCGCTGGTGCTGACCCTGGTCGTCATCGTCTTCATCGCCCAGAACCGCGACAAGGTCTCGGTTCATCTGCTCTGGGCGACCCTGTCGGCGCCGCAGTGGCTGCTGCTGACCTTGACCGCGCTGATCGGGGCCGCGGTCGGAGCGCTCGTTCGCCGGCGGAGTTGAGCCAGCGACAACCGGGCACCCGTCCGGCGCTGCCGTGAATGCCATGACACCGAACCACATCACGGCCCCGATCCCGGGTCTGCGTCGGCTCACGACGCCCCGAGCCGCAGCCTGGGCCGGCGTGCTGTTCGCCGTCCTGTTCGGGCTCAGCCTGGTGCTGATGCGGCTGTCGATCCCCGCGGACCCGTTCGCCGAGCCGAACTGGCTCACCGAGGGGTCCGGTCGGCTGAGGTGGGCGATGACGCTGATGCCGCTCTCCGGGATCGCGTTCCTGTGGTTCGTCGGGGTCGTACGTGACCGGCTTGGCCAGTACGAGGATCGGTTCCTGGCCTCGGTCTTCTTGGGCAGCGGGCTGCTGTTCCTCGCCATGGCCTTCGCCTCGACGGCGATTGCCGGCGGCATTCTGGTCAGCGCATCGGACGCCGGCCAGGCGTACGACCCGACGTTGCTCCGCTTCGCCCGCGCGACGATGCTACAGGTCAGCAACGTGTACGCGCTCCGGATGGCCGCGGCGTTCATGATCTCGCTCGCGACCATCTGGCTACGCACCGGCCTGATGCCGCGCTGGCTCGCCGGCCTGACCTACGCCCTGGCTCTGGTTCTGCTCGTCGTCACCACGCTCAGCCTGTGGACCACCCTCGTCTTCCCGGCCTGGGTACTGCTGGTCAGCGTGCTGTTCCTGGTCCGGTCGTTCACCGTTCAGTCCGAGGGGCCGGCCCCGGACTGACGACCTCATGCGGTCAGCTGCGCAGCGCACGGGCCCGTTCCAGGGCCGAGGTCAGCGACTCGCCTATCTGGGCGGTCGCCCGGAACACGTTGTCCGGCCCGAGCTCGGCGAGGGCGCCGGTGCGCTCGAGCTGGTCAAGGACCCGCCCGCCCACCCCGGCCAGCACCAGCTCGCACCCGGCCTCCCTCAGCGTGGCCGAGTAGCGCAGCATCGTCTGGATGAAGGTGCTGCCGAGATCCTCGGTGCCCCGTAGCCGCAGGACGACGACGGCGCCGGCCGACCGGGGCTCCACCCGCGGCAGCTGGGCTTCCACCACCTGCGCGGAGGCGAAGAACAGGCTCCCGTACACGGCGAGCACCACGACCTCCCCGCCGGGTAACACGGACGGGGCCGGCCGCTCCACCGGGTACGCCGACCCCTCCCGGAAGGTCCAGCGGATCACCGTGACCTTGTTCGACTGCTGGACGACGAAGAGCACGATCGAGATCGCGACGCCGGCCAGCACGGCGTACTGCAGCGGGATCGTCAGCGTCAGGGCGAACGTCGTCGCCATGACGGTCGCCTGCGCCGCGCCGGTCTGCCAGACCATCCGGACCTGGTCCGGCTTCAGCGTGCGGAACCCGACCAGCATCAGCAGCGCGGCCAGGGACGGCATCGCGATGTAGCCGGCGACCCCCGCGAGGACGAGGATCACCGCGGCCATGACCGCCGCGGCGACGATGTTCGCGACGCGGCTGCGGGCACCGGCCGCCCGGACCAGCGCGGTCCCGGACATGGAGCCACCGACCGGCATGCCCCGCAGCAGCCCGGCAGCCAGATTCGCGATGCCCTGCCCGCGAAAGTCCCCGGAGCTATCGGGGTAGGCGCCGTCCGGGTTGGCCACGGACTGGCTGATCGCCGCTCCCTGGACGAGGCCGACGAACGCCAGCGCGAGCGCCGGGATGAGCAGGTCGAGTACGGACGACAGCGCGGGCGACTGCAGGCCGGGCAGCGCCCGGGGGATGTCGGCGATGTCCCGCACCAGCCGGACATCGTGCAGTCGGAGGACGGCCACCAGCGCCGAGGCAAGGACGACGCCGACGACGAGGGCCAGCGCACCCACCCGCGTCCGTTCCAGCACGAGGATCACGGCCAGGGTGACCAGCGCCGTCGCGAGCACCTGCAGCTGCCAGCCGCCGGGGTGCACGAGCGTGTCGACCAGGCGGGCCACCCGGTTGCCGTGCTCGCTGGCGAAGCCGGTGAAGTCGGCCAGCTGACCGAGGACGATGTTGATCGCGACCGCGTTCACGAAGCCGGCCAGCACGGCGTTCGGCACGAACCGCACCATCGCGCCCAGCCGGAGGACGCCGGCGAGCAGCATGATTGCCCCGGTGAGCAGGCCCAGGGTGGCCAGGGCCGCTGGCGAGTCCGGCTGTCCCCGCACCTGCGGGACGTCCGAGATCACTACCGCCATCGCGCCGGTGGCCTGGACGCACATGAACACGGAGCTCGTCGACAGCGCGCCCGCCAGTGTGCCGACAAGGTACCCGTAGAGCCCGGCGAGCGGGTTGAGCCCGGCCAGCAGGCCCGCCGCCAGCCCGTCGGGCACGCTGACCAGCCCGAGGACCGAGCCCGCGGTGATGTCCCGGGTGAGGGCGTCGCGATCGGGCTTCACCGTCGCCCCCTGCGGGCGAGCGTGCCGCGCGGCCGTGGCTCCGCGGCGACGCCGGTCTCCAGCGCCGGACGCCGGAGCTGCACCCACCGGCCGTACCGTCGCGCCAGCGGCTCGGCGGTCACCCCGTGGGCGACCACCGACAGCAGCACGGTCAGCGCGACGGCGAGCAGGGCCCGGCGGGTGACGCCGTCGAGCTGCAGGGACTCCACCGCGAGCAGGGTGAACACCACCGTGGCCAGGCCGCGGGGCCCGGACCAGCCCAGGTAGGCCACGGTGGCCGGCTGCAGCCCGCTGCGCGCGAGGCTCAGCGCAACCGGGACCATCCTCAGCACGGTCAGCGACAGCAGCGCGAAGAACACCTCCCGCCAGCCCACGGCCCGCCACAGCTGCGGGACGGCGACCAGCCCGAACACCAGCCAGGTCCCGGAGCCGAGGAGCTCCCCGGCCCCTTCGGTGAGACGGAGCACGCTCTCCTCCTTCCTCAGCCAGCCCGCCGCGGCCGCGAAGGCCAACCCGGCCACGAAGGCCGCCACGAACCCGTTGCCGTGGAGCATCTCCGCACCGCCGAAGCTCAGGATCGGCAGGCTCAGCAGTCCCAGGCTCCGCCCGGACGGAGTGCTTGCTCCGTGCCGGCGCGACCAGCCGAGCACGACGGCGCCCGCGACGCCCACGACCGCTCCTGAGGCACACCCCACCGCCAGCTCCCCCAGAGCGTCCATCGTGCTGGCGGCCGGGCGTCCCGAACCGGAGCCGGCAAGCGCCGCGATGGCAAACAGCGCCACCGGTGTCGCCAGGCCATCGTTGAACCCGCTCTCGGCATTGAGCACGGCACGGATCCGCACCGGCACGGCGGGATTGAGCAGGGTCGGCGCACCGAGCCCCGCGTCGGTGGGAGCTAGCGCCGCCGCTACGAACAGGGACAACATGACCGGCTGATCGGGAAAGGCCACCCGGGCGGTCAGGAAGTGCGCGAGCACGGCCAGCGGCCAGCCCACGAGGAGCAGCCGGAGCACCAGGCCGCTGGCCGCCCGCAGCTCCCGCGGGGAAGCCCGGGTCGCGTCGTGGAAAAGGATGAGCGCCAGCGTCCCGTCGGCGACAGCCCGGATCCACACCACGTCCTGCGCCGAGCGAGGGTCGCCGGCGAAGCCCAGCACGCTCCCGGCGACGACGAAGGCGAGCGGCGCCGACACGTTCAGCCGGCCGAGCGCCGCTGCCGTCGCGGCGTACCCGAGCACCAGGACCGCGCCCACCACCGCCGCCGTCAGCATGAGTCCCCCCTTCAGCTCACTTGCCGGGCGGGGGCGGATCGGAGCACGGGCTCGTCAGGGCGTGACGATGGCGAAGTCCGGGTCGGGGGCGTCCAGGGCGGCCAGCAGCCGCCCGAGCGCCGCCGGGTCGCCGTCGATCCGGACGCCTGCGGCTGCCAGGCCGGCCGGGTCGGCCGCACCCGCACCGACCACGGCCGGCAGCGCCGCGGCCGGCAGGTGCAGGACCGCGTCGGCGGCCGTGGCCTGGGCGGCGGTCGTGTAGGTGAGCACCCCGTTGCGCAGGGTCAGCCGGTAGCGGGTGCCGGTGTCGGTGAGGTCGACGTCCAGGGTGACGTGCTCGTGCCAGCAGCGGGGGGCGTTGACCCGGATGGCCAGGGCGTCGAAGAGCTGCCCGGGGGTGAGCTGCGCCAGCACGTCCGGAGCCACCGGGCTCACCGGCGTGCCGAAGCTGCCGTGGCGCAGCTCATGGGCGCCGGACAGGTAGGCGCAGCGCCAGGTCCCGTTCTCTGCGCCGTAGCCGAGCTGCTCGTAGGTGTCGGCCAGCAGCTCTCGGGCCTCCTGGTGGTACGGCTCGGCGAACACCACGTGGTTCAGCACCTCGGCGACCCAGCGGAGGTCCCCAGCTTCGAACGACTCCCGGGCCTTGGCCACGACGGCGTCCGCGCCACCCATGAACTGCACGTACCGGCGGCCGGCCGCCTCCGGCGGGTGCGGCCACAGGCGGGCCGGGTTGCCGTCGTACCAGCCCATGTAGCGCTGGTAGATCGCCTTGACGTTGTGGCTGACCGAGCCGTAGTAGCCGCGCGCGTGCCAGGCATCCTCCAGCGCCGGCGGCAGCACCATGGCCTCGGCGATCTCCGCGCCGGTCAGGCCCTGGTTGAGCATGCGCAGGGTCTGGTCGTGCAGGTACGCGTACAGGTCCCGCTGTAGGGCCAGGAACTCCACCGCCCGCTCCCGGCCCCAGGTCGGCCAGTGGTGGGAGGCGAAGACCAACTCCAGGTCGGCGCCGAACAGGTCGATCGCCTCGGTCAGGTAGCCGGCCCAGGCGTGCGCGTCGCGTACCTGCGCGCCACGGATGGTCAGGATGTTGTGCAGCACGTGGGTGGCGTTCTCCGCCATGCACAGGGCCCGGCGCTGCGGGAAGTAGACGTGCATCTCCGCCGGCGCCTCGCTGCCGGGGGCCATCTGGAAGATCATGCGGACGCCGTCGACGACCTCCTCCTGGCCGGTTGTCGTGACGTCCAAGGTGGGCGGGATGATGCCGAAACTGCCGGTCGACGTGGTCTGGCCCAGCCCGGCGCCCACCTGCCCCTGCGGGCTCCGGGGCAGCGCGGCGCCGTACATGTAGCCGGCCCGCCGGGCCATCGCCGTGCCGGCGTAGACGTTCTCGCTCACCGCGTGCTCGACGAACCCCGCCGGCGCCAGGATCGGCACCTCGCCGGCGTCGACGTCCTCCTGGCTGACCACCCCGCGGACGCCGCCGAAGTGGTCGGCATGGCTGTGCGTGTAGATGACCCCGGTCACCGGCCGGTCGCCGCGATGCCGGCGGTACAGCCCCAGTGCGGCCGCCGCGGTCTCGGCCGAGATGAGCGGATCGAGCACGAGAACCCCGCGGTCGCCCTCGATGAAGGAGACGTTCGACAGGTCCAGCCCCCGCACCTGGTAGATCCCGGGCACGACCTCGAACAGGCCCTGAATCGCATTGAGCGTGGACTGCCGCCACAGGCTCGGGTTCACCGTCACCGGCGCGTCGCCGATCAGGAACGCGTACGAGTCGCTGTCCCACACCACGCGGCCGTCGGCACGCACAACCCCGGGTTCCAGGGCCGCAACGAACCCCCGGCGCGCGTCGTCGAAGTCCTGCCGGTCGTGCATCGGCAGCGACTTGGTCAGCTGCTCGTGGTGCGCGACGATCGTCTCCGTCGCCGCCTTATGCTCCGTGTTCACCGGAACCCCCTCGGAAGTGACTGTCCGGCCGGGCGCCCCCGGTCCCGCCACCAGCCAACGGCCTCGGCGTGCCAGGGCGCCTCATGCACCCCGGGTGAACCGAGGCGGGCGGAGGGAGTGTTCGCCGGCAGGTGGATCCCCTGCCGCCACGCGCACCGGCCGCGCGGGCGGCGGCTCTCCTCAGCCGGTGCGCTTGACGGCAGGCGGGTTCCACCGTCCGTCGGAGGCCTCGGCGGCCGGCGCGAAGACGCGCATCGTCACGCCCAGCCGGCCGCGCGGCACGGGCAGCCAGTTCAGCTCCCGCTCGGGGCCCGGGCTGGTGTGCTGTCGGTCCACATGGCCAGCATCGGCAGCACATAGTAACGGCCGTCCGCGGGCGGCTGCACCGGCGCCGACGGGGCTCCAGCCGGCGACTCGGCGGCTGGCTGCCTCATCTGCTGTGCTGTCGCGACCCGGCCGGACACCGCCGTCGCGGTGCCGGCGACCACCGCGGTGCGGGCCGCGGTGCCCAGCAGTCCCGGGCCGCGGCGGCCACGGCCCATCGCCCGTCTCATACGGGCGCTCCTTCCAAAGTGGACCGCCGCAACGCAGCCTCCGCCAGCCCGGCCGGGACCCGGTCGAAGGCGGCCAGGACGCTGCCGGCCCGCCGGATCGCCGCCGCGAACCCGGCTGCCCACAGGTTCTCCCACACCAGGACCAGGGTGGTCGTCCCGGGCTGCAAACCGTGCGCGATGGCGAGGAGGTCCTCCTCGCTGAGCAGCTCCAGGACGTCGCCGTCGACCGTGTCGAAGGCCTGCAGGTCCTCGATCTCCAGTTCCGTCCCGGTCACGACGTCGTCGGCGTCCTGTGCACGACAGCGGCGTCCAGCAGCCGGATCATTCAGGCGTCGACGAGGTCCTTGATCGAAGGACCACTCGCGGGTCCACAGTAGAACTCGGAAAGGCCAGGGCCACCAACTCCACCGGGCCGGCCGCCGAGAGGTCCTCACGCATGTGCTGTCCCCCTGTCCTCCAGTGCGGGACATCGTCGATGTCTCGGAGAGCGGAACGCTTCACCCACCTCGGGTGAGGCTCATGCAAGGACGGTGCGGTGTGCTGTTCAGCACTGCATCGGCGAGAGGGGAAGACCACCGTGCGCGACGTCCTGCTGGGGTTGCTGGCGATCACGGTCGGCACCCTGTTCTGCTTCCGCGGCTACCTGACGATGCGGCTCGTGATCCCGCTGTGGGGCGCCTTCTCCGGCTTCCTGCTCGGGGCGGGTCTCGTCGACCGGTTCAGCGGCAACGGGTTCCTCGTCAGCGCGCTCGGTTGGCTGGTCGGGCTGGCCCTGGCGGCGGCATTCGGTCTTCTCGCCTACGCCTACTACGAGGTGTCGGTGGTGCTGGCGATGGCGGCGGTGGGCTTCGTCCTCGGCGCCAGCCTGATGATTGGCGTGAACGTCCGCTGGTCGTGGGTGGTCGTGCTGGTCGGGCTGCTGGTCGGCGTGGCGCTGGCGGTGCTCGCCGTCGTCGGGCAGTTGCCCATGCTGCTGCTCACAGTTCTCACCGCGGTGGCGGGAGCCGGCACGGTCGTCGCGGGGATAATGCTGCTGACCGGCTCGGTCACTGGCGACGACCTGAGCTCGGAGGCCGTCGTGTCACGGATCGACGACTCCGCCGGCTGGTGGGTGCTGTACGCCGTTCTCGCCGTGGTCGGGATCGTACTGCAGCTGCGCTATCTGGGCGACGTGCGGCGCAGCGTGCGAGACCAGTGGGCGGCTGACGGTGGGCGGCAGCTGCACCGGCGCTGAGCCTCGCGTCACGATACGAACAGGTTCGGGCTCTTAATCCGCGGGTTCGGGGTTCGAGTCCCTGGCGGCGCACCCGTAAAGGTCCAACGGGCTGACCCCGCATCTCTTGATTGTCCGCCGCGGAGTCGGTCCGCACCTGACGGTGGCGCCGGCAGGGACCGCGAGACTGGCCGCCGTGTCGCGCAGGTCGTGCGGCGTCAGCGGCGCCAGCCCTGCGCGCTGTTAGGACGAGGAGCCGGTGATGCCCGGGGCCACTCGGCGGCCAGGCTGGCGGCGCCTCGGCAGTCCGTCGGTGTCACTGGCTGGCGAGGAGAGCCAGCAGTTTCCTGTGGAGGTCGACGCTGGCGGTCTGGGTGCCGGTCAGCGTGCCGCCGGCAGTCGTGAGAGCGTCGTCGGTGATGCTGGTGTAGGGCGGCACGGTGCCGGCGTAATGGCCGGCGTCGGGATAGCGCAGTGCGGTCACCGTAGAGCTGACGCCTCCAGCGGAGAGCCGGCGCGTGATGTCGTCGACGTAGGTACAGGACGGCCACAACAGGTCGCGCCCTCCGCAAGAGAGCATGATCGGGCCGCGGATCCGTTCGACCGGGATGATCGCCCGCGGGTCGACCGCTGCCGCTGGTGCTCCGGACTTGGCTGCGTCGGCGTACGGCAAGTCGCGGCCGCGCAGGGTCCACGGGGAGCGGCCGGTTGCCGGGATGGCGGAGTTGACGTAGGACCCGGGCACCAGTGCGACGACGCCGTTCACGAGCTGGGGGAAGTAGGAGCCGAGCAGCAGAGCTGCCTCGCCGCCGCGCGACGTGCCCATGACCAGGACGTGCCGGGGGTCGACTCCGGGCTGGGCGCGAAGGACGGCGAGGGCCCTGCTGAAGTACTCGAGCGGAATCGCGCTCAGGGTGTCGGGCAAGCCGGGTGCTTTGAAGTAGGCCAACGCGAGCGCCGGGTACCCGTGCGCCGCGAGCAGCGACGCCTCCACCGAGACGGTCGGGAACACGCCACCTTCCGAACCGCCGAAGATCAGCACCGCTGGCCGCTTCGCGGTCTTGTCCGCTGGCAGAAAGACCGTGCCGTGGACGCCGTCCGCCGGCACCCGCAACTCCTTCGAAGCGACGCCGACCTCTCCGGCGGTCTGGCGACGGACCCTGGCGCTGGTCACAACCTCGCCGTTGACCGTGGCCTGCAGGGTCACCTCATAACCCCGCGAGGTTGGCTGCTCGAAGCCCAAGTCGTTGGTGTCCGAGCCCATCGGCGCCATGAACTGGAACAACCCCATTGGGTTCGCCCCGGTGTAGCTGCCGGCGACCGGCGGCTGCTCCAGCGAGACCGTCCCCGCCGAGGTCGCCTGGAAGTCCGCGGACGCCGACCACTCCGTACCACCCGCATCAGTGGCAGTCGCGGTCACCGTCGTCCGCGCACCCGCCGGCAGCCCGCCCACGGAGGCTATGACCGGCGCATCGAGCAGCGCGGTCGACGGAGACACCGACATCGACGCATCGACGGCGGCCTCGTCACCGCCGGTACACGCGGCCAGCCCCGCAGCGACGAGCACGATCGCCAGCACCCGGCGGCCCTGCTGGACCTTGTCACGCCGAACCACGCGAATGGCATACCCACTAGCAGGCCCGAAGTGGGGACTGTCCGCACGAGTCCGCAGGAGGGACCCCAGACCGCGTGAGCTGACACGCACCGCCGAGAGCCGTCCGCGCAGGTCAGCGACGCACACGCAGCTCAGCAGAGTGGACCGACATCCTGACCGGCACTGACCTGCTCATCGCCGAGGGCGTCGCCGATCCGGACCGGCTGGGCATCGCCGGCGGGAGTCACGACGGGTTGATGGGTTCTCACGGACGGACGCGGATGATCGTCTTGCCCTTGTGCCGTTGGGTCGGGTTGAAGGCGGCGACGGCGTCGTCGAGGGTCGCGACGGTGTCGATGATGGTCCGCAGTCGTCCGTCCCGCACTCGCCGGACGATGTCGGTGAGTTGGGCGCGGTCGGGTACGACCACGAAGTCGATGGCCAGGCCGTCGACTGGCCGCGCCTCAGGCGGACCGGCGATGGTGACCAGTGTTCCGCCGGTTCGAATCAGGCTCGCCGACCGCTTCCCGATGTCGCCGCCGATGACGTCGAACACCAGATCCACTCCGCCGACGTCTTCCAGGGCGTCGTGGTCGAGGTCGACGAACTCCTGCGCGCCGAAATCGAGCGCGGTCTGCCGGTCGGCGGCACGTCCGCCGCCGATGACGTAGGCGCCGGCCTCGCGCGCGAGCTGCGTCACCATCGATCCGACCCCGCCGGCCGCGCCGTGCACGAGGACGCTCTGCCCGGCCTGAACGCGGCCGTGCTCGAACAGGCCCTGCCACGCGGTCAGGCCCGAGATAGGCAGGCTCGCGCCCACCGTGAACTCGACGTCGCCCGGCAGCGGGGCAAGGTTGCGCGCCTCCACGGCCGCGTACTCCGCCAGGGTGCCGTCGCGGGTCCAGTCCGTGAGGCCGAACACCCGCTGTCCCACCGACAGTCCCGTCGTGCCATAGCCCAGAGCGCTGACCACTCCGGCCAGCTCGTGCCCGGGGATCGACGGCGTCCGGTCCCGGCCGAGACGATCGGTCCAGCTCGAGGGCCACGACAGCTCACCCGGAGTGAATCCCGACGCATGAACCCGAACGACGACATCGTTCCCCGCCGCCTCCGGCTCAGGCCGCTCCACCAGCGTCATCCCGCGCGTTCCCGCCGCCTGATCCGTCACCACGATCGCCTTCATCCCGAGACCTCCATATCAGTCCTCGCCTGCACGGCGTTGTGTTCACCACTTGTTGGCGGCACCGGACGTCGCCGCCGCCACGGACGGGATGACCGCAGATGTGAGACAGTTCGGCGTCCAGCGCGGTCTCCACCACCGTCTTCGTCAGGCCGGTAAGCCGTCCCGCGAGGTGGGGATGGCGCCCTCGGCCAGCTTGAGCCGGGTCCAGACGTTCATGTTGATGACGATCCCGACGATCTCGAGGATCTCCTCCGGCGAGAAGTGCTCGGCGAGCGCCTCGTGCCGTTCACCGAAGCGTTCGGTGGCGGTCGCGTCAGCGACGCGAGTCATCGCCTCGGTGTAGGCGAGGGCGGCGCGGGCGGCGTCGTCGTGGAAGTCGGTCTCCCACCACGCGGTCAGGGTATCGATCACCGGTCGGGCAACGCCGGCATCGCGTGCGGCCTCGTAGTGGAGGTTGAGGCAGTAGGCG